>NZ_JBKEIV010000013.1:0-117822 GCF_046693725.1 Anaeromassilibacillus sp. SJQ-1 | reverse complement strand
TGCCCTCTACTGGTTCGGTTTTGGCCCCGATCTAACCAGAACGACTTCCATCTCGTGTGAGTTTTCGCATTTATCGTGAAACGCTTTCGCGTTTTTCGTGCGCGCTTTCAATCATAGATTCCCTGATGAATTTAAAAGAGGGAGAACGTGCGCGTGTATCCTCGCTGTTGTCCAGGGGGAGTATGCGTAGAAGATTGCAGGATATTGGTTTGATTGAAGGGACAGAAGTGGAATGTGTGCAAAAAAGTCCCGCGGGGGACCCGGTTGCTTACCGGATTCGCGGTGCATTAATTGCCCTGCGGTCGGAGGATTCTTCTAATATCTTAGTAGCGTGCAATGGGTGACCTTTTGTGGGCTGAATTCTTGCCGGGAGGCGGGGAAGTGCTTCCCGCCTCCTTTGTACTGCCAATTTTTAAAATGGGGTGATGAGTTTGGGCTTGACCAGTGGTTCTACAGGAATAAAGGCTGTAGATATGGGATTAGTGGTAAAAAGACAGAGTGAAAACGACCGAGTAATCGCTTTAGCGGGAAATCCGAATGTGGGGAAGAGTACCGTTTTTAACGAATTGACGGGAATGAATCAACATACCGGAAACTGGCCGGGAAAGACCGTGACCAATGCACAGGGAACCTGTACATATCAGGGTCGCCCCTTCATTATGGTGGATATTCCCGGTTGTTATTCTTTGATGGCGCATTCTGCCGAGGAAGAAGTCGCCCGCGATTTCCTTTGTTTTGGAAAGCCGGATGCAGTTGTGGTCGTCTGCGATGCCACCTGTTTAGAACGCAACCTGAATCTAGTACTGCAAGCTTTAGAGATCACCAGCAATGTGGTCGTCTGCGTCAACCTGATGGATGAAGCGGAACGCAAGGGAATCCGGTTGGACTTTGAACGCATCGCAATGAGGCTCGGGGTTCCAGTCATTCCGGCTGCAGCCCGAAGCCGAAAAGGATTAGACGCCCTTATGCATGCCGTTTGTGAACAGTTGGATTGTCCCCCTAAGCCCTCGATTCCGGTATCTTATATTCGTCCGATTGAAGATGCTATATCCCTCTTACAACCTGCCGTTGCAGCAGCTTGTGGAGAAGATTATAACGCGCGTTGGATCTCACTGCGTTTGCTAGACTATGATACCGCTCTGATCCGTTCATTGAACGATGCCCTGGGGTTCGACCTGATAGCAGAAGAAGATGTGGCTGAAAAATTACAGGAGGCGAAAAACTGCCTGCGAAACAGGGGAATTTCACAAGAGGATTTACGGGATCAAATTGTATCCTGTATTGTTCGCAAGGCGGAAGAGATTTGCGACGGTGTAGTGGTACATGAAAAAACAAAACGTGAATTGCGCGATCAGAAGATCGATCGAATCCTCACCAGCAAATGGACGGGATTTCCCGTGATGTTGCTTCTTTTAGGTGTGATCTTCTGGTTGACAATTACAGGCGCCAATTATCCATCTCAGCTTCTCTCAGACGGCCTATTTTGGATTCAGGACCGCCTAATGGATTGGTTTATTGCCATAGGTGCCCCGGTATGGCTACGAAGTATGCTGGTGGAAGGCGTTTACCGTGTTTTGGCATGGGTTGTATCTGTGATGTTGCCTCCGATGGCAATTTTTTTCCCTTTGTTTACACTTTTAGAAGATCTAGGCTATCTACCTCGTGTCGCGTTTAATCTGGATAAATATTTCAAAAAAGCGCATGCCTGTGGAAAGCAGGCATTGACAATGTGTATGGGGTTTGGTTGTAATGCTGCTGGAATAGTGGGCTGCCGAATCATTGATTCTCCTCGGGAACGGTTGATCGCCATGATTACCAACTCCTTTGTCCCCTGTAATGGGAGATTCCCTACTATGATTGCCATCATTACAATGTTCTTTATTGGGACAGCCGGGATGGGAGGTTCTATACTTTCAACATTGATTTTGACGGGAGTCATCGTTCTGGGAATTGTGATGACTTTTTTCGTGTCGCGCCTTTTATCCGGGACCATTTTAAAGGGAATTCCATCTTCCTTTACATTGGAGCTTCCACCTTATCGCCGGCCACAGATCGGAAAGGTGATTGTCCGCTCTATATTTGATCGAACGCTTTTTGTTCTTGGAAGAGCCGTGGTAGTAGCCGCTCCGGCTGGATTGATTATTTGGATATTAGCAAATGTTCAATATGGAGATGCCAGCCTTCTTGCACACTGTGCTGCCTTTTGGACCCCTTTGCCCAATTACTCGGCCTGGACGGAGTCATTCTGCTTGCGTTCATTTTAGGTTTTCCGGCGAATGAGATCGTAGTCCCAATTATCATTATGACTTATATGGCGACGGGAAGCCTAACGGATATGAGCGACTTGACGCAGTTGCATACACTCTTGGTGGATAATGGGTGGACTTGGTTGACAGCGGTATGTACGATGTTGTTTTCTCTAATGCACTGGCCATGTTCCACGACCTGTATGACGATTGCAAAAGAAACCAAAAGTTTCAAATGGACAGCGGTTTCATTTGCCGTTCCAACGGTGGTCGGAATGCTGGTCTGTTTTTTGGTCGCTGGAACAGCTCGCATGCTGGGATGGGCATAAAGCACAATGAATAAAAAGCCTCTGTTGGTTCCCAATGCACGATTGAGAACCAACAGAGGCACCTGTATTTTCTTCGAGACTGTTGCTCATTCACTTGTGATACTTTCCGTGGTTTAAAATTTGAAATGCACGATAGGTCTGTTCACATAACATCACACGAGCCATTTGATGCGGAAAAGTCATCGGAGACATGGACAAGCGCAATACAGCGGCATTTTTTATAGATTCGCTTAATCCGAACGAACTTCCGATTACAAAGCAAAGCCGGCTGGCTCCATTGACCGCCATGGAACCAATTTTCTCCGCAAGCTGTTCTGAGGAAAGCATTTTTCCCTCAATACAGAGAGCAATAAAAGGCGAGTTTCCAACAGAAGAAACAATCTTATCTGCTTCGATTTGTAGAGCAGCTTCGATTTGTGCGCGGGAAGGAGTTTCAGGAAGACGGCTCTCTGGCAGTTCTAAAATCGAAAACCGGCAAAAAGCAGAAAGCCGTTTTGCATATTCTGCGCAGGCCTCCCGCCAATAGGCTTCTTTCAATTTTCCAATACAAATTAGTTGGATGTTGAGCATAAATCCCTCAGAATAGAATGGTTTTTCCCATGCTGTTTTCACGGGGAGCAACGTGGAGTGTATAGTCGGCTCCTTCTTTCATCCCGCAGAGAGCGAGTGAACATACGGAGGTTTGATACGCGAGTTCTGGCGTATTGTTCTCTGCGCTGAGATGCGCTAGAACAAATCGTGTGGTCCCCTGTTCTGCAAAATGATATAATTCATCAGCACAAGCCAAGTTGCTTAAATGGCCAGTTTGGGAGAGGATTCTTCGTTTAAGTGGATAGGGATAGGGGCCGTTGCGCAGCATACCCACATCGTGATTGGATTCAATCGCAATTAGATCGGAGCCGCAAAGGGCGCTGCGCACGGTATCGGTCATATATCCCAAGTCCGTGGAAACCGCAGCACTGCGGCCATCTGCTGTAAATACACGGTATCCAACGCTTTCTGCGCTGTCGTGCGGGGTTCGGAAAGGCTGAATCAGCATACCGGCACATTCGATCCCGTTGGGTGTAATCTCTTCCACGGGAAAATCTCCTTTTAAGCAACCCATTTCCAAGAGAGCGGTCAACGTCCCTCTTGACGAATAAACAGGAATATGAAAACGGGATGCAAACACACGCAATCCCTTGATATGATCGGAATGTTCATGAGTAATAAATATGGCCTGAATAGCCTTTTGGTCAATCCCGCATGTGTCCAGCATATGTACCATTTGTTTGGCAGAACGCCCAACATCGATTAAAACGCCCGCATGGGAGGACCCTATATAATAAGCATTGCCACTGCTTCCGCTAAAAAGCGGACAAAATCTTGCCAAGGGGAGAGCCAACCGCCCTTTCTATAGCAAAATGGACGGTCCACTTTAGCGGACCGCCACTCTGGTCTTTTTAAATCGCCCGTGCAATCACAGGTTCTGACATATGAACACGCTTGATGTCAGCACCAAGATGGCACAATTTCTCTTCAATATTTTCATAGCCACGTTCAATGTGCTGAATGTCTTCCACTTGGGAAGTCCCTTGCGCACAGAGTGCCGCGATCATCATAGCAGCCCCTGCACGGAGATCGGTTGCTTTCACCGGTGCTGCCGATAGATGCTCCACACCTTCGATTACTGCCAGCCGACCGTCTACAGAGATCTGCGCCCCCATCCGTTTCAGCTCTTCCACATAGCGGAAACGATTGTCCCACACACTCTCATTGATGATACTTGTGCCGTTTGCGATGGATAGCAAGACTGCAATTTGTGGCTGCATATCGGTGGGAAAGCCTGGATGGGGCATCGTCTTAATATTACACTTGTTGAGAGCTCCTTCACGGCGGACACGGATGGAATCGTCGTATTCGGTGACTTCAACACCCATTTCTTCCAACTTCGCAGTGATGGATTCCAAATGCTTGGGAATCACATTTTTAATCAAAACGTCGCCACTGGTTGCTGCTGCAGCAACCATATAGGTTCCAGCCTCAATTTGATCGGGAATGATGGAATACGTGGTTCCATTTAAACGATCGACGCCATAGATCTTGATGACATCCGTACCAGCGCCGCGGATATCTGCGCCCATGGAATTTAAGAAATTGGCAAGATCCACGATGTGCGGCTCTTTTGCCGCATTTTCAATTACAGTCATGCCCTTCGCGCGCACCGCCGCCAAAATAATATTGACGGTCGCGCCCACGGAGACCACGTCGAGATAGATATGGCTGCCCTTGAGCTGTTCAGCTTGCACATCCACCATACCGCCATCCAATTTGTAGGAAGCGCCCAGAGCAGCAAATCCCTTCAGGTGCTGGTCGATCGGGCGAACCCCAAAATCACAACCGCCAGGCATGGTAACGACCGCGTGAGAAAAGCGCCCCAAAAGAGCACCGAGCAGATAATACGATCCGCGAATATGCTTGGCGAGCTCATAGGACGCTACGCAAGTGTGAATTTTACGGGGGTCAATCTCAATCGTTGTTTTGTCAATGGTGCGAACTTGTGCGCCCATGTCATAAAGAATACGGGTGATGGAACTTACATCCGTAATATTGGGTATATTTTCAATCCGGCATACGCCGTCTGAAAGAATTGCTGCAGGAATGATTGCAATCGCGGCATTCTTTGCACCGCTGATCGTTACCTCTCCGGTAAGCCGATTGCCACCAGTAATAACAAATTTATCCAATGCGGCACGCTCCAATCTTATAATCGACATACGTCTATCCCACGGCATATGAAAATAGATTCCATATGCTGCCTTGCCCAATGCTATACACAAAAGAAAAGCATCACTAGCTTTTACCGAAATAGCAGATTTAATGATAGGGCAGGCTGTTAATATTTACAAATTTTCAAAGAAAAATTCTCCTTAAATCACAAAGAAAAAGGGCAAGTCTTGCACCTTCACTCCTAAAGATCATAATACACCCCGCGTTAAAAGTCAAGGGAAGGGATTCATTCTGCCAAAGTTTGTGAATGTAAATAAAAATTGGAGGAAGAGGGAATCTTCGTCGTACCGAAAAATGTAAGTTTTTTTGAGATTTACATAATTTTGTTTGATAAATACGGGCTGCTTATAAAAACATAAGAAAAAGCGGCATTTCATCCCTGTTTTAGATGAAATGTCGCTTAAGTGATTACTTTACATAATTAAATGGATTCACACGAGTGCCGTTTTTGTAGACTTCAAAGTGGCAGTGTGGTCCAGTGGAATTACCAGTGCTTCCCACAAGTGCAATTGCCTGTCCTTTCGCCACTTTCTGCCCGGGTGAGACAAGAAGTTTGCTGCAGTGCCCATATAAAGTCTGCAAACCATTTCCATGATTGATCTGAACACGCAGGCCATAGCTTCCCGAATATCCGGCCGCTGTAACCGTCCCGCCATCTGCTGCAACGATTGTCTTTCCATAGGCGCCACTTCCAGAAATATCAATACCGCTGTGGAAGCTGCCCCATCGATATTCGAAACCGGTTGTGATGGTGTGCAGGGAAGGAACCGGCCACATCATACTGCCGGTGCTGACACCGGGCTCTGCGGTCTTTGGACGTTTTTTCGTTCCTGTCACAACGACCTTGTCCACGGGTTCTTCCAGGACAGTTGTACTCAAATTTTCACGCCCAACTTCCACACCGTTGAGATAGGTGACCTTATCCACACAGTGCTGTAACCCATTGACACCTTCCGTAAGAACCTTAGAATAGTCTGTATATTGCCCGTCATCCTTTTGCGTAATGGTTTTGTAAGGAATTTCTACATCATAGGATTGCTCCTTCATGATATTGACGCTGAGCTTGGGAACAGCCATTTCAATGTTAATTAGGTCTCCCTCATGGAGAACATCGATATCGCTCAGCTGGTTGATACTGGCAAGCTCTGTTAAAGACAGATTGTGGGTTTGTGCAATTGAAGTTGCAGTGTCGCCAGCTTTGACGGTATAAAGGACTGCATCCTTTTCGGTACCAGTCAATAGGCTCTCCATCTGCTCTGTGGTCATAATGCTGTTGGTAGGGAATAGACCACTGACGGTTTCTACATTCTGCGCAAAGGCGGCTTCTGCCTGAGTGTCGTCCCCTTTTGCATCGTTCAAAATATTTTGTAGAATGTATCGCAAATCGGCGCTGCTTTTCACGGCGCCAATCAACTCGCCGTCCACATAAAGTCCACTGGCCTCTTCAATGATACCGTCCGACTGTTTAATAATCAAATCACAAACAGCGCTGGCAGCTGAATAACGGTTTTCATCCACAACAGAAAGCTTAAAAGTCGGTGTAATCTCCACCTGTGTGTCTTCTCCCTCTACATCGTGGATCATACGTTGATTGACCATTTCAGTAGCCTGTTCGAATATATTCTCATCTTGAATGGTAGCAATTTCCTGCCCATCATAGGTTAAGACTAAGCCGTAGTTTAATCCGTTCCAATACTGGACCGTAAAAATTAGTAAGGCCAGTGCGCCCAGAGGAGCGGCAATATTTAAAATTCCACATACGAATTTTTTGTGCCGTACAAGGCTTTTCCCGTCACTTTGACGGATTCCTTCAAAGCCTGTCCCATACTTTGGCGCTTGGCCTCTCGGAGACGCTTTCCCGCAATGGTGAACCCCTCGCGAATAGAATGCAGTTCTTTCAAAAGTCTTGCCAACTGCCGTCCTAGCGTCTTAGCGTAGATTTGTTTTATCAAATTCGTAGCCGGTAAAAAGAACCGATGTATTCGGCGGCGCAAGCGCTTTAAAATGCGAATCGATTGGATGCCAGACAATATAAAGAAACGCATAACCTGTAGCCCTAAAAGACTGTATATGCTGTTTGATCAGCCCATGATAATGCGCAATACGCTGCTCTGCGGCTCCTTTCCCAGTGACGATTTTGGGGAATCGCATAGCTATTTCCTTTCATGTTCATAAATTGGTTACAAGTTTGTAATGTGGTTGCGCTTATCATACACGAAAAGTTACAAATTTGCAACCCTTTTTTCGAATTATCGCAAACCTGTCAAAAAACCTTCAATTTTTTGCAAAGAATGCTTGACAATTTGTTTTTCAATATGCTATACTAACCGAGCAGTCGAGAGAGACTGGAACAAAAATGGAATAAATGCGAGAGTGGCGGAATTGGCAGACGCGCTAGATTCAGGTTCTAGTGAGCGCTTAGCTCATGGGGGTTCAAGTCCCCCCCTCGCACCAGATTAAAGAACAAGTTTTAATACAAAAACAGCCTTCCAATTTGGAAGGCTGTTTTTGTATTTATGACTGAAAAGCTTGATCTTATGGGATTTCCGGGCTCTTTCTGTTTTTCGGGGGCTTGGATACATGGCTCGCCAGCGAGCCGTTTGCCTTGGCGGTGTCTATATGGACGCTGGACAACTCGATTTTGAACACCTCTTCCAGCTCTATAATATCTGAAAACAAGGAAACGTTAAAATGTATCTACCGCCGGCCAATACCCTTTTCCTCAATGAGAACAATTTAGCGCAAGCCACAACACTCATTCATTTTCATTAATCTTAAATAGTGATTCGCTTCCCTTAGCACATGGTCTGCAAGCAACGGTGGAATGATGGATTTTATCCTACATGCCAGCAGTCCTTCGGTTGCTTTCGTCTTAAACGATCGGATTTCTTCTGTGGCATACAAACTGGTTTGTAAAATTTGCTCCTCGGCAGTATATATGCACTCATTCACTAACTTCTCAAATTTTTTTGCTGTTGCCTCGGCAGTTTTTTTGAGGTCTGCTTCTGTCGGATCTAACATCCCGTCAATAAATTCCGCATGTTCTGCCATAATCGTATTCCAAAAGTTCAGCTCGTCACATAAGGTTTCCTTTGGAGGCCGGTCAGCTTAAAAGCCCTTTTAATATTCCCAAGTAATGTTCGGCTTCTCTGGTATCATGGTCTAACATTTGTGGATAAAGAGATATGAATATATTGCAGTTTGATGACTGAGATAACAAATACTTCTGAAACGAAATCGTTTCCTGCAGCAGATGGAGCGAGTTGTGATTTAGATTATCAACAGACGCTGATAAACATTGGTTATCATAATGCGGCGAGCTACATGTCAGGGTTTGTTCCCGCTTTGTTATCCCTGTGTCAATACTTGCCCCGGTAAGTCGCGAATTTACGTCTTCCGCCTTTAAGGTATAGGGGGTAACAAACTCATTTGATTGGATGGCGCTTTCAGATACAACTCCCCTTGCGCACGGTAGCGTTTCGTTAAGTAACTGTTCAAATCGTTTTTTCAACGTATTGGCTTTTTCTATATACTTATGGGCAGCGGGTTGTAAATTTGTCTGCAAGAAAAAGAGATGTTCTTTCATGATCCTCTGAAAAAATAGATTTACTTCTACCGAAATTCTAATATGTTCATGGTCTGGCATAAGACTCCTCCTCCAAATATTTCTATGTGCAGTATATGTTAAGAGAAAGAAGAGTATACCCCCATCTCAGCCGATGAACAATTTCGTACAGCCTGTTCAAAACGGATTTTATCCTTGCCTAAGGTTTCTCTAGTTATATTTGTCTGCATTTTTTATCTTTATTCTTTTTGAAAATCTATTGGTCTTATGGAAAGTAAGCTTTTCTAAAGAGAGGAGGTCAGCTATGAAAAACCAATTGGAAGAGTTGTGAAAAGAACATGACATTATACAGGAAGATTCAGTAGACATACTTGAAGTTTCTCGCTAAACCATTGGCTCTTTAGAAAATGGTAGATATAATCCATCTATCTTAATTAGCATTCAAAATTGTGAAATTCTTATTCTAAATAGTTCATACTACTGTGAGTGCCCATTTTAATTTTATAGACTTTAAGAAAAATAGGGTGCTTGCAAGTATCTCGATTGAGCCATTTAACTTAGAACCTTTGAATAATTGACAAATATATGTATAGGAACTATACTGTTTAGTATATAAATATACTAAACAAAAGGAGATAATCAATGAGAGATTGTACAATAATATCGCGCTTAATGGAGCAAATCATATACAAATATATGCAAACAGAAACAATACAAAGAAATTATGGAACTAATATAATGATTACACAAGTAGAAATTCATACAATTGAAGCAATTGGTAATTGTAATGGCATTAGTATTACTGAACTTGCAGAAAATAGACACAAAACAAAAGGTGCCGTATCGCAATTGATTTATCGTTTGGTAAAAAAAGGGTTAGTGAAAAAAAACAGTTTCCAAAATTTCTGACGCCCAAGTATCCTTATATTTAACTCCATTGGGTGAACAAGCCTATGAGGGTCACCGAAAATTGCATCAGCAACTAAATGATGAAATTTTTGTAGCATTACGAGAGATGCCGGACAGTACTTATAATGATTTATTTGTGGTGTTAAAAAAATTTGAACGGTTTCTTGATAAACAAATTGCTGAAAATAAATGATAGACGATTATACTGGAATCCATAATACTGTTTTTTTATCTTTTGGTATAGTATATATACAGTGTAGAATCTATATAAATGATGTAAGGGGAGGAAACCGTGATTGATAAAAAAATTATAGTACATTTTACGGTTATAACGTTTTGTTTTGCCTATTTAGTGTCAGGTGTTTTAATTGTTCTTGGGCAATTTGGATATAGAGTTTATAGTTGGGTTGAGTCGCTACCGCAATTTTGTATGAATATTCCGTTTGCGATCTATATTTTATCGCCAGCCATTGCTTCTTATATAGTGCTCAAGAAAAACAATAAAATAGTCAATTTCCAGGAATGGTTAAAAACCGTTTTATTATGCTAAAAACAATATATATCCTTATTTGTTTGTTATTGCAGGGATTGTATTGTATTATTCAATACACGCAGTAATTGGGGACATAAAGAAATGTTAACTCCATTTTACGCGTTTTCTTTCCTTACCGGGGAATCTTTTTATCGGAGGATTGGAGGAGGCCGGTTGGGCGTATATTTTACAGCCAGGGCTTAATAGGAAATTTGGCTACGTTTTATCTTGTGTATTTTGCGGAATGATTTGGATTGTATGGCATATTCCACTTTTTTTCATACCGGGAACAGGTCACGGAGAAGGATTTATTAATTTTTGGATGTTTTCCATTCAATGTTATGGCTTTAAGATTTTTCTTTGGGCAATCTGCAGAATATCACAAAAAAGCTATGTGTTTATGTGTGTACTATTTCATACTCTGTTCAATGCAGCTTCATCTATTTTTGTTTCCATGACAACTACTTGGGCAGGAACTATTGTTGCAAATACGGTGATGATACTCGTTTCTATTGCAACAGTTATGCTATACAACAAAAAACAGACGAATAGTAAGCAAGGATAATGGACAGCAAACAATGTGCGAGAGGGTTGAGATGATAAAAATAGAAGTTGTTATACCCCTGTGTATAGAAATCAAACGAGGCTGAAAATCCGAGAGGATACGGAACTTAAAAACTGTCCGCTATTCTGCCCGAAATGCAAGCAGGAAACTTTGCTCCAGGTTAAGAAATTACAAGTGTCAGTTATCAGAGAACCAGACGTAGAGCCGATAACACGCAGATTAAAATACGGTTATACGTTTATCAATTTCAAATAATCCATAAAAGCAGCCGTCCTCTTTTTTTCAAAAATTGGGTTGGCGGAGGAGATTCAATTTGCCCTTTTTAAACACATAATGGAATCGTGGAGGTATCATCATGCCCGTTTTCATTTGCTCCAACTCACCGAATGCCTTGCGCTCAAATAAATCGGTCTCCCAAAGCGGGATATTCCGCGCATGAATATAAATACATGTATCATTTTATATATTGAATTAAATCATAGTACCAAACGCCTATGTGGTTTTGTGACCACATCGGCGTTTGCTGTAACCGCCCCCTACTGGGAAGAGAGGAAGTTGATTCTTTATACCAAGAATGCGAGGAGCATATCGAATACACTTTTGCTGCTTTTTGTAAAGTGGTTCTCTGTAATGCTGCTATATCAGCATGTCGGGATATAGGCAGAAAACAGAAACAGGAAATATTATTTGGATATCTTATGGAAGAAAAGGATTGTAAGCCGTCAACAACAGATTGTTACTTTCAAATACAAGAGCAACCCACGGAATTTGTTGCATATGGCAAAGTAATCGAGATTGAAAATGAACGTTAACAAAAGTATTTTCCAGTCTGACAAAGCAGCGGCGAGAAGTTTTGTTTTTGTACTTGTTTTCCATTAGAGTATGATAAAAAATTGTTCCGTTACAGTTCCGTTATATAGAGAATTTTGGAATGGTTTGAAGTATGTTTATAGTGTTCCACAGATGCCTACAGATTGAGAGAATCGATCTGTAGGCGTTTTTTGGTGGGTAGATGTATGTTTTTAATATGGTTGTAGAAAAGATATATAAATAAAAATTACAAGAAAATATTCTGTAAAATACATCTAAATGAATGTTGCTGTAGTAAACTAAACACATATTATTGTTGTATCAGAATTCTAAACATACAGTAAAGGAGAGAAAGTGTGTATATTGCGCATATAAGAGAAGATGGACAGTGGCAACTTTTGGAAGAGCATCTCAAACAGGTTGCTATTCTTGCGAAATCGTTTGCAGAGGGATTTGGCGCAGGGGACTATGCATATGTTCTCGGCCTAGCGCATGACATTGGAAAATATTCTGCTGCATTTCAGGAATATCTTTTAAAGGATGGAATGGGGGGAGACCATTCGACAGCGGGAGCGAAAGAACTTTACCGTTTACAAATGTTTCCAGCGTCTCTGTGTGCGGCAGGACACCATACGGGCCTCCCCGACGGAGGAGGACCGGGTGATCCATCGGGAATGCCAACTTGGCAAGGCCGTCTGAAAAAACAGGTAGCTCCCTATCAAGAGTATCAAAGGGAGATTACATTACATGCCGTATCCCACCCGCAAGAACCCAATGGGTTTCGAATTGCTTTTTTTACTCGTATGCTATTTTCTGCTTTGGTAGATGCTGACTTTTTGGATACAGAGGCATTTATGAATCCAGTCCAGCGCGGAGGGTATGATGGAATCCCCGTTCTTTTTGAACGGTTAAAACACTACATAGATCCATGGTTACGCCATCAGGAAACAGGGAACCCCATCAATCAAAAACGCACGGAGATATTGCGTTGCTGTTTGGAGGCGGGAAAGAGGGAACGCGGTTTAAAAAGTCTGACTGTTCCAACAGGGGGCGGAAAGACAGTTTCCTCTCTGGCCTTTGCACTTCAGCATGCCGTACAATACGGGTTAAACCGTATTATCTATGTGATTCCATATACGAGTATTATTGAACAGACGGCAAGAGTCTTTCGAAAAATTGTTGGAACCGAAAATGTGCTGGAACATCATGCAAATGTCAATTTTGATCCACGGGGAGACATCGATCCCGCGGCCGAACGGTTTCGCCTTTCCACCGAAAACTGGGACGCGCCGATCATTGTGACCACAAACGTGCAATTTTTTGAATCGTTGTTCTCCAATAAATCTTCGCAATGCCGTAAGCTTCATAATTTGGCAAACAGCGTGGTTGTTTTTGATGAAGCACAGATGATTCCACTGGACTATTTGATGCCCTGTGTACGGGCGATTGGGGAATTGGTACAAGAATATGGGGTAACAGCTGTTCTTTGTACGGCAACTCAGCCTTCCTTAGAAAAACTTTTCCCTAAGGGCATCTCCATACAGGAGATCTATCCGCATTTTCGAGAGCTCTATCCATTCTTTCGGCGAACAGAGTTTGTGAATATTGGAAGATTATCTGTAATTGAATTGGCGGACCGCATGGCTAGACAGAAACAGGTGTTGGCGATTGTGGATACGCGTAAACAGGCAACAGAACTCTATCAGTCCCTTCCAGAAGAGGGACGATTTCATCTTTCTACACTGATGCCCCCTATGATGCGGCGATGGACCCTTCGAGCGATTTGCAGAAGACTAAAACAAGGACTTCCTTGCCGGGTGGCGGCAACCTCTTTGATTGAGGCAGGCGTTGATGTGGACTTTCCCACTGTTTACCGTGCCGAGGCCGGTTTGGATTCCATTATTCAAGCTGCTGGACGTTGTAATCGGGAGGGGAAGCGTCCTCTAGAAGAAAGCATCGTTTATATTTATCAGCCGGAGGGGCGGGTTCCGCCGCGTATTCAGCCGAATGTCAGTATATATAAAAATGAGATCCAGCCAAACTTTGTAGATTCCGCATCTCCAGAGGCCATACAAGCATATTTTGATGCCCTGCATATGTTAAAAGGGGACAGGCTGGACAAAAAGAAGGTTGTAGAGGCTTTTGAAAAGGGAAGGGATGGCGGTATGCTTCCCTTTGCTAAGGTATCGGAAGAGTTTCATCTGATTGACGAGGATACCAAAGCGATTTTTATTCCGCTAGGGCAAAGAGCGGAGCGCTTGGCAAAACAGCTGCGGTCTGGTTTATGTTCCCGTGGATGGATGCGAAAGGCTGGTCGTTATATGGTACATGTTTATGAACAGCATTTCCAGGAGCTTTATTGGGCACATGATATTGAAATGATTACAGACGGGCTGGCGATTTTGACAAACCTTCGTCTATACGATCTTGGAACAGGACTATCCTTAGAAGCAGATTCAGGGAAAGCATTTTTTGTTTAATCGACAAAAAACGACCGAATGAGAGGGGATGTGACCATTCGAAAAGAAAATCAGTGATTCATAGGAAAGGAGAGAAATGATGGCAATCAAAATGGAGGTCTGGGGAGATTATGCTTGTTTTTCCAGACCGGAGATGAAAGTAGAACGAGTTTCTTACGATGTCATGACTCCGTCGGCTGCACGTGGCATTTTGGAGGCGATTTATTGGCATCCGGGCCTGCGATGGCATATCGATCGAATCCATGTTATGAATCCAATCCGGTTTGCCAATATTCGCCGCAATGAAGTAAAATCGAAAATCTCCGCTCAAAATGTCCGAACGGTGATGATGGGAGGTTCAAAACCACTATATATTCATACGGCAGAAGATATTCAGCAGCGGGCTGCAATGGTTTTAAAAAATGTACACTATGTCATTGAGGCCCATTTCACAATGACCGAGCGTGCCCGTGATGGGGACAATCCTGGAAAATTTCAAGACATCATCAAAAGGCGCTTGAACAGTGGACAGTGCTATCATCAGCCTTATTTTGGCTGTAGGGAGTTTCCAGTATCCTTTCGTCCATATGAAGAAGGGAGCTGTATAAGTTGGTATCAAAATGAAGAAAGAAGGGATCTGGGGTATATGCTGTACGACATAGATTATAGCGATTTACAAAACATCCAACCCATGTTCTTTCGCGCAGAATTGCGCTATGGCGTTCTTGATCTGACGAACTGTGAGGTAGTGCGATGATTTTACAGGCGCTATACGATTACTATACCGCGATGGCGGCAAAAGGAAAGATGGCTAAAGCAGGCTGGAATCCGGCAAAAGTGCAGTTTGCATTGTTGATCGATGAGAAAGGGACGCTTTTAGATATCCTGCGCTTAAAGGAAAAAGGTTACCGTGGTAAAAAAGAAGTGGATGTTCCGCAGATTATGCTATTGCCTAAGCCCGTTACACGGACGATGGGGATTAAAGCAAATTTTTTGTATGATACATCCAGTTACTTTTTGGGAGTAGACAACAAAGGAAATGACAAACGGGCCCAAAACTGTTTTCGAGCGAGTGCACAGCTGCATCAAACGCTGTTGCAATCGGTCGATCATCCGGCTGCCCGTGCAATTTGCGCCTATTTTGCAAATTGGAACCCAGAGGAGGCCAAAAATCATCCGGCTTTGCAAGGGGATTTGGACGAGATTCTTTCGGGAGGAAACCTTGTATTCCGATTTCAAGGCCGGTATGTGCACGAAGAACCTGAAATCGCTCGCTCTTGGGATCAATACCAGAGAGAAGAAGCGACGGAAACAAGAGGGCGTTGCCTAGTGACCGGAAAATATGTCCCTATTGCACGCCTGCATCCGTCTATCAAAGGCGTGAAGAATGCACAGTCCAGTGGTGCATCACTTGTTTCTTTTAATGCCACCGCTTTTGAGTCTTATGGAAAGACACAAAGCTATAATGCGCCAGTGGGAGAACAGGCGGCTTTTGCCTATACGACGGCGTTAAATGCTTTGCTTTCAGATCGCGAACATGTTCGACAAATTGGTGATACAACCGTTGTTTATTGGGCACAGTGTGCGGAGCCAGTCTATCAGGACTTTTTTCAGAACTTCGCATTTCAGGATATTGCGGATGGACAAAAACGTACATTTACGGAAAATGATTTAAAACGCGCGATGCATTTGCTTTCTAAAGGACAAGTTTATTCTCTTAATGATGTGGAGCTTGATCCCAAAATGCCTTTTTATATTTTGGGGTTATCTCCCAATGCAGCGCGATTATCCGTCCGTTTTTTCTATCGCAATTGTTTTGGCGATTTTTTACAGCATATTGAAAATCATTACCGGAGATTGGAGATTGTAAAGCCCTCCCACGATGAAAGGGAACGTCTTTCCCCTTATAGCCTGCTGTATGAAACGGTCAATAAAAACGCAAAGGATAAAGCGGCCTCTCCATTGTTGGCGGGGGCTCTGATGCAAGCAATTTTAAACGATACATCCTATCCAAATGCATTGCTACAAAATGTGCTTTTGCGAATTCGTGCAGAATGTGGAATCACACGGGGACAGGCTGCCATCCTCAAAGCAACACTAATCAAAAGTGGGTATAAAGATTTTCGCATCAAACCAGATCAACAAATGAATAAGGAGGAATCTTGGGTGAGACTAAATGAACAGTCGGACTACCTTCCCTATGTACTTGGACGGTTATTTTCTGTTTTGGAGGGAATCCAACAAGCTGCCAATCCGAATTTGAACACAACGATTAAGGATCGGTATTTAACATCTGCATGTGCAACGCCTGCTTCCGTATTTCCGACATTGTTTCGTTTGGAACAAAGTCATATGAAAGTGCTTTTGCGCGACAAGCGTGGATTGGGAGTTACTTTGGAAAAGCAGTTGATTGAATTGATCGATAAAATTCAAGAGACATTGCCCACACATTTTAACCTGAATGAACAAAGTGCGTTTATGCTGGGATATTACCATCAGACACAGAAGAGATATGAGAAAAAAGATCGTATAAATGAGGAGGAATGAAGCATGTCGGATATCATTAAAAATCGCTATGAGTTTGTTATCTTGTTTGATGTAGAGAACGGGAATCCCAATGGGGACCCAGATGCAGGAAATATGCCTCGCATTGATCCCGAAACGGGATATGGTTTGGTGACGGATGTATGTTTAAAGAGGAAGATTCGGAATTATGTAGAGACAGTGCGGGAAAATGAAAAAGGGTATCGCATCTATATTAAGGAGGGAATCCCGCTCAATCGAAGCGATTTAGAGGCATATGCCAATTTAGGCGTAGACGAAAAAACGGTCAAAGAAGCAAAGAAAAAAGACAATCGCTTGGATGAACGTGTCCGTGATTTTATGTGCGAAAATTTTTATGACATTCGAACCTTTGGCGCAGTAATGACAACTTTTATGAAAGCGGCTTTAAACTGTGGGCAAATTCGTGGTCCCGTACAGATTGGTTTTGCACGAAGTATTGAGCAGGTTGTCCCTCAGGAGGTCACGATTACCCGCGTAGCAATTACTACAGAGGCGGATGCAGAGAAAAAAGGAACCGAAATGGGGCGTAAACACATCATTCCATATGGTCTTTATCGGGCGGAAGGTTACGTCTCTGCCAATCTTGCTCGCAAGGTCACTGGCTTTACCGAGGCGGACCTCAATTTACTTTGGGAAGCAATAATCAATATGTTTGAGCACGATCATTCTGCCGCACGTGGGAAAATGGCGGTCCGAGAATTGATTGTATTCAAACACGACTCAGAACTGGGAAATGCACCTTCCTATAAATTGTTTGATGCTGTGACTGTAAAACGTAGGAAAACGGGAGAGGGGGATGAACATGTTCCGGCGCGCAGCTATGCGGACTATGAAGTATGTATAGATGAAGCTGCAATTCCTGAGCATGTCAGCTGTCAGAGGATGATATGAGCACTTACGAAGAAGATGATTATTTACAGTTGTCCGGCATCCAACATTTTTGTTTTTGCCGCCGGCAATGGGCATTGATCCACATAGAACAACAGTGGGCAGAGAATCTTCGGACCGTCGAAGGAGAGATTTTACACGAGCGCGCTCATGACGAGCGAATCACGGAGAAACGGGGAGGACAATTGCTGGTTCGTGGATTAGCAGTTCACTCATCTTCTTTGGGGGTCAGCGGGACTTGTGATGTAGTGGAGTTCCATCAAGCGCCGGAGGGAGTCCTTTTGTTCCATCATAAAGGTACGTGGCTCCCTGTTCCGGTGGAATATAAGAGAGGAAGCCCTAAGAAATCTGATGCGGATCGTTTGCAACTTTGTTGCCAAGGGATGTGCTTGGAGGAAATGCTATCCTGTGACATTCCCAAAGGATTCTTATTTTATGGAGAAAGTCGCCACAGGGAAGAGGTCGTGTTCACAGAAGAACTTCGAAACCAGGTGAAAATCATGCTAAAAGAAATGCATAGCTATTTAGAGCGTCGTTATACACCAAAAGTGAGACCGTCCAAAAGCTGCAATGCCTGCTCTCTGAAAGAACTCTGTCTCCCCAAACTATGTGGAAGGCTCTCTGTTAAGAGCTATATAGAATCCAATCTATTGGGGGAAGAATCGTGAGAAAACTACTAAATACCCTGTATGTAACGTCGCCAGATACCTATTTGGCACTTGAAGGGCAAAATGTGATGGTTTATCGGGAAGAGGAACTTCTGCTAAGGATACCATTACATACATTGGAGCAAATATTATATTTTGGTTATAAAGGGGCGAGTCCTGCACTGATGGGGGCGTGTGCAGAACATGGTATCCGTCTAGCTTTTTTGACACCTCACGGACGCTTTTTAGCGGCTGCCTGTGGAAGATCACAAGGGAATGTTCTTTTGCGTTTGCAACAAGTGCGGGCATCCGATGATCCGATGGTCAGAACTCGTTTTGCACGAAACTTTATCTTTGGTAAGGTGTTTAATAGCCGATGGGTCTTGGAACGTGCCACAAGGGATCATGCCATGCAAGTAGACGTTGCTGCATTGAAAAATGTGTCCAGACAGCTGGGAGGTCAGTTGCCTACAATTCGTGAATGCATCAGTGATGAACAATTACGTGGATTGGAAGGAGTGTCGGCGGAACAGTACTTCCGTGTATTTGACCAGCTAATCTTACAAAACAAAAAAGCCTTTTATTTTCATGGGAGAAATCGCCGTCCGCCTATGGATAATGTCAATGCATTACTGTCCTTTGTATATACCTTGCTATGTAACGATTGCTGTTCTGCATTAGAAGCCGTTGGTTTAGATCCTTATATAGGTTTTTTACACCGGGAACGCCCTGGCAGAACCTCCTTGGCATTAGACCTGATGGAAGAATTGCGTAGCGTCTTTGCAGACCGTTTTGTATTGTCTCTAATTAACAATCGGATTGTTACCGAGAAAGGCTTTTACCAACAGGAAACGGGAGCTGTTCGGATGAACGACGAAACACGAAAAGCGATTTTGGCCGGGTGGCAAGCCAGAAAGCAGGAATTCATTCGACATCCCTTTTTACAAGAAAAAGTTCCATGGGGCTTGGTTCCTTATGTACAGGCAATGTTGTTGGGGAGGTATATCGGTTCCAAATCTGCCGAGTAAGGGCTTGGTTCCTTATGTACAGGCAATGTTGTTGGGGCGTTGCCTGCGGGGAGACCTGGAGGAATATCCACCATTTTTATGGAAATGAGGAAATGGGTATGTTGGTCTTGATCACTTATGATGTCAACACAGAGACAGAAGCGGGAAAGAAGCGACTGCGAAAAGTTGCAAAGCAATGTATCAATTATGGACAGCGCGTACAGAATTCTGTGTTTGAATGTATCTTAGATGCAGCGCAATGCCGCAAAGTAAAGTATTTACTTGAACAAATAATTGATCCCCAAAAGGATAGCCTACGTTTTTACTATTTAGGAAATCATTATCAAACAAAAGTAGAACATGTAGGTGCGAAACCAACCTATGAAGCGGAGGGAGTTATTATGATATAATTGAGTGCGAACGAAAAGGGAACAAAAAGACTAGAGAGGTTCGCACCATATATTGGAATATTGCGATTTAAGGCAGGATAGATTTTAAATGAGTAGTTAAATTTAAAAATTTCATATAAGTTGCAATTTAATAAAAATTGAATTGAGACTATATGATTTATTATGCGAATTTGCTGTCACCCTCCATGCGGAGGGTGTGGATTGAAATCTGGTGTCCGCTGTGGCAGCTCAGGCCGCTATCGTCACCCTCCATGCGGAGGGTGTGGATTGAAATAATGCCTGGTGGAATCATCAGACCGGCCCACCAGGTCACCCTCCATGCGGAGGGTGTGGATTGAAATTTTTCTAATTCAAGTTCTCGCCCGAGATTTAGAACAGTCACCCTCCATGCGGAGGGTGTGGATTGAAATCACGTCGTCCAGCGGCTTGACGGATTAAGATTTGTCACCCTCCATGCGGAGGGTGTGGATTGAAATATCAGAGCATCCATACAACGGGTGCAGAGCGGAGTGTCACCCTCCATGCGGAGGGTGTGGATTGAAATAGCAAGGACAAGGTCACCGATGACCCGCTCCCGCGTCACCCTCCATGCGGAGGGTGTGGATTGAAATAGCAAGGACAAGGTCACCGATGACCCGCTCCCGCGTCACCCTCCATGCGGAGGGTGTGGATTGAAATACTATGGCAAGGCACTATCCCCCGAGACCGTGAAAGTCACCCTCCATGCGGAGGGTGTGGATTGAAATAATCTGATTGCTCAAGGCGCACAAGGCGGACTGGACGTCACCCTCCATGCGGAGGGTGTGGATTGAAATATGATATAGCTATGTGTAATGATTTTGAGTATTTTGTCACCCTCCATGCGGAGGGTGTGGATTGAAATCCTTTAGACGTGGACTTCTTTCAAGACGATAAGACGTTACCCTCCTGGCAAATTGAAATCTGAATGTAGAAGTAAATATAACCTGGAGGGAAGTTCCATGTTATGCGAAGGATATGTAATATAATCAGAAAAATTTATATTATCAGGAAGAAAATTTTTGACTTCTCTGCATCTCTTATAGAAGAATTTTCAGCTTAATGATATAATGTATCCGTTATGAACGGGTTTCCTTTCGAATCAAAAAGACAAAAATTAATAATATATTTTTATTAGAAAGGAAAAAGGAAGATTTGTTCCTATTGTAGGGAAGTAGTGATTCCCTAAGAATTTAGAATGGTTGACATACTCCGTCCTCTTGCGCTAAGATGAGAGAAACAGTAAGTTCAAGTTTTCTCCGTGTAACAGTTTGAAATTGAGGTTGCATTGGAGGTGAAAATATGCGTAGCATTCGAGGAGTAGCTGCATCGAAAGGAATTGCTATTGGGAAACTCTGTATTCGGCAGCCTTATGCGCAGACGGAACATCTTTTGTCATCCGAGGATGCACAGGTAGAAATTCAACGTTTGGATGCCGCTCGCATTGCCGCAGAACAAAACATTCGCCAGCTTTATCGTCAAGCGTTTCAGAAATTTGGGGCAGAAGACTCCTTAATCTTTAAAAGCCATATTTTACTTCTTGAAGATCACGATTTTTTCGAAGATATACAGAAACACATCCTTCAGGATCATGTGACGGCCGAGTCAGCTGTATATATGACTGCCCAACACTTCTATCAGCTTTTTTCTAAGATGGAAGATGAATATATGCGCGCACGCGATACGGATATTTTGGATATATCGAGACATCTGCTTCGTTACTTGAATTTGGAAAATGTAGAACCATTAGATGAGAGTATTGGAAAGGGCATTATTGCAGTTGAAGAGCTTTTGCCGAGCGAAGTAGTAACGGTCAATCGGAAGAAGGTGCTGGCCTTTTTATCTCAAAATGGTTCCTGTTATTCACATGCTGCTATACTTCTGAGAAATGCAGGCATACCATTTGTTGTAGGGCTAAAGGAATCCTTTAAAGGACTGGTTCAAGCAGAAAATGTAATTGTAGATGGATTTACCGGAGATGTTGTATTGAGCCCGGACGTGATGGCGTTGAGGGAATATAGCGACCGGCAGTATCAGTATTTTTTACATTTGCGTGCTTTGCGGGAACTGCGGGGGTGTCCTTCTGTAACGAAAGACGGTTACCGTATCGATGTACATGCGAACATCGGACATGCAGAGGATGTTCAACAGGTGTTGGATAATGATGCAGATGGAATTGGACTGTTGCGCACAGAATTTCTCTATTTGGGCAGCAACATGGATTGCTCTGAAGAAGGACAATTCCGCGCTTATAAAATGGTGTTGGAAAAAATGCATGGGAAACGTGTCGTCATTCGAACGCTTGACATCAGTGAAGAACCAGAAATTGGTCAGTGGCGCTATAGTGACCGAATCAATCCAGCCATGGGATGTCGGGCGATTCGGTTTAGCTTGCGACGTCCTGGTTTATTTATGACACAGCTTCGGGCAATACTACGTGCTTCTGCATATGGCCGTGTTGCGATTATGTTTCCCATTATTACCTCTGAACAGGAGATCGTAAGGGCGAAGACATTGCTCCAACAAGCACAGAAAGAGTTGTCCGATCAGGGAATTGAGGTGGCAGATCGGATTGAGATTGGAGCGATGGTAGAAACGCCAGCTGCAGTCTTGCTGAGTGATAAACTTGCATCCCACGTGGATTTTTTGAGCATTGGGACAAACGATTTGACACAGTATACATTGGCTGTGGATAGGATGAATCCTTCGGTGACCGCTCTTTATAATCCACGTCATCCAGCTGTACTACGAATGATTGATATAGCGGTTAAGAACGCTAAAAAGCATGGAATACGAATCGAAATTTGTGGAGAATCAGCTGCAGATTCAGCGTTGCTTTGTTTTTATCTCGCGTTGGGGGTGGATGAGTTATCGGTTGCGCCATCATCCGTTTTGGAGATTCGGCGGATGATTCGTCAGATTACGTTAGGGGAGAATAAAGAGCATATTATCCGGCAGTTTTGTAGAGAACCGGGAGAGATAACTGATAAAAGGGCGTGAGATCCACGCCCTTTTATGCTTAAATACCTCCGATTAAATATTATCAAGAATAAACTTCGTAAAAGACGCGCGGATTTGTTCTTTAAAGAAAGTCGATTCAATGATTGTGATATTTACGCAGTCTAACTCAATAGAAGAAAATTTGTATTTTGAGTTAAAATGCCAAAAGTTTAGATAAACATTATTTCCAACAGGGTTTCTATTGAATGATATACGAACAATATTAAATAATGAAAAACGATATAGAAGGGGAGCGATTATGTAGATGGCAAAAATATTGGTGTTGGCGGAAAAGCCATCAGTAGGGAGAGAATTGGCACGGGTGTTGGGATGCCGTCAAGGAGGAAACGGTTTTTTATCTGGAAGTCAATATATTGTTACATGGGCTTTGGGACATCTTGTCGAATTGGCGGAGCCGGAAGCATATGGGGAACAGTATAAGACCTGGAGTATGGACACCTTACCGATGTTGCCGGAGAAAATGGAACTAAAGGTGATTCCTGAGACGAGTAAACAATACAGTATTGTAAAAAAGTTATTACATAATCCTGAAGTGGGATCATTGGTCATTGCGACAGATGCGGGCCGGGAGGGAGAGCTTGTAGCACGTTGGATTCTGGAGAAGGCAGGCTTTCATAAGCCGATCAAACGGCTTTGGATTTCTTCACAGACGGATCGTGCCATTCGAGAAGGTTTTGCAAAGCTAAAAGATGGAAAAGAGTATCTCCCATTATATATGTCTGCCCAGTCCCGCGCGGAAGCGGATTGGCTGGTTGGCTTGAATGTCACTCGTGCTTTGACTTGTAAGTTTAATGCACAGCTTTCTGCTGGACGTGTACAGACTCCTACGCTAGCACTACTTGTTCAGAGGGAAGAGGAAATCCGACGCTTTGTTCCCAAAGACTATTACACGGTCCGTGCAGACTTGGGAGAATTTTTTGTTACTTGGCATGACGAAAAAAAGCAGACTGCTATTTCCGAAAAGGCCCGTGCGCAGGCAATTGCCGATAAGATTCTAGGAAAAAAATTTCGGATTACAGAGGTAAAAAAGACATTTGGTTCTACACCGCCCCCTATGTTATACGACCTAACCGAACTTCAGCGCGATGCAAACAAGTTGTATCAATATTCTCCCAAACAGACGTTGAATATCATGCAGCGATTGTATGAAAATCATAAAGCACTTACTTACCCGCGTACAGATTCCCGTTATTTGACAGCAGACATTGTACCGACCTTGCAGGAACGTTTACGTGCAGTCAATCACGGGGAATTCGGTACAATTGTTGGAGAAATTTTCCGTACACGAAAGAATATTTCCCGTGCATGTATCAACGATGCAAAGGTTACCGATCACCATGCAATTATTCCTACGGAAGAGCAAGTCAATTTACTAAACCTTAATCAAGAGGAAAGGCGTATCTATACTTTGGTAGTGAAGCGATTCCTCACTTGTTTTTATCCGAGTTATGATTACAAAAAAATCCGTATTGATCTAACTGCAGAGGGTGAAACATTTTCTGCAGCAGGGCGTGAGATCATCGAACTCGGCTGGAAAAAAGTTGAGAAAGGGCTGGATGAGGATGACGAGGAAGCCGCAGAGCAAGTGCTCCCAAGTTTGCATCAGGGAGATACTTTTCTATGTAGAACAACTCAGCTGAAGGCCCAAAAGACTTCACCACCAGCGCGATATACGGAAGCGACACTGCTTTCCGCCATGGAGAATCCTTCTAAATTTATCGAAGATAAGAAGATGAAGGAATATATTGGCGGAGGCTTGGGAACGCCTGCAACTCGAGCCGATATTATTGAGAAATTGTTCAGTTCTTTTTATGTGGAAAAAAGGGGGAACACATTGATTCCAACTTCTAAAGGGATTCAGTTAATCGGTTTGGTGCCTTCCGATTTGAAGGAGCCGTTACTCACGGCACGTTGGGAACAACGATTGGAAAAAATTAGCCAAGGAAAGGAAAATAAGAAAAATTTCCTTCAGGAGATCAGGGGCTATACAACCTCCCTGGTCAGGACTGTAGCCAACAGCGAAGCCACCTATGTCCATGAGAATATGACGCAGAAAATATGTCCCGAGTGTGGAAAGCATCTGCTTTTGGTCAATAGTAAACGGGGAAAGATGTTGGTCTGCCAGGATCGGGCTTGTGGTTACCGGCGAAATGTGGTGACAGAAACCCGGGTTCGTTGTCCCAATTGCCACAAATTTATGGAACTTTTCGGAGAAGGGGAGGGAAAGACATTTGCCTGCCGCTGCGGTTTTCGTTCAAAGGCGGATAAATTTTTTGAGGGGCAGGGAAAACGTTCCGGGGCTTCCAAGCGGGATGTTCAGCAGTATTTGCAAAATCAAAATAAACAAAAAAATGAAGGGGTCAGCGCATTCGCTGCAGCCTGGGCGAAAAGTTTAGAAGAAGAAAAAAGGAAAAGATCGAGTAAGGATGTGTAAATAACACACAAAAATAACCGATTAATCCTTGTTATTGAATCCTAAATATTCTATAATGAAGATAGGAACGGTAGAATTATTAAAAGTGGAACCCTGTTATATTTGGGAGGCAATGGAATGAAACAGTTTGTTATTACAATTGCACGTGGATATGGAAGCGGCGGCAAGTCGATCGGAAAAATGTTGGCAGAGGATTTGGGGGTTAAGGCCTATGACATGGAACTTCTTCGATTGGCATCCGATGAAAGTGGTATTAATGAACATCTTTTCGCACAGGCAGATGAAAAATTAAAAACGCCTCGCCTCTTTAAACCGCGCAAAAGTGCATATACTGGCGAAATCATTCCGCCGGACAGCGAGGATTTTGTATCCGATCAGAATTTGTTCAATTATCAAGCCAAAGTAATCCGGGATTTAGCAGAGAAAGAGTCTTGTGTCATTATTGGCCGGTGTGCTGATTTTATCTTAAAAGACTGTAAACATGTCATCCGTGTGTATGTACATGCTCCGTTTGACTATTGTGTAGAAAAGACGATGATGGTCCACGGAAATATGGATGAGGACGAAGCGAAACGTTACATTCGCAAGATGGATAAGCGTCGTGGCGATTATTATCTTTATTTTACAGGGCGTGACTGGCGCAATGCAGATAACTATGATCTCTGTTTGAATAGTAGTGATCTAGGGTGGGAAAAGTGCATGGCCTTGGTGAAAGCGTACATGGCAATAAAGCTCGGCGATTGAGTCCCCAATAACGTAATAAAAACCCTCTCGGAATTAGATAGAATTCCGAGAGGGTTTTCGTACAATAGAGTCACCGTCTTGGGGATATGTTTTACTGAATGTCAAAGCTTTAAAAAGGGTAGTTGCACAGAGTTTCGTCCTAACAGAGTGATTTTTCTCAGCAAAGGATCGATCGAAATACGGCGAAAAGTAAACATATATCTTTCCCCTTTAAAGAGATGTATCATTAAAATGCTTCTCGATGCCGTTGATGGCGCAACTCCCGACGTTTTTCACCGGCCTCCCATTCGGCCTGTTCCTGAAAGTTTTCTAGTATAAGCCCTGGAACGGTTGTCGGGTTGCCATCATCATCGAGGGCGACTTCTACCAGATAGGCGGTATTCACAAGCTTGCGTTCTCCGGAAAGACTCTCGACAAAACTGTCAACACGAACTTCCATAGAGGTCCGTCCAACGTAAGTAATTTTCCCGTGAAGGACAACGATACTGTTCTCATAGACTGCTTCTTTAAATTGCAAATTATCAATTGCAGCGGTAGTAACATTCCGATTTGCATGGCGGCGTGCCACAATTCCGCCTACAATGTCGATCCAGGCAGCAAGTTGTCCGCCAAACACACGGCCGGACCCGTTTAAGTGGTTTGGCATTATAGCCTGTACTTGTTCTACTTCAGAATCTGCGACACGTTTTGCAGATAGCTTATTTTCCATATAATTAAGTCCTTTCATCTGAATTTACATAGAGTGGTTTTGTATCCATATAGTTTTGTATCCATATAATTGAGGGAACAATAGGGGAACTTTTTGACGAGAAGCTCCTGAATGAACGATTGGAGAGAGGTAAGGTAGAAGTGTTTCGTAGCCATTGGGTTGAGATTCAATGCTCTCTCAGGCGTCGGAAATCTTTGATTCCCACTATTGTTGTGAGGTTATCTAAAAACATCCAAAAAGAATAAGAGGATAAAACCTGTGCAAACAATCCATATCACCAAGCTGGATGTTTCAATGTTCTCTCAGGCGTCGGAAATCTTTGATTTCCGCTAACGCCGTGAGGTTATCTAAAACATCCAAAAAGGATAAGAGGATAAAACCTGTGCAAACAATCCATACCACCAAGCTGGATGTTTCAATGTTCTCTCAGGCGTCGGAAATCTTTGATTTCCGCTAACGCCGTGAGGTTATTATAACTTAAAATGTTCCGCGCTGTAAAGCCGCTTTGGTTAAGAGCACGAAATCGTGAACAAAAGGTTGCAATTAGCGGGAAAGTGGTAACAGGATTGTAGTTGCACCAGGTAGCTTTTGTAGCTATAATGGTTCCTATGCAGAAAGGAGGCGGGGAAATGCCTTGGAGGTCCTGTTGTGCCATCCTTGTAGCGGCGGGAAATTCCAGCCGTATGGGTGCACAAATGTCAAAACAGTTTCTCGCTTTATGCGGAAAACCGGTTATTGTACATACCATGCTTGCTTTTGAGCAAGCGGAACATATTTCGAGCATTGTGATAGTCTGCCGTGAAGAAGATCGGGCTGTCATGCAACAGTTAGCGAATCAGTATGCGGTTCATAAGTTGTTTGCAGTCGTTCCCGGCGGGACAACGCGTCAGCGCTCTGTGGCGGCAGGGGTGGCCGCTGTACCAAAGGACACGGCCTATCTGGCAATCCATGACGGAGCGAGACCGCTTATTCAACCAAAAGAGATTGATGCTACGGTTCAAGATGCGTATAAATATGGAGCAGCGACCCTTTGTACCGCAGTCAAGGATACAATAAAAATACAGGATGGCGATGGATTTATTTCCTCTACGCCTGTTCGCGACTCTCTGCGCGCAGTTCAAACCCCTCAGGTTTTTGAGCGGAGCCTCTATGAGCGAGCCTTATCCTTGGCAGACCAAGAGTGTGCGGATTATACAGATGATTGCCAATTGGTAGAACATATAGGTTATAAGGTCCATCTGTTTACCGGGGGATATACAAATATAAAAATTACAACGCCGGAGGATCTCCCTGCGGCGGAGGCTATTTTGAAACAGAATAAAGGCGGTTGGATGCGAATTGGCCATGGATATGACGTACATCGTCTAGCCTCGGACCGAAAGCTGGTTTTGGGTGGGACCGAAATCCCTTATGAAAAGGGGCTACTGGGCCACTCAGATGCGGACGTTTTAACACATGCAGTAATGGATGCATTGTTGGGGGCAGCTGCCCTGGGAGATATCGGCACATGGTTTCCAGATACAGATCCTACTTATAAAGGTGCAGATAGTATCTTGCTTCTGCAAGAGGTTGTTCGCTTGTTGCAAAAGCATGATTACCAGATTGCCAACATAGATGCTACTATTTTGGCACAGGAACCTAAGTTGAAACCCTATATCCAGTCCATGCGCAGTCGATTGGCAGACGCCATGGGGATCACTTTGGACCAGGTGAGTATCAAAGCAACCACAGAGGAAGGGCTCGGTTTTACTGGCGAGAAGCAGGGGATTGCCGTTCATGCGGTATGCTTATTGGAAAAATAAGCAGAGGAAAGGGTTGTTCTTTCCTAGGAAATAGTCAAAGGGCTTGTTTGTGGCATACTCTGGTAATAAAAACAGAGAGGTGATACTTGTGGGCAAGCCTATGATTATGGTTAGCTCCATCACGTATGCGATGAAGGGGCGAGACCTGCTTTTTCAACATGGCATCAAGTCCTATGTAGAACGAACGCCGCACGGAAACGAAAACGCCGGGTGCGGTTATAGCATATATGTCCCTAGCCGTACCGATGAAGCGCAGGAGATTTTGACACAGGCCGGTATTCGTGTGCTGGGCCGTGCGGAAAGGGAGGACGTGGGATGATTTATTTGGACAATGCCGCTACCACGTATCCAAAGCCACCACAGGTGATCCGTGCTGTCGATGAGGCCATGCGAAGGTACGGCGCCAATCCCGGACGTGCGGGCCATAAGATGTCCATGGAGACCGCGGAAGAACTCTATCGGTGCCGGACGGAAGTTGCAGAGTTTTTCCATGCGCCCGGGCCGGAATGTGTTGCGTTTACACTCAATTGCACACTTGCCATCAACCTTGTGTTAAAGGGTGTGTTAAAACCCGGGGATCATGTGGTTACTTCCAACCTGGAGCATAATGCGGTTATGCGTCCGCTTCGGGCTTTACAGGAGAAAGGCGTTACCTATACGGAAGCGCAAGTGGTCCCGGGGGACAACGATGCCACTGTGGATGCCTTCCGAAAGGCGTTGCGTGCCAATACAAAGCTGATTGTCTGTACACATGTTTCCAATGTATGGGGAATTCGCCTGCCCATCGAACGGTTAGCGGCATTGGGTCATGAATATGGAATTCCGATTGCGATTGATTGTGCACAGAGCGCCGGGGTATTGCCAATCAATATGGAAGAGTGTCGTTTTGATTATCTCTGCATTGCCTCTCACAAGGGACTCTATGCACCGATGGGGACGGGTATACTTGTTACGCCCCATGGAGCCTCATTGGCAACGCTGATCGAGGGAGGGACCGGTACGGCGTCCATATCATTAGATCAGCCGGAAACGATGCCAGATCGCTTGGAAAGTGGAACAGTCAATGTGCCTGGAATCGCCGGGATTCGTGCAGGAATCCGATTTGTAAAGAGTAAAGGAATCGAACGAATCTACCGGCATGAGTTGGGGCTGGTCCAAGCGCTCTATCGCAGTCTCTCCCAAATGGAAGCGATTCAGCTTTATACGCCGGAGCCGGTGGAACCCTATTTTGCTCCTGTGCTCTCCTTTAACGTAAAGGATGTCAGCAGTGAAACCGTTGCACAAAAGCTAAATACAGCAGGAATTGCGGTCCGGGCAGGTCTGCACTGCGCGCCAAGGGCCCATGAAAGTTTTGGAACGTTGGAACAAGGGGCTGTTCGCGTTTGCCCTTCCGCATTCAACAATATGAATGAGATCCGTGTGTTTTCCAACACGATTATGAAATTTCATAGAAAATAAATGAAAAGCATTTGCATATCCAATTAAATGTGCTAAAATTATATTGGATATTTTTATTATATGAAGACATATGGAAGTCAAAATATACATGGAGCTTGTGAAAATCGGAAGATAGTGGGTGCAAGAAAATATGGAGTTTATCACAGGACTGTGGGATACGTTTGTTGCGTTGGTTCACACCTTTAAGCTGAGTGACGCACTGGATGTATTGCTGGTCTCCTTTATTATTTATAATGGAATCAAGCTCATCCGCGAAACACGCGCAGAACAGCTTGTAAAGGGTATTATTATTTTGATGGGTGTATATGTTGCATCGGTTGTCATCCATCTGAATATGATGAAAACCCTTTTGGACTATTTTTTCAATTTTACCATTATTGCCCTGTTGGTAATCTTCCAGCCGGAGATCCGTCGGGCGCTGGAACAGATTGGCCGTAGTAAAATTGGAAGTAAGTATTGGTTTCAGATTTCCTCCGAAGAGGCTGAAAAAGTCTTACAACAAAAACGTAAGTGCATCAATGCTGTGGTTGAGGCGGCCGGAAAGTTTCAGAAATCTAAAACGGGCGCCTTAATGGTGTTTGAAATGCAGACGAAGTTGGGGGATATTATTGATACGGGTACCATCGTCAATGCAGAGCCTTCGGTACCGATCATTGGGAATATTTTTTGGAATAAAGCGCCTCTTCACGATGGCGCGATGGTCATTCGGGATGGAATGATCTATGCTGCGGGCTGTATTTTGCCGTTGACAAAGAGCGATAAAGTCAGCATTGATTTGGGAACGCGCCACCGCGCAGCGATCGGTATGAGTGAGAATTCGGACGCGATCGTAGTGGTTGTTTCGGAGGAAACAGGCCAAATATCCATCGCGGTCAATGGCGTTTTAACGCGGAATTATACGCGCGAAACTCTGCAAAGCGCTTTGGAAGCTTTGTTATTGCCGGAAGAAAATGCAAATGGTGAGAAACGTGCGAGTAGAATTCCTTCCATCAGGAGGGGCAGAAAATCATGAGTCATAAAAAGATCAGTTTAGGAAGTTTGTTTTACAACAATAAGTTTGTAATGATTTTCTCTGTTTTTTGTGCGTTGGTGATTTGGGTGGTATTTGCAACACGCAATACTGAAGAAATCCCCCGCACTGTGACAGACGTACCGATTGTCGTGAATTTATCGGATTCGGCGCAGCAGTCGGGCCTAAAGGTTTTTAGCCCGGTTAATGCGAAAGCGAAGGTCGCAATAAAAGGGAACAGTCTGACGGTCAATCAGGTAAAAAATACAGATTTACAGATTGAAGCAAAGCAGGCTGCTTCCCTAACCGGAGCCGGTCAGCAATTACAAATTGGAGTTATCCGCCACAAAGCTGGGGAACCTTTCCAACTATGAGGTGGTGTCCATTGAACCGTCCAGTATTTTGGTCACTGTGGACTATTATAGTGAAAAGGTGTTCAATATCGATACCAGTCAGATTACACCGCCGGTAGACCCGCAGTATTACCTGAATGCGCCGACACTTTCCAGCGACAGTGTGACCGTGTCGGGGCCGAAGCAAGAGGTGGATCAGGTTGCAAAGGTGACCATCCCCTATGAACAGGACAAGACGCCTTTGACGGAGACAAAGCATTTTACGGGTAAATTGGTAATGCTGGATGCGGATGGAAATGAGATCAAAAGCGATAGCTTGACCTTGAGTATGGACGCAGTGGATGTCACGTGCAATGTATTGTACCGCAAGGTGCTGCCGTTGCAAGTGGAGTTTACTGGTAAGCCGAGTGGATTGGACGATTTTGAAAGCCGTGTGACTGTGGAGCCGAAAGAAATTGAAGTAGCCGGGCCCGAGGACGCATTCGCCAATATTTCGGAGCTGGCGTTGCCTGCAATTGATTTCACAACGATCAGCCCTTCGAGCGATGAATTTGATGTGGATGTCAGTTTACCAACCGGCTTTAAAAACGTCAGTAATATTTACACAGCAAAGGTGAAACTGGATCTTGATACCTTTACCACCCGCACGATGGCGCTCAATCCGGATACAATCACCTTTAAAAATCTTCCCGCTGGGTATCAGGCAGAAGTTTATACACAGAGCCTTAGCGTGACCATTGTCGGTCCTCCGAGTGAAATTGAAGCATTTACAGAAAACAATTTGGTTGCACAGATTGATATGACAGGAAAAGAGAACTTTACCGGACAGACGGAAGTTCCTGTGACTATCTCGGCGACAGGCGCCCCAAATTCCTGGGTGTATGGCAGCTATATGGTCAATATTGGTGTAAGTGCAAAAATGGAATAGCATGAAATAGACGGTAGAAAAGGAGCATGCTTGTTGTTTGGCAAGCTGCTCCTTTTTGCTGTACTGTTATCCAGATGGATGAGAAAAACGGATTTATGATGAAAAGAGTTTTGTGTGAGGGCCATAGGTATTGAATAAGAATTCTCAAAATGGTACAATTAAACTCTATGAAAATATAATTTACCATTGCAGACATACAAGCGTTAAATACCTATTCCAAGAGTATATGATTGCGGCTTTGTAATAAAGGTTTAGGGATTTCGAGGTGGACAGGAACATGAAAAAGTGGGACGTATTGCCATGTGACCGGAATATCGCGGAGCGTCTTGCCCAGCAGTACCAGGTACCCTTTGTCATGGGGGCGTTGATGCAGACACGCGGACTGACCGAAACCGGCCAGATTGATGCGATGTTTGGCTCTGCAATTTCTCTCTCCGATCCTCTACAAATGGTAGATATGGACCGCGCAGTGGAACGCATTTGGCATGCGATCAATCATTTTGAGAGAATTACGGTCTACGGGGATTATGACGCAGACGGTGTTACTTCTACGGCAATGCTTTATTCTTATCTGGAATCCAATGGAGCGGATGTGACATACTATATTCCAGATCGAGAGCGGGAAGGATATGGACTGAATTTGCAGGCCATCGATCAACTGCATGCACAGGGGACGCAGTTGATCATTACAGTGGACAACGGGATTTCGTCCGTTGAAGAAGTGGCCTATGCGTCGCAGCTGGGAATGGATGTGGTCGTAACCGATCACCACAGGTCGAGAGAAGTGCTTCCCGCTGCCTGTGCAGTAGTTGATCCGCATCGTTTGGATTGCCCAAGCACTTTTAAAGATTTTGCCGGAGTCGGCGTAGCATTTAAGTTGATTATGGCGCTGGAAGGTCCGGATTATGATCTGACCAGCCTGTTAGAAAACTATGCGGACTTAGTGGCGATTGGAACCATTGGAGATGTGGTTCCGTTATTGGGAGAAAATCGCACGCTGGTACGCGCCGGGTTGCCCCATCTCTCCCGATCCGATCGTTTAGGCCTGCGTTCTTTGTTGGAAAACGCTAGCCTGGATAACCGAATGCTTACAGCGACAAATGTGGCATTTGGTGTGGTTCCGCGCATTAATGCAACGGGCCGGATTGGTTCCCCGGATCGAGCCGTTCGCTTGTTGCTCGCGGAGGACCCGGAGGAGGCAGCTAATTTGGCTGCCGATGTTTGCGATTGTAATGAATACCGAAGGCAAATTGAGAGCGACATCTTTGAAAGGGTCTTGGAAGATTTGGAGCGAGATCCCAGGCCTTTGCTCGATCGCGTGTTGGTATTAGCAGGAGAAGGGTGGCATCCCGGGGTTATTGGAATTGTTGCAGCCCGTATCACAGAGCGTTTTGGAAAGCCAAGCATCTTGATTTCTATTAACGGGGAGGAGGCCAAGGGGTCGGGCAGGAGCATCGAAGGGTTTTCTTTATTTGAGGCTGTTTGTTCCTGTTCGGATCTACTGGTTAAATTCGGCGGCCATCCCATGGCGGCAGGGTTAAGCATCCGGACTGCTGCAATTGCGCAGTTTCGAGAGAATCAATCGTTATGCGGCGGTTCATGCGCCGCATATGCCTGTGCCGACGCTTACGATTGACTGCGTGCTGCATCCGGAACAGCTTACGATAGAGGTGCCGCGCAGCATTCGCCTGCTGGAACCATTCGGGACGGCCAATCCGGCGCCTCTGTTTGGGCTTTTTGGCGTCCGCCTTCAGGACATCACGCCGGTCGGCGGAGGCAAGCATCTTCGCCTGACGGTGGTGAAGGACAACTACGCACTGCGTTGTATGCGGTTCGGAGTGTCCTTAGAGGCGTTTCCCTATGCGGTGGGGGATTTTCTCGATTTGGCTGTGACCTTAGACGCAAAGCCTTTCAATGGAAAAGAAACACTATCCATCATCGTGAAAGACTGTAAACCCGCTGGATTGGACGGCGCAGAGGTACTGCAAGGGCTTCAAATTTATGAGAAGGGTAGAAGAAAAAGAAAACCTGACTGCACGCGAAGTGGACAGCCTGACCCCAAACCGGGAAGAATTTGCCTCTGTATACCGGTTCTTGCGTGCAAAAAATGGGTTTGACGGTCCAGAAGAGGTACTTCTCTATCGAACATGTGCTTTGCCCGGCGGAAATATGGGAAAGCTGCTGACAATGTTGGATGTCCTGTCGGAACACGGTTTGACCTTGCAGCAGCGGTCCGCAGGGGTGTGCAAATTGACCTTAGAACCGGTGCAGCAAAAGGTCAATTTATTTGATTCAAAGATTTTGGCAGATCTGCGGGCTTTACAGAAGGAGGGGGAACCATATGGCGGAGAAACTCAAAACCTACAATGATCTTTTAAAACTGATCCACGATAGCGAGCGAGAATACGATTTTGCCCTGATTGATAAGGCTTATCAGTTGGCTTATCAGATGCACGGCGACCAGAAACGTCTGTCCGGCGCGCCATACATTTCCCATCCGGTGGCAGTGGCCTGCATCCTGGTGGAGTTGGGCATGGATTCTGAGTCTGTGGCGGCAGGTTTACTCCATGATGTGGTGGAGGATACGCCGGTGGACCTTGAGCAAGTGCGGAAAATGTTCGGGGATGAAATTGCAAATTTGACCAACGGTGTTACCAAACTTGGCCGAATTCCCTACTCTTCTCGGGAAGAGCAGCAAGCGGAAAACCTGCGGAAGATGTTGATTGCAATGGCGGACGACATCCGCGTGATTATCATCAAATTGGCGGACCGCCTGCACAATATGCGGACCATCGAATTCATGGCTCCGCAGAAGCAGCGCGACAAGGCATTGGAGAACATGGAGGTGTATGCCCCCATCGCGCACCGCCTTGGTATCCGGATGGTGAAAGAGGAGTTGGAGGACATTTCCTTGCGCTATCTGGACCCCATTGCGTATCAGGAGATTGAAAGCGGGCTGGCGATGCGCAGCGGCGAGCGAAAGGCATTCATTGAGGTGACCAAGCAGCGCATCTATGACCGTGTATCCCCGGAGATTCCCAATGTATATTTAGAGGGCCGTGTCAAAAGCATCAATGGTATTTATCGAAAGATGTTCATTCAAGGGAAAAGCATGGATGAAATCTATGACATTTATGCGGTACGCGTGATCGTCGATACCATCAATGACTGTTATAACGTGTTGGGCGTTATTCATGACATGTTCCGGCCCATTCCAAACCGTTTTAAAGATTATATCTCCACCCCGAAACCCAATGGTTATCAATCCCTCCACACGACGGTTCTCAGCAAAGAAGGCGTGGCGTTCGAGGTGCAGATCCGAACTTGGGAAATGCACCATACTGCAGAATACGGCATCGCTGCACACTGGAAATATAAGCTCGGTGTCACCAAAGGGGACAAGCTGGACGATCGCCTCGCGTGGATTCGGCAGATGCTGGAAAACCAAAAGGATAGTGGGGATGCCACCGATCTTGTGCGGACCATTAAATCGGATCTTGCGCCGGAAGAGGTGTTTGTGTTTACCCCCAAGGGCGACGTAATCAGCTTGCCGAGTGGTTCCACTGTGATCGATTTTGCTTATGCCATTCACAGTGCAGTTGGAAACCGTATGGTGGGTGCCAAAGTGGACAAACGCATTGTACCGATCGATTATAAAGTAAAAAATGGTGAGATCATTGAGATTCTTACCGCAAAAGAGGGAAGCCACGGACCCAGCAGAGACTGGTTAAAGATAGTCAAGACCAGCGAGGCGCGCAATAAAATCCGCCAGTGGTTCAAGAAAGAACGCCGGGAAGAGAACATTGTGGAAGGCCGGACTGAATTGGAGCGCGAGTTCCGGAGAAATGGAATTGAATTGACGGATGAAGAGCTCAAAGGTTGTTTAGAAAATATCGGCCGCCGCCAGAATTGTACGACGGAAGAGGATGTGTATGCGGCCATCGGTTACGGCGGAATTCAGCTTTGGAAGGTTATGCCAAAGCTGAAGGAGGAATACATCAAATCCCACAAACCGCCAGTACAGCCAGAGGTTCCCAAACAGCAGCCAAAAGTAAACAAAAAACCAGTCGGCGGCGTGACCGTGGACGGAATGGAAGGGTGCCTGATTAAGTTTTCCCGTTGTTGTAATCCCTTGCCAGGGGACGAGATCATCGGGTTTATCACCCGCGGGTTCGGCGTCTCCATCCACAAAAGGAGTTGTTCGAACGTACCCAAGGTCATCAGCGAGGCGCCGGAACCGGAGCGTTGGATTCAGGCGCACTGGGAAGGCGTGGTCAAAGAGGTCTTTAAATCCACCTTGGAGATTGTGGCAACGGACCGGCCTGGATTGCTGGCCGATGTTACACAACAGCTTTTCAATATGCATCTGTTCATCCATTCGCTCAACTCTCGGGAGACGAAGGACGGCAGCGCAGTCATTTCCGTTACGATCACGATCAATGGAAGAGATCATTTACAGACCATTATCAGCCGTTTGATGAATATTTCTGGGATTGCCTCTGTACGGCGGGCGTAATTGTTATGAGTATAGAAATGGAGTAGTTCAATGAAAGTAACCAGATTTACCGGAGGGCCCATGCCCACCAATTGTTATATGTTGACCGATGAATCCACTGGAGCGACCGCTGTGATCGATCCTGGATTTGTCAATGAGAGCCTGCTGAAGGCGGTGGAAGGGGCGGATGTCCAAGCTATTTTGCTGACGCACGGCCATTGGGACCATATTGCAGGCGTGGCAGAAATTCAAAAACAGACTGGCGCGAAGCTGTATATTGACGCGGAAGACGAGCTCTTCTTGTCGGATAGCGCTCTAAATTTGTCTGTGGATTTGACGGGACGCCCGTTGCCTCCCTTAAAAGCGGATGTGACAGTTTCTGACGGCGATGTCATCCCGTTGGGGAATCTGCACATCCATGTGCTGCATACACCGGGGCATACCATTGGAAGTTGCTGCTATGTAGTGGAAGGTGCTATTTTCAGCGGGGATACCTTGTTTAAAATGAGCGCGGGCCGAACCGATTTTCCAACAGGTAGTTATCCACAGTTGTTGGCTTCTTTAAAGCGTTTGTGCGCTCTGGAAGGGGACTATCACGTCTATCCCGGGCACGAATGGGAGACGACACTGGGCTTTGAACGGAAGAATAATCCGTTTGTAGAGGGCTGAACCGATGGCGGAGAAGACGCTATATCAAACAGCCCCCGTGATGCGGCTTTTTATTGCAGAGCATCCCTTTCATTACGAGATGGAAAACTTGTGCCGTATCTTTTTTCCCTATCACCGAATCGAGACGATCTCCTGCGGAACGGATTCAGAAGGGACGCATATGTTGGATTATGGCGCTTTGGGCGCTTACACGGGAATGCAAACGGAATCCGGCGGCGTCCGGTTGCAGGCCCGTTTATTTTATGGCGGAAGAGAACGGGCAGCCGAACAGCGCACCGCGCTTTCTTTTCCAGCGGACATCAAGGAGTTGGAGCGGCGCATGGGGGTGCTGCTTTTTGGGCTTCTCACACAGGTATGTGCTTATACGCCAAAGTGGGGTATCCTAACGGGGGTGCGCCCCATTAAGCTCCTGCGCAATTTGGTGGACCGCATGGGTCTGGAAGCAGCGCTGCGCAGCTTTCAGGGGGATTGGCTGGTCAGCGCGGAAAAGACGGAATTGAGCCGGATCACCATGGGGAACGAGCAAAAAATTTTATCGCTTTCTCGTCCGGAGTCTTTCAGCTTATACGTTTCCATCCCGTTTTGTCCCACACGTTGTTCGTATTGCTCCTTTGTATCTTCGACCGTGGAACGCACAGCAAAGCTCATTCCGCAGTATCTGGAGTTGCTATGCGTTGAAGTGGTACGTACGGCGGAGGTCGTAAAAGAACTGGGATTGCGGCTGGAATCGGTATATATCGGCGGAGGGACGCCGACAACGCTTTCGGCTGAACAGTTGGCGCGTTTGATCGATACCATCACCTGTGCGTTTGATATGAGCACTTGCCGGGAATTCACGGTGGAAGCCGGACGGCCGGATACCATCACGATGGATAAGCTAAAGGCGATGCGCCCACGCGGGGTTACGAGAATTAGCATCAATCCACAAACCCTCAACGATCATGTTTTGGAGACAATTGGCCGCCGTCATACTTCTGCACAGACTTTAGAGGCGTTCTCGTTGGCGCGTACATGTGGGTATGATGACATCAATATGGATTTGATTGTGGGCCTCCCGGAAGATACCTTGGAAAGCTTTCAGAGGACGCTTCGGCAAGTGTTGGATCTCCATCCTGAGAGCATCACGGTGCATACTCTTTCGCTCAAGCGTTCCGCACGTATTTTTCAGGACGACAGTGAACCCTTCAGCCGGGATGCCGCTCTGACTGGAGATATGCTGGATTGGGGCGATGCACAGCTTCTCCACCATGGGTATGCTCCATACTATTTATACCGGCAGAGCCGCATGGTTGGAAATCTGGAGAATACCGGGTGGGCGAAGACGGGAAAAGAGAGCATCTACAATGTTTATATTATGGATGAGACACATACCATTTTGGCATGTGGAGCGGGGGCCGTGACAAAGGTCCGGGACCCATATTCCGACCAGCTGAAACGTATTTTTAATTTCAAGTACCCGTATGAATACATCAGCCGCCACGGGGAAATGCTTACAAGAAAAGAACAGGTGAGAACCATTTATGAAGAATATCGGCGGGCAAAACAGGGTTTATCCTCTGTATGAGAACGACCTCGAACGCATTAATTATGAAGCAGAACACTGTGCTCCTGCTTTTATTGCCCGGACAGAAGCGGCTTTTCATCGCGATATACGCGACATAGCAGAGCAGATTGCCTCCTCTCCAGAGCTTTGCAAGGTCATTATGTTGGCGGGTCCATCCAGCAGCGGTAAAACGACCACGGCGCACATTCTGCTGGATGCTTTGCGGGAGTGTGGGATTGATTCCCAGGTGATCTCGCTGGACAATTTTTACAAGGGCGAATCCGATGCACCGCTTTTGGAAAACGGCCGGCATGATTATGAATCAGTCGAAGCATTAAATGTTCCTTTATTGGAGCGCTGCCTGTTGAATTTGATGGAAACCAACACATGCGAAATGCCGGTTTTTGATTTTGAACACCATATTCCTCACCCATATACGAAGCGCATTCGCTTGGGAGAACGGGAAATTGTGGTTGTGGAGGGAATCCATGCGCTGAATCCAGCCATTAGCAGGCATTTGCCGGAGGACGGGGTTTTAAAAATTTATATCAGTGTGAAGCAGGGATTGGAAACGCAAGGAAAGATCTTGCTGTCGCCCAACGGAGTCCGTTTGGTACGCCGTTTGGTGCGCGACTATTTGTTCCGAAATAACCCCCCGGGACGCACGCTGGACATGTGGAGCACAGTAATGGATGGAGAACGGAAGTATATTAAGCCCTACCGGGGAGAGGCGGATATTACGATCAATTCAATGCACTGTTATGAACCGTGTGTCATGCGTGCACAAGCACTTCCACTTTTAGAGAGCGTGGAGCCGTCGGCTTCATACGGCGGGCTGGCCAATCAGCTGGCGGAATGTTTGCGCCGGTTTACGCCGATCTCGCAGGCGCTGGTTCCGGAGACCTCCTTGTTGCGGGAGTTCATTGGGGGAGGTATCTACGGGGAATAACCCAGGATGAAAATAGTTTGGGATGGAATGGAGAATCCCGTGCAATCCCCTTGATTTCCGGATTTAAATGGTGTTATAATTGAGCAAATAAAACAAAAAAGGGAGCGTGTGACAATGGGACTTCTGGAAGATGTCGTCGTGAATGCGAAAGAAGCAGTCAATGCCGTCGGCAAAAAGGCGGGCCAGATGGTGGATATCTCAAAGTTGCGGTTAAACGCGGCGGATCTGAACAATGAGATCTCCAAGCGCTTTGAAGCCCTGGGCAGGGTGATATATGACTCTAAAAAGACAGAGAACGATTCTGCTGATTTGGTTAATGAGTGTATAACGGCGATTGATGAGCTGTACGAACAGCTGGATGCAGTCAACGATCAGATTTCTGCCCTACGCTCCAGAGTTATCTGTAAAAAATGTGGAGCTGAAAATCCCGCAGAAGCCTGCTATTGCAATATGTGCGGCAGCAAGCTCGACGTATAAGAATGGGAATTTTTGAAAAAGAGGGGTTCGCCCCTCTTTTTGTGTTCCTGGGCTTGTCCGGTTGGGTTGGTGGTCTAATCTTCACAGGGATGCCGTATATATAAAATATTGGATGATGCTTTGGGAAAGCGGTTGCGTAGCCGCAAAAAAGATGGATGGGATGGTAGGGTTTATCTATGGAAAAACGAATGGGACGCTCCACCAAACAAAGCTTTCTGCACGGTGCTTTGATTCTGCTGATTGCCATCGCAATTGTGAAGGTGATCGGTGCGCTGTTCAAAATCCCCTTAAACCTGATTATTACGCCGGTTGGTATGGGGTATTTCTCAACGGCGTACAACCTGTATAATCCGATTTTTAGTCTGGCAACCGCGGGATTCCCCATTGCGATTGCCCGTTTGGTATCGGAAAATTATGCACGGGGCCGGTTTCGGGACATTCGACAGATTCACAAGGTGTCAATCCCGATTTTTCTGACTTTGGGCTTTTTGGCGTTTTGCTTGATGTTCTTTGGCGCAAGGCCGTATGTCTCCTATGCTACGGATAGCGGGGATATGAATGCATTGCCTGCGATTTATTTACTGTCCCCTGCGATTCTGTTCAGCAGCATGATGGCCATCTATCGCGGTTATTATGAAGGTTTGCGCAATATGTATCCCACCGCTTTCTCAGAAGTGGTGGAGGCGCTGTTTAAACTAATCATGGGGTTGGCGGGCGCTTATCTCATCATTCAAAATGGCTTAAACGAATATGCCGCTTCGGGAACAGTTTACGGAATCCCGGTCGAATCGGCCGAATATGCCAAGGCTGCAACCCTGCCGTATGCTGCTGCGGGTGCAATCTTTGGCGTTACAGTTGGTTCTGTTTTTGGATTTGCATTTCTATGGCTTTATCACAAGCGGAATGGGGATGGGATTACACGGGAGATGTTGGTTGCATCTCCACGCCCCTATCCGATGAAGCAGACCATTCAGCGTTTGGTGCGTACCGCGATTCCGGTGGCATTGGGCGCTTTAGCGGTCAATCTCTCCAGCTTGGTGGATACCACCTTTGTACAGCGCCGCCTGCGGGATATTATGTCCATACAACCGGAGGTGCTGCTGCAGGAATACAGTGGCCTATTGAGTGAGGTTGTCATCCAGACGGACCGCGTTCCAACATTCCTGTTTGGCTGTTATGGCAATGCGACAACATTGTTTATGTTGGTGCCGGCGATTACTCAGGCGTTCGGTGTATCCGCTTTGCCAAATGTCACGACGGCTTGGACAACAGGCGACCCCAAAAAAATCAAAAATAGCATCGAAACCGTCCTGCGTGTTGTCGCAATGATTACCATTCCGGCCGGTTTGGGCCTTTCCGTTCTTTCCGGCCCGATCACGCAACTGCTGGGTTATAACGAGATCACCGGGAAAATTTTGATCCTTTTGGGGCTTGGTGCAATTTTTGCTGCTACAGATACGCCCATCAACAGTATGTTGCAGGCGGTGGGACGTGTTGATCTGCCAATTAAGCTTCTTTCGGTGGGACTTATCATCAAGGTGGTATTGAACTATTTTTTGGTTGGAATACCGGAAATCAACGTCATGGGCGCAGGGATTGGAACGCTGGTTTGTTATCTGTTCCTCACCGTATTTGGACTCGTTTTGTTGTGCCGGGAAACCAAGGTCAAGTTAAACTGGGTGGGCTTGTTCGTAAAGCCGTTCCTAGCAGGGGGCGTTTGCGTTCTGTCGGCTTATCTGGTGCAGAAATTTGCCGCAATGGTGGTGAGTGTTAGCATTGCAACGATCTTTGCACTTTTTGTGGCAGTTGCCGTTTATGGCGTGTGCATGCTTTGGATGCGGGCGTTGAAAAAAAGCGATATTCTTATGTTACCCAAGGGACAAAAAATTGCCAAAATACTTGAAAAACATGGTTGGATAAGGTAATATAGGAACTGCCCGTTTTTACCCAGCCGCGGGAATTTGGTCGGCAGGAAGCCCGGTTTTGGAAGCGGAGGTGCAAGATACTTGGAATTTAAGAAAAAAGATAAGTATAGCATGGATGACTTGCTGCAGATTATGAAGATTTTGCGTGCCCCTGGCGGTTGCCCTTGGGACCGTGAACAGACGCACCAAAGTATCCGAAACTGTTTCATTGAAGAGACCTATGAGGCGATTGAAGCCATCGACACAGAGGACCCGATTTTGCTTCAAGAGGAACTCGGCGACGTTTTGTTGCAGGTGCTCTTCCACTCGGAAATTGAGCAGGAAGAGGGACGGTTTGATTTTTCAGATGTGGTGGATGGGGAAGCCAAGAAGATGGTGGAACGCCACCCGCATGTGTTTGGCTCCGTTACAGTGGACGGCACAGAGGATGTGTTGACCAATTGGGATGCCATCAAGAAAAAAACCAAGGACCAAAAGACGCAGACTGAGGTGCTACAGAGTGTCAGTAAGGCGCTTCCCGCTTTGATGCGCAGTCAAAAGGTGCAGCAGAAAGCGGCAAAGGTTGGGTTCGATTGGCCGGATGTCTCCGGCGCCTTAGCAAAAGTGGAGGAAGAGACAGTTGAGTTGCGTGAAGCGATTCGCGCTGAAGGGGTAGAAGCCTGTGCAGAAGAGTTGGGCGATCTGCTTTTTTCTGTAGTCAATGTTGCTCGATTTTTGCATGTAAGCGCGGAGCAATCCTTGGGTGAAGCATGTGAAAAGTTCATTCGCCGTTTCCAAAAGGTGGAAGAGTTGGCAGGCGCGCGCGGATTGGATATGAAATCCGCGGGCATTGAAGAACTGGACAAGCTTTGGAACGAGGCCAAGGAAACAAAGAATTCGCAAGACTGAAACGCGAAATACTGAAATAATTCTCGGCTTTTCAATCATACTATGGTTGAGGAAAAGGCTGATGAATAATAAAAAACACGGAGGTACATCTCATGAACAAGACAGAATTGATTACCGCTGTTGCGGAAAAAACCGGTATGTCTAAGAAAGATGCGGACAGCGCCGTAAACGCGGTTCTTGATACGATTATCGAAGCGGTTGCCTGCGAGGAGAAAGTGCAGATTGTCGGCTTTGGCACATTTGAGGTGCGTGCGCGCAGCGAACGTCAAGGCCGTGATCCGCGGACAAATTCCCCGATCACCATCCCGGCATCCAAGGTTCCGGCTTTCAAGGCTGGCAAGGCATTTAAGGATGCTATGATCAAATAATTCCGTTTTGTATTCAGGTATCAGGGGCTGCAAGGCTCAGGACGGTTGTCCTGGAGCGTTGCGCCCTTTTTCTTTTCAAATTTGGTACGTTTGGTGCCTTTCAAAAGGAGTTTGCAAAAAATGAGATTGGATAAGTATTTAAAGGTTTCGCGCATTATCAAGCGCCGTACAGTGGCAAATGAAGCTTGTGATGCCGGACGTGTACTGGTCAATGGCAAGGTAGCCCGCGCCTCTTACGATGTAAAGCAGGGGGATGTGTTGGAACTTCAATTGGGATCACGCAACATCAAGGCGGAGGTGGTCTCCGTCAACGAATATGCCCGCAAGGAAGAGGCTGGGGAGATGTATCGCGTTCTTTCAGAAGAACCGGCGGCTCCGCGCGCTTGACACTTTGCTCCGCATATGCCCGTTTTTCCCCGCATAGAAATAGACCAGAGAAATGGAATGGGAGGGATCGGGCATGACAGAGGAAAAGAAGATTGTAGGCAAGGTACCCCACAGTGTGATCTTGGAAAATCGAAAAGCGTTCACGGCAACAGGGGTATCCAATGTGGATAGCTTTGATGAGCAAACCATTGTTGCTTATACAGATCTAGGAGAACTGGTAGTCAAAGGAAAAAATCTACACATCAATAAATTGAACGTCGAAACAGGAGAACTCACGTTGGACGGCGAGATTTCCTCCCTATCCTATGCGGAACCGCAGGCGACGGGAGGCGGAATTTTTGCCAAGCTGTTCAAATAGGGAGTGAATCCTTGTGGAAATCTCACTTGCGGTACAGATGCAGGGGTTTGTCCTTGCGGTCGGTGTCGGTTTTGCCCTGGGGGCAATCTATGATGTCTTGAAAATAGCGCGTACCATGATTCGGAGTACGCCGTCCCATGTGTTTTGGATGGACTTAGCATTTATGACGGTTGCAGGCCTTGTGACCTTTTTGTTGTCGCTCGCTGCTTCCTACGGAGAGGTGCGTTTTTACCTGCTCGCCGGGGAGGGAATCGGTTTTTGCGTCTATTTTATGACATTTGGGCTCATCAGTAGCCGCGTTTTCCGTCTGCTTCGGAAGCTTCTAGATTTTTGTCTATTCCGTCCATTAAAATGTATGATTCACGCGATTGTTCGATGGGTACGAAAAATTTTTCAGCGGATTGCGCAAAAAGTAAAAAAATCCCATGCAAAGCGTAAAAAGCGCTTGAAACCCCGCAGGAAGATAGTGTATAATGATCCTAACAAATCCAATGGAAAGCAAAAAATACGTTCCAAAGGCAGAAAAGGAGGGCGGAACCGAAAACATGAAGGTCATCAAACGAAAAAAGCAGCGGGGAAGCTTACTTCTTAAATTAGCTATTTTTGCCTTTGCCGCATATATTGTCTTTGCGTTGGTCAACCAGCAGGTGCAGATCAGTGAAAAGAGCCAGCAGTTGGCCGATCTGCAGGAGCAGGTAGAAATTCAGAAGATCAAAAACGAGGACATGAAACATGCGCTCAACGCCGATGAAGAAGAGACCAAGGAATACATCGAGCGGGTTGCCCGTGAAGATTTGGATTATGCCAAGCCGGGTGAGCGTGTGTTTGTGAATATTGCCGGAGACTGAACCCCGGTTGGTTTAGCGCGAAAGGCTCTTTTTAAGGAGGAAAACACTTACATATGCAGCTTGAGGTAGGAGCAGTTCTGGAAGGGAAAGTCACAGGGATTACAAAGTTTGGTGCGTTTGTGGAGCTGCCGGGAGGAAAAACCGGCATGGTCCATATTTCGGAAATCGCGCCCACTTTTGTCAAGGAAATCCGCGATTATGTCACCGAGAATCAAATGGTCAAGGTGAAGATCCTCAGTATCAGCGAGGAGGGAAAGGTAAGCCTTTCCATGAAGAGGGCTGTTCCGCCCCCGCCGAAGAGCGCTCCTGCGCAACGTCCTGGCCGTCCTGGAAATTATGAGTGGCAGAGTCGGAAGAGCGAACCGACCAGCTTTGAGGATATGATGTCCCGTTTTAAGCAGGCGAGTGACGAAAAAATGTCCGACTTGAAGCGCACCATGGAGGCAAAGCGCGGCGGCTTTTCCAGACATGGCGGGTCTGGTCAATCGAAATAAAGGCAGAAAGTGAGCGGAGTGCATGCACTCCGCTTTTTTGTAGGGTAACAGAAAAATGATTGTGGATAATCTGGAGAAGCTATAGAGATGATAGGGTTGTCTATTCAGATGATTAGGAGGAATGTGAACCATGCTGATTGTCAATGCCCGTTTGTACACGATGGCGGGGACTTATATAGAAAATGGATACCTACGCACAGAGGGAACCGTCATTGCGGAACTGGGGCCGATGCCAGCGGATGCAAAGCCAAACGAAGAAGTCATCGATGCCCAGGGGGCAGCACTGTATCCTGGTTTTGTCGATGCACATACCCATCTGGGTATGTGGGAAGATGGACTCACCTTTGAAGGGGATGACGGAAATGAAGAAACCGATCCAGTTACCCCTCAGCTTCGCGCAATCGATGCAATCAACCCGGTGGACCGCTGTTTTCGTGAAGCGTTGGGAGCGGGTATTACCACTGTGGTGACGGGTCCCGGCAGCGCAAATGCGATCGGGGGACAGATGGCTGCCATAAAGACCTATGGGAACTGTATTGATCGTATGATTGTCAAGGCGCCTTTTGCGATTAAAATGGCTTTGGGGAAAATCCCAAGACCGTTTACCATGGAAAGAACCAGACGCCTTCGACACGGATGGCCACTACCGCTTTGATCCGTGAACAGCTTTATAAGGCGAAACGTTACCAAGAAGAGTTGGAACGTGCGGAAAAGGATGAGGATTTTGATAGGCCTGAATTTGATATAAAGTGCGAAGCTCTATTACCTGCCCTCCGTAGAGAGATTCAGGTACATTTCCATGCTCATCGAGCCGACGATATTTTCACAGCGGTGCGTATTGCGAAGGAGTTCCAGCTCGACTATGTAGTGATCCATGGCACAGAATCGCATTTGATCGTGGACGGACTTGTAGAGGAGGGGACACGAGTACTTTCGGGCCCCTTCCTCAGTGATCGAAGCAAACCGGAGCTGCGCAATCAGACGCCGGCTACACCGGGGGTTTTGTCAAAGGCGGGGCTTCGGCCTGCAATTATTACCGACCACCCGGTGATCCCGATTCAGTATTTGCCTGTCTGTGCGGGGCTGGCCGTACGGGAAGGCATGGACCATGAGGAAGCACTGCGTGCAATCACGATCAATCCAGCGAAGATTTGTGGAATGGATCACCGTGTAGGTTCTTTGGAAGTCGGAAAAGACGCGGACCTGGTGCTCTTTGACCAGGACCCGCTGACAGTTGCAGCAAAGCCCAAGATGGTTGTCGCGGGCGGAAAACGGGTGGAATCGGAAGGAGAAATAAAATGAGGGAAATAGAAGCCGAGCAGATTACCGCAGCAGTCCGGCAGCTTTGTATGGATGCAAACCGTGTGCTTCCAGAAGATTTGGAGACATGTATACACTGTGCCGCTGAAGAAGAAACATCCCCACTGGGAAAGGCCATTCTTTGCGATCTTTGCGACAACATGGACGCTGCACGGGAATTGCAAATTCCCGTTTGCCAGGACACCGGTATGGCCGTAATCTTTGCGGAGGTCGGCCAGGATGTCCATATCCATGGGAATTTTGAACATGCAGTCAATGAAGGCGTCCGGCAGGGGTATGTGGATGGTCTGTTGCGCTGTTCCGTGGTGGCCGACCCTATTCGGCGCGGCAACACAGGGGACAATACCCCTGCAATTTTGCATACGCGCTTGGTGGAAGGGGATCGATTGTCCCTGATGGTTGCCCCCAAGGGATTCGGGAGCGAGAACATGAGCCGTATGAAAATGTTCACGCCATCCGCTTCTCTGGACGACATCGTTGGATTTGTGGTAGAGACTGCACGGGTTGCCGGAAGTAACCCCTGTCCGCCGATGGTTCTCGGCGTTGGAATTGGCGGCGATTTCGAAAAATGTGCCATTCTAGCAAAGATGGCTCTCTGTCGGCCTGTTTCGGAGCCTAATCCAGATTCTTTTTTATGCGGAGTTGGAAAAACGCATGTTGGACGAGGTAAACGCATTGGGGATTGGCCCACAGGGGTTTGGAGGAGATACCACGGCACTCTGTGTTCATATAGAATCCTTTCCGACACATATTGCTGGCCTACCAGTGGCAGTCAATGTTGGGTGCCATGTAACCCGTCATAAAAAAATAACAATTTAGTCATGAAATACTTCCTTTTATTTAGATAATATGTTATATTATAGAGGAGAAGAGATCACGATGTGGCAGGGAATGGTTGGGGTGTTTCCTTGGTGGTACATCGTGTCTGTACTCGAATCCATTCAAAGCATCAAAATTGAAGCACGCGCTGTTCCGGTGTTGTTCCGCCCGGAACGCCCATGACAGGAAGACCTTCGGTGCGTCCTTGCAGCGGCGGCCCAAGCGGGCGGCGTCAGCGGCGCGAATTGAAGAAGGAGATGTTATTATGAAGATTACCATTACCGGAAGAAAGGTCAATTTAAGGGATAATTTTAAAGAGCTTGCGAAGAAAAAACTGTCTCGCTTCGATCGCATCTTTGATGAGGATGCTGACGCCAATGTGGTGGTAACTCTCGAAAAAAACCGTCAGACGGTTGAAATAACAATTAAGCAGCGTGGGATGATCTATCGTGCGGAGTCTACCGCTTTGGAGATGAACGATGCGCTTGACCAGGTGATGAGCGCTTTGGGAAGGCAGATCCGTAAGAATAAGACCAAACTGGCCAAGAAGGTACATTCTGGCGCCATCGATCAGTATCTCAGCGATTTTCCAGTGGAAGAGCCGGTCGCCGATGAGATGGAGGCAGAGCCAGAATATCGTGTGGTGCGTACCAAGCATTTCTTTGTCAAACCGCTCAGTGTGGATGAGGCAATTTTGCAGATGAACATGCTCGACCACCAGTTCTTTATGTTCCGCAATGAGAGCAGCGGAGAGATCAATGTGGTATACCGCCGTAAAAATGGGGATTATGGCCTGCTTGAACCGGATGCGGAATAAAATTGCATCTATAGCGGGGGCTGCTATTTGCAGCCCCCGCTTTTATTGGTTCAGGTCTCCGACAGAGCCGCGGAAGGGTCCCGTAAAAAAGCCTTTGTTTCAAACATCGAGCGAAGCGAGCTGCTAACGACAACCTTTCGATGATAAATGGTTGCCGTTAAAACGGCGATTGCCCGTTTACGGTTTGTGGGTAAGTGATGTAGGCGGAATAAGATTCCGTGTATCTTGAGACGCTTTTCGGTATATGCCCCCTTATAGGGCCTTTTTATGCCACCGGCAGTCGGTAGGTTTGACGAAATACTGGAAGAAAGGGCATATTTTGAGGTATATAGCTCTTATCCCTCAGCCGTGTGGGCGAAGTGTGGTGGACTTGTGAATAATGCGTGAAATGCAAAGGAAATGCTTTACAATGCGGAACGCATATTGTAAAATAATAGAAGTTGTAATACAATTTATAAAATCGAAAGTAGGAGTTGTTAGATTTGCAGCCGAAATATAAGCGGGTTCTTTTAAAGTTGAGCGGAGAGTCCCTGGCCGGGAAAGAGACGCATGGCATTGATTTTGATACGGTTTTGCGCATTTGCCGTCCGATCAAAGAGTGCGTCGACATGGGCGTTCAAATTGCCATTGTTGTTGGCGGCGGGAATTTCTGGCGTGGTCGCAGCAGTGGACAGATGGATCGCACTCGTGCAGATCATATGGGAATGCTGGCGACGACTATCAATGCGCTCGGCGTAGCGGATGCATTGGAACAGCTTGGATTGACCGTGCGGGTACAGACCGCGATCTCCATGCAGCAAATCGCAGAGCCGTATATTCGGAACCGTGCAGTCCGCCATCTGGAAAAAGGGCGTGTCGTAGTGTTCGGTTGTGGAACGGGCAATCCGTTCTTCTCTACAGATACAGCAGCTTCTCTGCGGGCGGCGGAGATCGATGCGGACATCATTCTAAAGGCGACGATGGTGGATGGCGTTTATGACAGCGATCCGAAGAAGAATCCGAATGCTGTGAAATATGATACCCTTTCCTTCATGGATGTATTGAATAAAAACTTGCAAGTGATGGACAGCACGGCTGCCACCATGTGTAAGGACAATAATATTCCGATCTTGGTATTTAGCATTGACCAACCGGCAAATATCACAAAAGCCATTTGCGGAGATCCGATTGGCACAATTGTAAAGGAGGAAGAACATTGAAAGAAGTATTGAAGAACGCAGAAGAACGCATGGAAAAAAGCGCAGCAAATTTGGAACATACCTATGCGGGTGTCCGCGTAGGAAGGGCAAACCCGGCTGTGTTGGATAAAGTAAAAGTGGATTATTACGGCGCGCCGACCGCGATCAATCAGCTGGCAGCTGTATCGGTGGCAGAAGCGCGTGTGCTGGTGATCCAGCCATGGGATGCTTCGGTTTGCCGCGCTATTGAAAAGGCGATCCAGTCCTCGGATATTGGGATTAATCCGCAGAGCGATGGCAAGGTAATCCGCATGACCTTCCCGCAGCTGACGGAAGAGCGCCGTAAGGAGCTGGTAAAAGAGGTCAGTAAAATGGCAGAGGATACCAAGATCACAGTTCGCTCGATTCGCCGGGATGCCATTGAAAAGCTGAAAGCAATGGAAAAGAAAGCGGAGATCAGTGAGGACGATCTGAAAAAGGGCGAAAAAAAGACGCAGGATCTTACCGATAAATACTGCAAGGAAATCGACTCCATCTTTGAAAAGAAGCAAAAAGAAATCATGGAGATCTAATCCAGCTGCATATCTATATAGAGAGCTGGGATAAACGGAAGGAAAGATACGACCAGTATGTACAAAGGACAGCATCTCCCAGAGCATGTGGGGATTATCATGGATGGGAACGGCCGCTGGGCAAAAAAACGCGGTTTGCCGCGTTCAGCGGGCCATGTGGCCGGCGCCTCCAATTTCCGGACCATTGCTAAGTATTGCAGCCAGATTGGCATCCGCTATTTGACCGTATATGCTTTTTCCACAGAGAACTGGAAGAGGCCGCAGGAAGAAGTAAAAGCCCTAATGCGCCTTTTTAGACAATATCTGGAGGAAGCGCTTCGGGATTTTACGGAGGAGAACATCCGTACCCGTTTTATTGGAGATGTTTCTGTCTTTGCTCCGGTTTTGCGCGATTTGATTGAGCAGGTGGAGGAATCCAGCAAAAACAAAACAGGCATGGTGCTCAATATTGCTATGAATTACGGTGGCCGTGCGGAGTTGACGCATGCCGTGCGTCAGTTGGCGCAAGAAGTAAAACACGGCTCTATGCAGCCGGATGAGATCGATGAAGCTGCTATTGAGCGTTATCTTTACACCGCTGGACAGCCCGATCCCGATCTGATTATCCGGCCCAGTGGAGAAAATCGGACGTCCAACTTTTTGCTCTGGCAATCGGCATACAGCGAATACGTCATCATGGATATTCTGTGGCCAGATTTTACTACGGAGGATTTGGATCACGCCTTGGAAGAGTTTGCCAAACGAAACAGGCGCTTTGGAGGGATATAATTGAAATCGAGAGTGGCTTCTGGAGCTGCATTGGTTGCTTTTTTACTGGCAATTGTCATTTTTAATCAGATTTTTCCCTTGGCGCTCAACATAGCAATTGCACTCATTTCGGTAATGGGTGTGGTCGAGATTATTTCCGCACTCGGTATGTCCAAAAATTACATCTTAATGATTCCCAGTGTCGCTTTTGCCGCCGTACTGCCACTGCTTCAGGGCACGTGGCAGCAGGCGGCCTATTATATTTATACCGTTGTGATTTTTAGTGCGCTGATCTTTTACCATCAGCTGTTTACTTTTCGTGAAATTGGGGTTGTCTACAGTATGACACTGTTGATTCCCACCGCTTTGGGAACATTGGTCGGTTTGCGGGCGTTGGGTGGAAATCACGGAATGTTCTACGTGATCATCGCAATTTTTTCTGCTTGGATTGCGGATGTCGGCGCCTTTTTTGCGGGGAGCTTTTTTGGTAAACGGAAGCTTTGCCCACAGATCAGTCCGAAAAAGACTGTGGAGGGCTTGGTAGGTGGCGTTTTATTAGATGTCATTGCGATGCTGGTGTTCGGCTACGTCTTCCAGGCGTTGTTGTATTCCTATGAGGTTCGTGTTTCGTACCTGTCGCTTTTGGTTATTGGCCTTGTGGGGTCTGCGCTTTCTGTTATAGGGGATTTGGCATTTTCTTTGATTAAACGCAGTTGCCACATTAAGGATTTTAGCGAAATCATTCCTGGACACGGCGGGATTTTGGACCGCTTTGACAGTGTGATTTTTGTGGCGCCGTTTATCTATTTTCTTGTGCAGTTTTTACCGATCGTGATATAAAACGAGAGAACGGTTCATAATACTTCATAGAGGGGCCGGCCGGAGCTGAATTTGCAGACGGCCCGCCCTTCGCCCTGAAAGGGGATTTTTCATGAAACAGATGCTATCTATATTGGGATCTACGGGTTCCATCGGCACACAGACCCTCGACGTGGCACGTCGTCTGGGGATGCGTGTCTGTGCGCTTGCGGCGAATCGCAACGTGGAGATGCTTGAAAATCAGATACGAGAATGGAAACCGCAACTTGTTGCGGTTTTTGACTTAGATGCGGCTAAAAGGCTCCGGCTTGCAGTCGCAGATACCCCGGTCCGTATCGTACAGGGGATGGAAGGGCTTTGCGAGGCGGCGTCCATCGCCGCCGCGGACGTTATCTGCAATTCTGTGGTGGGAATGGTGGGGTTGCGTCCAACATTGGCGGCAATTGCAGCCAAAAAGGATGTGGCGTTGGCCAATAAAGAGACACTCGTCGCAGGCGGCGCCCTGGTTATGCAGGCGGCGCGTGAAGCTGGTGTCCGAATTCTGCCAGTGGATAGCGAGCATTCGGCAATTTTTCAGTGTTTACAGGGATGCCCGGAAAAAAAGGCGTTGGGGCGTATTATCTTAACAGCATCCGGTGGCCCATTCTTTGGGAAAAGCCGTGAAGAGTTGAAGGCTGTTACACCGGAACAGGCGTTAAAACATCCCAACTGGAACATGGGGGCAAAGGTAACCGTCGATTCGGCTACATTGATGAATAAAGGTTTGGAAATCACAGAAGCGTTCTGGTTATTTGATGTTTCGCCGGAGCAGATTGATGTGGTGGTCCATCGGGAAAGCATCATCCATTCTCTGGTTGAATACGTTGATCATTCGGTGTTGGCGCAACTGGGGGTACCGGATATGCGAATTCCTATCCAGTATGCTCTTACGTGGCCGCAACGTTTTCCTTCGCCGGTGGAGCAACTCGATCTGGTGAAGTGTGGGGTATTGCACTTTTCTGAGCCAGATGAGGATACTTTTACCTGTTTGCGGGCTTGCAAGCAGGCACTTTTTCGCGGCGGTTTGGCATCTACAGCCGCAAACGGTGCAAATGAAGAGGCGGTCCGGCTCTTTTTAAACCGGAAGATCTCCTTTTTACAGATTGGAGAACTGGTCATGCAGGCGATGGAGCATCAACCGGATGCACAGGTCGCATCCGTTGAAGATATATTGTCCGCCGATCAGGCAGCACGTGAATTTGTGCGCCATATGGTGGGAGTTTGAGGTGATTGTTATCGTACAGGTTTTATTGGTCATTATCGCAGTTCTGCTCTTTGGCTTTATCATTTTTATCCATGAATTTGGCCATTTCATGACAGCAAAATTAAGTGGAATACGGGTCAATGAATTTGCAATTGGCATGGGACCCACATTGTTCCGCTTTCAAAAAGGGGAAACGACCTATGCTCTTCGGTTGTTGCCCATCGGCGGTTTTTGTGCTATGGAAGGGGAAGATGAGGACAGCGACGACGAGGGTGCTTTTAATAATAAGCCGGTTTGGAAACGAATTCTTGTAGTTGTTATGGGTGCGGTGATGAATATCATCCTAGGTTTGGCTTTGATGATGATTCTGCTTGTACAGCAGCCGGCTTTTAGCTCTACGACTATTGGAGAATTTCAAGAGGGTGCAGCGACCCAGGCTGCTGGATTGCAGGTCGGTGATACGTTCACAAAGGTGGATGGCTACAAGGTTACGACGGACCGCGATTTGAGCTTTGCCCTTGCAACAGCAAATCCGGATGCTGTAGAAATTGAGGTGCTGCGCGACGGTCAGACGTTGACTTTTTCAGATGTGAAGTTCCATACAAAGGACAATGATGGAACAAAAGTCTTGATGTTGGACTTTTATGTGAACCCTATTCCAAAGAATGTGGGACTTTGATTACAAAGTCTTTTCAAGATACGGTTTCCACTGTGCGCATGGTGTGGTATAGCCTTGCTGGGTTGGTGACCGGTAAATTTGGCTTGAACGACATGGCGGGGCCAGTCGGCGCGGCAAGCGCTATTGGAGAAGTTGCTTCGCAAGGATTGCAGCAGAGCTTTGGAACAGCCATCAACAATATTTTATATATGATGATGATTATCACGGTCAATTTGGGCGTAGTGAATCTGCTTCCTTTCCCGGCGTTGGATGGAGGCAGGTTGGTATTTCTCCTGGTGGAAGCCGTGCGCCGTAAGCCGGTCAATCCAAAGTATGAAGGTTGGGTAAACGCTGCGGGATTTGTCCTTTTGATGTGCCTAATGGTGGTTATTACCTTTAGCGACATCCTGCGGCTTGTGACAGGAAAGGGGATTGGCGCATGAGACGGCAGTCCAAGCAGGTATTTGCAGGAGCGGTAGCCATCGGAGGTGGGGCGCCGGTCAGTATACAGTCCATGCTAAATATTCCCGCCTCGGACATAGATGGAAACGTGCGGCAAGCGATGGAGCTGGAACGCGCTGGATGTGAAATTCTGCGCGTTTCCATCCCAGACCGGCAGGCTGTTTCCCTGATACCGGCGATCAAAAAAGCGATTGGGATTCCATTGGTAGCGGATATACATTTTGATTACCGGCTCGCCCTGGAGTCCGCAGCCGCGGGAATTGACAAAATACGTATCAATCCTGGAAACATCGGGGGAAGCGATCATGTTAGAGCGGTAGCGCAAGCCTGCCGCGAAAGGGGAATTCCAATACGCATTGGTGTAAACTCCGGTTCTGTCGAAAAGGAGATTTTAGCAAAATACGGTGCCCCGACTCCAGACGCTCTGGTGGAGAGCGCGCTTTATCATGCCTCTCTATTGGAGCGCTTTGACTTTACAGACATTGTTCTGTCGATCAAGTCCTCCGATGTGGATACGATGATTCGGGCGTATGAGCTCTGTGCAGAGAAATGCAGGTATCCGCTTCATTTGGGAGTGACAGAGGCGGGCACAGAACGAATGGGATTGGTAAAATCTTCGATCGGGATCGGTTCCCTCCTGCAGCGCGGGATTGGAGATACCATCCGCGTATCTTTGACAGCGAATCCGGTAAAGGAAATTGCCGCCGGTATGGACATCCTGAAGGCGTTGAATTTGCGCCAAGAAGGGATTCAGTTCGTTTCCTGTCCCACCTGCGGCCGAACCAAAATTGATCTGATTGCTATTGCAGATGAGGTGGAACGACGTTTAGCACATTGCAAAAAGCCGATTAAGGTTGCGGTGATGGGCTGTGTGGTCAATGGACCGGGGGAAGCCCGTGAAGCGGACATCGGGATTGCCGGTGGTGATGGCGTAGGGCTGCTCTTTAAAAAGGGAGAAATTGTTCGCAAGGTCCCAGAGGACAAGCTGGTAGATGAGCTTGTTCGAGAAGTAGAAGCTCTTTGAAATTTGTGAAATGGTTGGGGGATTTTTCTGTCGTTCGATGGAGATATATGCGTCCCTTTTGTTGCGACTTTGTTTGTAAAAACATCCCCTTTATCAAATGGAAAATATCCGAAACAGGGAAAGGGTGTCCGTTGCGCTGCCCAAAAAGTGCATGGTTCAATACTTGTATATGTATTTTCGATCTTCGGAGGATGTTGGAACTTGAAAACTTTTGGTGAATTCTTTGGCCCTTACATAGAGCTCTCTGGATATCCGGAGAGTATGCATCGCGGTGAACTGACTGGTTTGCAAATTGATACGCGCAATCGCGTGTTGACGGCGAAGGTGGCGTTTCCAGCACTTGTAGACCGCAATACGCTGTTTCGAGCAGAAAAAGAGATCTCCCGTTGTAAAACCTTGCAACTTCATCGGGCGGTGCTGGACCCGCAGTTCCCGAGAGAGAGTTTTACGGTGGACTATTATCCAAATCTGGTTCAGGAATTAAAACGGCGTGATGCCAGTATCAATGGAACATTGAATCAGTCCTCCGCACGCTTAGAGGGGGGCCGGTTTATCGTAACGCTTAGCCACGGAGGCGGAAATTTGCTGCTTTCCCGGCATGCGGATCGAATGCTTTCCGAGATCATTCGAGAAGAGTTTGGCGTTTCGGTCCAGGTGGAGTTCGATGGAACCTTAACACTTGATAGCGACAGCGTAGTCTACATAGAAAAGCAGAAAAAGCAGGAGGAAACGGTGCGCCGCGAGGCGGTGGTGCAGGAGATGGAAGCATATGAGCAAAGTATGGAGAAGGCTTCTTCTCCCACAAAAAAGAATAAAAGCATCAGTGTTCGAACCCAAGAGACGATGTTGCCTACCATTTTGATCGATACAGCGAAGGCTTTGTATGGGCATCCTGTCAAGGCCAAGCCTATGCCAATCAGCCGGATTACGCCGGATATTGGCAGCGTTACCATTTGGGGAGAGATCTTTTCGGTGGATTCAAAATTGACGCGCGATCAAAATCGAAAGATCTACTCGATCAATCTTACTGATTATACGGGCTCGATCACTTTGAAGATGATTGAGCTGACTACCCAATGTAAAATGCTGGATACGCTGAAAAAAGGGATGTCAGTCATTGTGCGCGGCGATGTGGAATATGACAAATATGACCATGAGATCGTTTTGCGGCCCAAAGGGCTATCTACTGTAGAACAACTTAAAATTGTAGATGATGCTCCTGAAAAGCGTGTGGAACTGCATTTGCACACCAATATGTCCAGTATGGATGGCGTGAGTTCTGCGGAGGACTTGATTAATCGCGCCTATGAATGGGGCCAGCCTGCCATTGCGATTACAGACCATGGCGTTGCACAGGCATTCCCAGACGCGATGAATGCTTTGGAGCGAATTACCGGAAAGGGCGGAAAATTTAAGGTGATCTACGGCGTTGAGTCGTATTTCATCAACGACATGGTTCCAGCGGTCACAGGCAATTCCGAAAACACGCTGGATGACGAATTCATCTCCTTTGATATTGAGACAACTGGTTTAAGCCCTAATAAGGAGCGAATCACAGAAATAGGTGCGGTACGCATTCGCAACGGTGAAGTGGTGGACAGTTTTGACACGTTTGTCAATCCACAGATGCCTATTCCGCCCAAGATCACAGAATTGACAGGGATCACGGATGAGATGGTGAAGGACGCTCCTTTGGAAAAGGAAGCGCTGGAACAGTTTTATGCTTTTTGTGGGAAGGATGCGGTTCTGCTTGCACACAATGCAGAATTTGATACTTCCTTTATTCGGATTGCTTCGGAACGCTGTGGGCTGGGGTTCCCTTATGCCTATATTGATACGCTCCCCATGTGTCGGGCAATGCTCAAGGATTTAAAAAATCACAAGCTGGATACGGTGGCAAAGCATTTGAAATTGGACCCATTTAACCATCACCGCGCTTGTGATGATGCAGCCGTACTGGCTAAGATCTTTATTGTCCTGATGACTCGCCTAAAAGAGGATACCGGAGCAAAGACAGTTAAGGATATTAATACCTCATTGGCCGGGGGCGACCCAAAGAAGATGCGCCCTTATCATCAGATTATTTTGGTAAAAAATCAGACAGGTTTGAAGAATCTATATAAATTGATTTCTTTTTCCCATCTCGACTATTTCTTTAAAAAGCCGCGTATTCCCAAGAGCGTATTGACCAAATACCGTGAGGGGTTGCTCATAGGTAGCGCTTGCGAGGCTGGTGAACTGTACCGTGCAATCTTCAATGGGCAGCCTTGGAATACGCTGTGTGACATTGCCGGATTTTACGACTATTTAGAAATCCAGCCGTTGGGAAACAATTTGTTTATGGTACGCAATGGCGACGTGCCGAACGAAGAGACATTGCGTGAATTTAACCGTACCATTGTCAAGTTGGGAGAAAAGCTCAACAAGCCTGTGGTTGCCACCTGCGACGTACACTTTCTAGACCCCAAAGACGGGGATTACCGCAAAATATTGATGGCTGGACAGGGGTTCGACGACGCCGATCATCAGGCGCCACTTTATATGCGCACCACAGCGGAAATGTTGGAAGAATTCGCCTATCTTGGCAAAGAAAAAGCCTATGAGGTGGTTGTCACCAATACCCAGAAGATTGCCGATATGGTGGAGCAGGTGCGCCCCATTCCAGAAGGGGTATTCCCGCCTTTCATTGATGGCGCAGAAGAACAGCTGAATGAAATCTGCTGGAAGCGAGCGAAAGAAGTCTATGGAGATCCGCTCCCGAAGATTGTCCAGGATCGTTTGGACCGGAAGCTTGGGTCGATCAACAAACACGGTTTCTCGGTATTGTACATGACTGCACAAAAATTGGTGGCCGACTCCGAGGCCCACGGATATCTCGTCGGTTCACGTGGTTCGGTTGGTTCATCCTTCGTCGCCAGTATGTCCGGTATCTCGGAAGTCAACCCCCTTTGCCCGCATTATATTTGTCCAAACTGTAAAAATAGTGAGTTTATCACGGACGGAAGTTACGGGTCCGGCTTTGACCTCCCACCCAAAAAATGCCCTAAGTGCGGAACGGATTATAACCGGGACGGCCATACCATTCCCTTTGAAACCTTCCTTGGCTTTGACGGCGACAAGACGCCGGATATCGACTTGAATTTTTCTGGCGAATACCAATCCGGCGCACATCGGTATACGGAGACCCTGTTTGGTAAGGATCACGTTTTTAAAGCCGGTACGATTGCAACGGTTGCGGATAAGACAGCCATTGGATTTGTAAAAAAGTATGCGGAAGAACATAATACGGTGTTGCATCGTGCGGAGGAACAACGCTTGGCGATCGGCTGTACAGGTATCAAGCGGACGACTGGACAGCATCCTGGCGGCATGGTCGTTGTCCCCAAGGGACACGACATCTTTGAGTTTTGCCCTGTTCAGCACCCGGCAAACGATCAGAATTCTGACAACATAACGACACATTTCGATTTCCATTCCATCCACGACACGATCTGTAAGTTGGATGAGCTTGGGCACGACGTCCCGACCATCTATCATTATTTGGAAGAATACACGGGAATTCCTGTGATGTCTGTGTCCATGAGTGACCCGGAAGTCATGTCGCTGTTTGAATCGCCAAAAGCCCTGGGCGTCACAGCAGAGGACATCGATTGCCAGACCGGGACGTTTTCTCTTCCTGAATTGGGGACGCCGTTTGTCCGGCAGATGTTGGTAGATGCAAAACCAAAGACTTTTTCCGATCTATTGCAGATTTCCGGTCTGTCGCATGGTACGGACGTGTGGTTAGGCAATGCGCAGGATCTCATCAAGAAGGGAACCTGTACCATTTCAGAAGTCATCGGTACGCGTGACAGCATTATGACCTATCTCCTGCACAAGGGGCTGGAGCCCAAAATGGCGTTTAAAATTATGGAGATTGTGCGTAAGGGGAAGGCCCCAAAGCTCTTGACAGACGAGCACAAGCAGGCCATGCGGGATCATGACGTGCCGGAATGGTATATTGAATCCTGTTTAAAAATCAAGTATATGTTCCCAAAGGCGCATGCGGCAGCTTATATGATTTCGGCCTTGCGGCTTGGATGGTATAAAGTACACCGGCCGGTGGAGTATTACGCCGCCTATTTTAGTGTACGCGGGGAAGACTTCGATGGCGCGACTGTGATTCAGGGGCGTGAAGCGGTGCGCCGCCGTATGAATGAAATCAGCATGAAGGGAAAAGAGGCGAGCGCCAAAGAGGAAGCGGCCTATTCCACCTTTCAGATTGCGAATGAGATGCTGGCGCGTGGTATTGAGGTGCTTCCTGTGGACCTTTACCAGTCGGATGCGAAAAAGTATCAGGTGGAAGATGGAAAAATCCGCCTACCGTTTTCCTCGTTGGCTGGTGTTGGAGAGGCAGCTGCAACAGCTTTGGCAGAAGCTCGTGAGACAGGAGGGCCATACATTTCCATCGATGACCTACAGACTCGAGCAAAGGTGACGAAAGCGGTCATCGAGATGTTAGCGCAGGCAGGCGCTTTAAAAGATCTGCCGGCGAGTTCCCAGATGACATTGTTCTGATATAAAAATGAGGCGAAACAGATGAGACAAAAGCAAAGGATTGCACCTACGGCTCGGATCGCACGCGGCGCTGTTCTTGTGGGAGATATCTCCCTCGGCGAGAAGAGCTCTGTATGGTACAATGCGGTGGCGCGTGCGGATAACGCGCCGATTCAGATCGGCGCGCGCTCAAATATTCAGGATTGTTGCGTACTGCATGTGGACGAAGGCCACCCAATTCGAATTGGAGACGGCGTAACCGTAGGCCATGGAGCCATTCTGCACGGTTGTACCATTGATGATAATTCCCTAGTTGGAATGGGAGCGGTGGTACTCAATGGAGCGCATATCGGTAAAAATTGTATCATAGGAGCTTCTGCTCTGGTGACCCAGGGGATGCAGATACCGGATGGTTCCCTGGTGATGGGGGTGCCTGCAAGGGTGTGCCGCCCTCTCTCAGAGGCGGAGATTGAAAGTAACCGCCATGCGGCGGAAGAATATACCCGCGCCATGGAATGCATGGACGGATAGGAACAATAAGGGGTGGCATAGTGGCTGAAAAACCAGATCTTTTTCAGCCATGCGAGTGCGGATAAAGAATTGGTGGAACGTGTGATCGACTTTTTCGTTTCATCGATGGACATTCATAGGCAGGAAATCTTTTGCACATCTATGAAAGGGACTTTGCCCCCTGGAAAACCGTTTATCCCCAGCATACAAAGGGCAATTACAGGCTGCAACGCAGTTGTCATCCTTCTCACACAAGCATATTTGGAAAGTCCATTTTGTTTAGCAGAATCAGGAGCAGCTTGGGCACTGAACCAAGAAATCTACCCTTTGACCGTGTCGCCAATCACGTACAAAGATTTGGAACGAACGCCCTTACAGGGAATTCAATGTCTGGATCTTCAATCCAAAGATGATCTCGAAATCTTATATGACCGCTGGGCCAAATGCGGGATTGCGTCCAGGAATTTCGGTGTGTTTCAGAAGGGATTAAACCAGTTTTTGTCCGATAGTCCTATGGATGTAGGTATATCAAGAGATAAAAAGGGAAAGGTGGAGCCGTCCCAGGGATTAAAGCGTTACATCGAGACATTGGAAATGAAAGCAAAACGGGGGGATTTGCAGTCCCAGTTCCTTTTGGGCTACATGTATTCCGAAGGGATTCTTGTCCCATTGGATGAGAGAAAAGGAATCGACTATTTACGAGAGGCTGCCGGTCAGAACGAGCCGGCGGCACAGTACCGCTTGTCTAGTTTGTATTACAAGGGGATTGCCGGGCGGCAGGATTTTGATAAAGCCTTTGAATGGGAAGAGAAAGCGGCTCAAAATGGATATGTTCCAGCGATGGAAGGTTCTGGCGTGGTTGTACAGAACGGGGTTAGGCTGTAAACGTGATTTAAAAGAAGCCGAGCGCTGGTATGAGCGAGCAATCGAAAATGGATATTCGAGTGCTTACCGGCCTTTGGCGGAAGTATGCGAGCTGCTTTTGCAATTTGATGATGCGGTAGGATGGTGGGAAAAAGCCGCAGAGCGGAATGATTCCTATGCTTGTTATCGGTTGGCAAAGCTTTATAAAGAGGGGTACGGGGAACATCCCCCGGATTATTTGAAAGTCGCGGAGTGGTTCCGAAGAGCATCCGAGCCAGAGTTTAACCAAATTGAGGCGCAATTTGAATTAGGTCAAATGTATTATTTGGGATATGGCTTTGTAAAGAGAGATTTTAAAGAAGCATTGCGATGGTTTCAAAAGGCAGCAGAAGCTGGACAAGTGGATTCGCAATACAATACAGCCTATCTCTATCAATATGGCTTGGGTGTAGAATCGAACCTAGAAACAGCCATTCGATGGTATGAACGGGCAGCCCGGCATGGACATGCGCTGTCCCAAGTCGATGTGGCAAATCTTTATGCCAGCCAGCGTACCGCTTGGGGATATGAACGTGCAAAGTTTTGGTATGAGCATGCTTGCAGCCAAAACTGCTTTGAAGCATATCGAAAGCTGGGCGACCTGTACTATTGGGGCTTGGGGTGCGAGGTTGACCGGGCAAAAGCCGTGTGTTATTATCGAAAAGCCGCGGAACAGGGCGATATACTTTCGAAAATCAAATTGGATGAGCCGGTTGACTAAAGGTAATTACAAAAAAGATAGGAGAGTGTGAGTTGGGTAACTACACGACGCTGTTGCTGGATGTGGATGGCACACTGCTGGACTTTGAAGAGGCGGAGCGTGTTGCCTTGGAGGTAACTTTTCGCCGTCATGGCTATCCGCTGGATCACTCGATCAAAAAGATGTACCATAGTATCAACCGCACGCTTTGGAAACAATTTGAGCGTGGAGAAATCTCCCGGGAACAAGTCATCTATAGCCGGTTTGTCGATCTGATTCCAAGCGGCCGGTATCGAAGGAGACGGCCGTACATTTGAGGATGAATACCAGGAAGAATTAGGGCGTGGGGCGTTCTTGATTCCTGGCGCGAAGGAGATTTGCGCCTATTGCGCACAATTCTGTGATCTGTATATTGTGACCAATGGGGTATCACGCACGCAATACAGCCGTCTGCGCGACTCTGGACTGGATCGCTTTATGAAAGGGATTTTTGTCTCTGAGGATGCAGGGTATCAGAAGCCGATGAAGGAATACTTTGATTATATATTTGCACGCATTCCCGGATTCTCCCCGAAGAAAACGCTGATTGTCGGCGATTCATTGAGCTCTGATATTCAGGGTGGAAACAATGCCGGAATCGATACCTGTTGGTATTGCCCGAAGGGTGGAGAGATTCCTGCGGGGGTCCGGGTAAATTATACGATCCACCGCCTGGATGCTCTGAAGGATTTGATTGGATGAAGGCCTGCATAAAGCAGGCCTGTTTTTTAGGAATGGCCTCTGAGGTTTCCTTCTGGAAAGATGTTGTAAAAAGGTTGACACAGTTGATTTGCTATGATATTATATTACCACGCTAAAGCGAGGCGCGAAATGCTTTGCTCCAATTTGAATCAGAAACGGTAGGTTTTTATGAAGAAATACAATAAGATCACGCCAGAAGGGACAAAGGATTTGCTCTTTGAAGAATGTCTAGCGCGGCGCTACGTAGAGCAAACATTGTCCCAGGTCTTTTCGTCCCGTGGCTTCAACGAAGTGGTTACGCCGGGGTTGGAGTTTTACGACGTATTTGATCCGGATTTCTCGGGTATTAGCCAGGAGACCATGTATAAGATGAGCGACCGGCATGGCCGTTTGATGGTGATGCGGCCGGATTCTACGATTCCAATCGCACGTCTGACCGCCACTCGATTGCAGAAATTGCCGAAACCAGTGCGTCTGTATTATAATCAAAAAATTTATCGCAGCAATCCGGGCCTGACGGGCCGAAATAACGAGGCAACACAGACCGGTATTGAGCTGTTGGGCGCACCGGGGCGCCGGGCAGATTTGGAAGTGATTGTCACTGCGGTAGAAGCGCTGAGCCGTTGCGTGCCGAATTTCCGCTTAGAGTTGGGACACGCGGGGTTCTTCCGGGCCTTGGCTGCACAGCTGCCCATCAATGATGACTTGCGGGAAGATATCCGCAGTACAATTGAATCCAAGAACTATGCGGCGTTGAATACAATTTTGGATAAATTGGGAAACGGTTGTTCGGTTGATGCGATGCGCCGTTTGCCGCGGTTGTTTGGCGGCGAAGAGGTCTTTGCACAGGCTGCACCACTCTGTAGCGATGATGCGTCTAGTAAGACGCTGGCTTATCTACATGAGTTGTACCGCGCGTTGGTAGACCTAGGCCTCGGCGACCGCATGATTGTAGACTTGGGGCTGGTACAGCGCAATGACTATTATACAGATATTATTTTTAGCGCCTATGTGGAAAATGTAGGCGATGCCGTTCTGTTAGGGGGGCGCTATGACAACCTTTTGGCGCAGTTTGACGCACCGATGCCTGCAGTCGGATTTGGAATCAACGTGGATGTGCTGGCGGAATTGTTGCTCAAGCAGGGCCGGATTCAGGCGCCGCCTCCAGTGGAGATTTTGGTACACAGCGACGAAGGATATGAGATCAAGGCGTTGCAGTATGCATCCCGTTTGGCAGGGGAGGGGCGTAAATGTGAAAGTTCCGTGTTTGAGACGAGGAAAGAAGCGCTCGATTATGCGAAGATGCGTGGGATTCGCCGGGTTGACTGTGTGTGTGACACGGTAGAAACCATCGATATCGTAGAGGAGACAGTATGAAACCATTAAGAATCGCCCTGACCAAGGGCAGGCTTGAAAAAGACACCATAGCCCTGTTGGAACGCATTGGCTACGACTGTGGTGCAGTACACAATAAGGGACGAAAATTGATTTTGCCAGTGGGAAACAGCTTGGAAGTGGTTCTTGCAAAGGCGGCAGACGTCATTACCTATGTAGAGCACGGCGTATGTGATCTGGGAGTGGTGGGAAAAGACACCATTATGGAAAATGGCACCAGCTTTTATGAGGTGCTGGACCTAGGTTTTGGACGCTGCAAATTTGCGTTGGCTGCACCGAAAGGCAGCGATTTTTTCAGCGGTTATACCAGCCGCACCATTGCTACCAAGTACCCCAACGTTGCGCGCAATTACTTTGAAAGCAAAGCGATGGATATTCGTTTCATTAAGATTGAAGGCTCGGTGGAACTGGCGCCTCTTTTAGGGCTGTCCGATGCAATTGTCGACATTGTAGAAACCGGCACAACGCTAAAAGAGAATGGTTTGGAAGTCGTGGACACCATCTGTGATATTTCAGCTCGACTGATTGTGAACACTGCAAGCCTAAAATTGCGCAAGGCGGAAATTGAAGGACTAGTTGCGCAAATGGAACAGGTAAAGGAATATCAGTAAGGAGGACGGAAACGTTGATCCAGTATGTGAAGGAAGGCGGGGCGTTTGGCCGCGCTTTTATCGAACAATTGAAGGAACGCAGCGCAAACTCCGGTAAAAAAGTGGACGATGCTGTTGCAGAAATCATAGCAACTGTACGCCGTGACGGGGATGCAGCTGTGCGCATGTATACAGAACGATTTGACGGAAGCGCGCCAGAAAAACTGGTGATTGAGCAGGCGGATATGCGGGAATTGGTCCGGGCATGCGATCCGGCCTTTGTGGCGGCGTTGGAGCGGGCGGCAGATAATATCCGGGATTTCCATGTACGGCAAAAGCAACAGAGCTGGTTGCAAACGGAGTCCAATGGAGTCATCATGGGCCAACGTGTGCGCGGTCTGGCTCGCGTGGGGTTGTATGTACCCGGTGGAACGGCCGCTTATCCGTCCTCTGTACTCATGAATGCGATTCCCGCCAAAATCGCCGGAGTACGGGAGCTGGTGATGGTAACTCCGCCAGGGAAAGACGGAAAGCCTAACCCAGATATTATGGCTGCCGCCTTAGTTGCCGGCGTGGACCGTGTATTCTTGGTAGGCGGCGCACAGGCAGTTGCTGCTCTGGCATTTGGCACAGAGAGCATTCCGAAGGTGGATAAGATTGTCGGCCCGGGGAATATTTTTGTGGCTACTGCTAAGCGCCAGCTCTATGGGACCGTGGACATCGATATGATCGCCGGTCCAAGCGAAATTTTGATTCTTGCGGACGATACAGCGTATCCAGAGTTCTTGGCAGCTGATCTGATGTCCCAAGCAGAACACGACCCCTTGGCTTCTTCAATTTTGCTGACGACTTCGGAGCGCATCGCGGAGGAGACGATTGCGGCTATTTACCGTCAAATAGAGCGCCTATCCCGAAAGGAGATCATTCAGCAATCTCTTGACAACTTTGGGGCGGTGATGTTGTGTGGCGATATGGAGGAAGCAGTTGCATTTGCAAATGAACTGGCGCCAGAGCATTTGGAGGTTTGTGCCGCCAATCCGATGGAATTCATTGGGAAGATTGATAACGCGGGATCGGTATTCCTTGGAAACTGGTCGCCGGAACCGCTGGGCGACTACTTTGCCGGACCCAACCATGTACTTCCCACCAGTGGGACAGCGCGATTTTTCTCGCCGCTTTCCGTGGACAGCTTTGTCAAGAAATCCAGTTTTATCTATTATACAGAGGATGCTTTGATGCAGGCCAAAGAGGATGTTATCAAGTTGGCTGAGACAGAAGGCCTGACCGCGCATGCCAATTCCATCCGTGTGCGCAGTAATCGCGTGTCGTCTGATTGATGTGCGTGAATAAGAACGGAGGGACGACAATGCCGTATATGCTCAACAACAAATTAAAGGATCTGCAACCGTATGATCCGATTGCAGGGAATTATTCCATCCGTCTGGATGCCAATGAATCCTTTTTAGAGTTGCCTATGGAACTTTTGGAAAAAGCGCAGTACTCCATGGCAGATGTAGCGTTCAATCGGTATCCCGACCCATATGCCACCGAACTTTGTGAGAGCTTTGGGGCTTACTATGGCGTGGACCCAGCACTTGTGACAGCGGGCAATGGTTCAGACGAATGGTTGTTTATCATTGCTACATCATTCCTGATGCGGGGGACAAACTCTTGACCGTGGAGCCGGATTTCTCCATGTATCGCTTTTATGGTTCCTTGGCAGAGGCGGAAAGCGTCGTTTATAAGAAAAAAGAGGATTTGTCCATCGATGTAGATGATTTGATCGTCCAAGTTCGTGAAAGCGGCGCGAAAGTCGTTTTGTTTTCCAATCCTTGCAATCCGACTTCCCTGGGATTGCGCCGGGAAGAGGTGCGAAAGCTGATTACCTCCGTTTCTGCGCTTGTCGTATTGGATGAAGCGTACATGGACTTTTGGGATCAATCTCTTTTGGGGGAAGTTGCACAGTACGACAATTTGATTATCCTGCGGACATGTTCCAAGGCGTTTGGTATGGCTGCGATCCGCCTTGGATTTGCTGTTGCAAACCCGACGCTGACGCGGACATTGCGTGCAGTGAAGTCGCCCTACAATGTGAATGCCATTACGCAAAAAATGGGCGCTTTGGTCATGCGCTCTCCAGAATTGCTCCACCGTGCACTGGATGAGATCATCCTGTCTCGTAAGGCATTACAAGCTGGCTTAAAAGATCTGGAAACGAGGTATCCTGAACAGATGCACGTCTATGACAGCTACACCAATTTTGTGTTGGTGAGGATGCCGCGGGCGAAAGAAATCTTCGAAGGACTTCTATCTAAGGGAATTGCCGTGCGTTTTATGGGCGATACGCTCAGAATTACTGCAGGCAGCGAAGAAGAAAATGCGCAATTGTTAAAAAATTTAGAATCTCTTGTTTCATCCTCCACAAATCCATAAAAATGGTGTAAAATAAATTGGATTCAAAAAGCGAGGTACAGCTATGAGAACCGCACAGGAAACTCGGAAGACAAAAGAAACGGATGTTGCAGTATCGCTTTCACTGGATGGCGGCACTGTGGATATTTCGACCGGAATCGGTTTCTTCGATCATATGTTGCATGCTTTTGCCGTACATGGCGGGTTTGGATTACAGGTCAAAACTATAGGAGATCTGTACGTGGATGGGCATCACACCGTGGAGGACACTGGAATCGTCTTGGGAAAGGCGTTTGCACAGGCCTTTGGAGATCGGTCCGGTATTGCACGTTTTGGTAGCTTTTATGTGCCAATGGATGAGGCGTTGGCCTTTGCAGCGGTCGATGTCAGTGGAAGGCCGTTTCTGGCTTTTCGAGCAAACTTTTCGCAGGAGCGTACAGGAGAATATGACTTGTGCCTGACAGAAGAATTCATGCGTGCGTTTGCTACCAATGCTGGTATAACCCTGCATGTCCGTTTGGAGTATGGCGCCAATGCGCACCACGAAGCGGAGGCTATCTTTAAGGCGGTCGCACATGCTCTCCGGCTTGCAGCCACCCAAACCGGGAAGGAGTTCTTTCAACCAAAGGTTCTCTGTGACGTTCGGTCTGTGACTCCTTTTTGTAACGGAATCTTATGGAAATACGGAATAGGAGGTAGGCAAGAAGTATGGTTATTCTGCCTGCAATTGACATCAAAGATGGTAAATGTGTTCGCTTGGTACAGGGGAAGTACGACTCCGCTTATACCGTTGCGGAGAGTGCAGCGGATACGGCCAAAGCCTTTGAAGCGATGGGTGCGACGTGGCTCCACATGGTGGATTTGGACGGTGCGAAAGATGCTGTTCCAGTCAATACGGACCTGATCTTTGAAGTATTGAAGCAGTGCAACTTGAAGGTTGAGTTGGGCGGCGGAATCCGTAACATGGAGACGATTGATTATTATATGGAGCATGGAATCTCCCGTGTCATTTTAGGTTCTGCTGCATTGAACAATCCTGCACTTGTCAAGGAAGCTGTTTCAAAATATGGGGATAAAATTGCCGTCGGCATTGACGCGATCGACGGAAATGTTGCAGCGGAAGGCTGGACGCAGACCTCCACAGTGAATTATATTGATTTGGCGAAGCACATGGAAGATGTCGGAGTAAAGTATATTATTTTCACCGATATTTCTCGTGATGGAATGATGGATGGCCCCAATTTTACAATGCTGGACAAGCTCAACCGGTCGGTTTCCTGTAAGGTGATTGCCAGCGGTGGGGTCAGTAGTTTGACGGATATTGTGGTACTCACGGCATTGAAGTTGCACGGTGCGATTTGTGGCCGTGCGCTGTACACCCGTGACCTCAGCCTGCGCCAGGCGGTTGACCTTTGTAAAGGAGTCAAGGAGGCATGACGGAAGCGATGAATCGAATCGATGATGCCTTTATCGAGCGCTTCTTCCAGAAAGCAGATCTTCTGCCTGCAATTATACAGGAAGCCGGTACAAATGAAGTGCTGATGCTCGCCTATATGAACCGGGAATCCATGAAAAAAACCCTTGAGACAGGATATACCTGGTTTTACAGCCGTTCCAGACAAGAGCTTTGGAATAAAGGGGCAACTTCCGGCCATTTACAGAAGGTAATCTGTATTCATGGGGATTGCGACGATGATACGTTGTTAGTACAGGTAGAACAGACAGGACCAGCTTGCCACACCGGCGCGCATAGTTGTTTTTTTCATAAGATTTGGCAGAGAGAAGCACCAATCTGAAGACATGTAGAAGGGATGAGTGGTTATGAACGACACCTTCAAAAATTTATATGAAACTGTTTTGAGCCGTAGGGATAGCCATACAGAGGGCTCTTATACCTGTTATCTTTTTGAGCAGGGTTTGGATAAAATCCTGAAGAAATGCGGAGAAGAGTGCAGCGAGGTTATCATCGCGGCGAAAAACGGCGAGAATCGTGAAACTGTGATGGAGATCTCAGATCTGCTCTATCACTTGACTGTTTTGATGGTACAATCCGGCATTTCCATGGAGGAAGTGGAGGCTGAATTGGACAAGCGCAGCAACAAGACCGGTAATTTGAAGAAATTCCATACAGTGGATAAAAATAGTTAAAGGTAAAAAGCCATAAAAGAGTCCAGCAGAACATTTTCTGCTGGACTCTTGTTTGTACCTCGAAACTCCCGGGCAGAGCCGGTGGAAAAGCCTTGTAAAAAGGCTTTCGCTTGAAGCATTGGGCGAAGTAAGCCGTTGGCAACAATCTTTGTTGACAGAAAGTTGCCGCGAGAACGGTGATGCCCGTTTACGGGCTACGGGGCAAGTGATGCAAGCGGGAGAATGTAGCTCCATGCCTTTTGAGACGCTTGCCGGTAATAGGTGCTGATAGGACCCTTTTAAACCACCGGACTAGCCGGTGGTTATGACTACAAATCCCTTTGATACGTTGCAGATAGATCCAATAAAATGATTTTAGACGCATAGGAATGGCAATCGTAGGAAACCATCTACGGCCGCTACAGTTATATACATAATATACTTGCGCCCAAAATGAAAAGTAGGATTCCTAAGATAAACGAACAGATCCATCGAACAGCCTCATGCTGGAAAACTCGTATACCTTTTTGAGCCAAGTTCTGTAGGATTACATAAATTACAGCGATTAGAACCATGCCAATTGCAGCTCCAATCGCTCTGGCCAGAACGATTTGCAACATTTTTGTGCCCACCCCTGGAATTAAAAAGCAGTTGAACGCCTTGAATCACATGCCAGAGTTTGAGTGACATGATACCGGAATATAGCCTGCCTTTTGGTGATCCAATTTCTATGATTGCATCTATGTTGGATTTGTAAATGTGCATTCCTCGGAATCAGGATACCTTTAGCAGATAATCCCACGAGGGGATCGTCTTGCATCCGAAACGAAGAGAAGCAATATGGCCTTTTAACGGCGATCGTATGCTATATCGATGGAATGAAAGTCCAGCATGCGCCTATGAATGCGGCGAAGCCGGTCGGATTCCTGCGCCAGACACTCGGCTTCCAGATCATTGAGCGATTTTATGTGGAGCCCGGACTCGCGCTGCTTGGCGGAAGAAAGAATACGGACTTCCTCGTACGGGATTCCAGAGAGATATTGCGTGATCTCGTATTTGAGACTCTCAAAACGGAAGGTGACCACAGCTTCCGTGATGCGAAAATTCTCTGCCAATTCCCCTTTAAAGCGTAGATAGTCTTTCCATGTATGTAGTGCTGGATACCGTTCCCGAACAAGGGGGAGGAGAACACGTGCGGGGAGAAGAAGTTCGGCGGCCCCTTCATTCGCCTGCCACTCCAAAAAACGGTCCTGATTGGGGCGCGCTTTTTCAAAGCAGTTGAACGACTTAGCCGGGCCATCGCGATGGAGCGTGATATGAATCAATTCATGGCCACAGGTAAAATTATTTTCACGCCAGGATAGATTTCCATTGAGAAGGATAATGTCCGGACCGCCGTCGGTGGAGAGACAGGAAACTCCCTTAAGGCCGGGGGTTTTGAAAGGAGGAAATCCCAGGGCAAGGTTCGGGAGTGCTTCACATAGCGAGATCATGTCCAATGGTTGATCCGACTCCGGAATGTTTAGGCGTTTGCGCAATGCACAGACCGCCCGATAGAGCTCCGCTTTTGTGCAGTGCCGGTTCATTTCTGTGCGTGTCTCCTTTTTAGCTTCTTGATCATGTCAATGGCCAAACGGATGTCATCCGGGTCAATATCATTTTCTTGCGCTTCGCGTGCGAAATTAAAGTACACATTGCTGAGTTTCCCTTCTTGGGGAGGGACCTCCCAACCGATCAGGTAATCCGGTGTGACTTGAAGGACTTCTGCCAATCGGGCAACTTTATCTGCACTCAGGCTTGCAATTTCGCCGCGTTCCCAACGGGAAACGGTGGCGGCACTGACACCTACCGCTTGGGCGACTTTTTCCAGAGTAAGTCCTTGATGGATTCTCCGGTTCTTAGCGCGATCCTTCCACTCCATGCAACCCCCTCCTTATGAACGAAATTTGCAGATGAGCATTTTGCCACGATCGTGGAAAAACGTACATTTGTTTTTTATTATGGCACAGCTTTTGCTTTTTTGCAATCATTATTCTGATTTTTTGGAGGTTTTGTATTGCTTTCTTTGCCAATTTATGTAATAATATAAAACGTTGGATAAAAGGGAGGATACATATTCTCTTTCGAAGTGGAGTTTTTTGAGAGTTTGTTCGGAAAGACTTGACAGAGCTGAAAAGTGTATGTATAATAACTTTTATGTAATTGAGTTACTATTAACCCCTGCCTTTCGGCGGATGGGAGGGAAAATAAATGGCTGAAATCAGAATTAAGGACAATGAGTCCCTGGAAAGCGCGCTCAGAAGATTCAAGAAGCAGTGTGCAAGAGCGGGTGTCATTGCTGAAGTTCGCAAGAGAGAAGCTTATGAGAAGCCTTCTGTCAGGCGGAAGAAGAAGTCCGAAGCGGCCCGTAAGCGTAAGTACAGATAACGTTTACAGGAATGAATTTCACAAAAAGCGGGCTTAAAGCCCGCTTTTTTAACGTTTTAAGAAAGCGTCCGCCAGACGCTTTCAATCCAATACGGGAGGTGCCCGATGGCGTTGCTTTTGCCCACAATAGCAGTAGAGAATTTGCTGGATGTCACACCGGCTATGCTGACCGCATTGGAGGTGGACACCATCCTTCTGGATGTGGACAATACGTTGGCTTATCACGGTTCTCAGGAGCCTTTTCCGGGAACGGTTGAGTGGTCGCATGAGATGCGCCGCCAGGGATTTCGCGTGATGATTCTATCAAACAATTTTGCGAAACGGGTGGCCCCGTTTGCAGCGAAGTATGATCTGCCGTTCTTATCCTTTTCGATCAAGCCATTTCCGATTGCGTATCTTCGCGCAATTCGCAAACTAGGGGCTAAAAGGGAAAAGACGGTTGTGATCGGTGACCAGGTGTTTACGGATGTGGTGGGGGCCAATCTCTCACGAATGAAATCGGTTTTACTCACCCCACGTGGAGCAGAAAAGGGCTTTTCTATCCGTATTCGCCGTGCATTGGAGAAGCCGGTCCGCAGGCGGCTTGCCCAGCGACAGGGGAAAAAGGGGGGAGACGTATGAAACGAGTTTTGGTGATTCTAGGTCCGAACCTCAATATGGTAGGCGTCCGAGAAAAGGGCGTCTATGGCGATGAGACAGCAGAAAGTATCAATCTACAGATTTTGGAGCATGCAAAAAAGCTGGGATATACGTGCGACATCTTTCAGTCCAACCACGAAGGTGACATCATTGATAAAATTCATGCCAGTCGGGGAAACTACGATGGAGTGGTGCTGAATGCTGGCGCATTGACCCACTACAGTTATGCGTTGCACGACGCGATTTCCTGTGTGCGCATTCCGTTTGTGGAAACACATATGTCCAATATCCATGCACGGGAAGAATTCCGGCATAAATCTGTTATTGCGGATGTATGCGCAGGTCAGATTTGCGGTTTTGGCAAATACAGCTATTTTTTGGCATTGGATGCCCTCAAGAATCTGATGTGAGATTCGCGTATTGTGAAAAATTTGTCTTGAAAAATGGCAGGAAATATTATACACTAAAGGATAGTAAATTAGTTATTGGAGGATACGGTCATGATATCTGCAGGAGATTTTAGAAATGGCGTGACTTTTGAAATGGATGGCAACGTTGTTTCCATCATCGAGTTTCAGCACGTGAAACCCGGCAAAGGCGCTGCTTTCGTCCGCACCAAAATTCGTAACGTCATTACAGGCGCCGTTACAGAAAAGACGTTCAACCCGAACGACAAATATCCAACCGCTTTCGTAGAGCGCAAGGACATGCAGTATCTGTACAATGATGGAGACCTGTATTATTTTATGGATTCTGAGACCTTTGAGCAGATTCCGATCAACAAGAGCGTTTTGGGCGACAACTTTAAGTTTGTCAAAGAGAACATGGATTGCAAGGTTCTCTCCTATAAGGGGAATGTGTTTGGTGTAGAACCGCCGAACTTTGTCGAACTCGAAGTGGTCAAGACGAGATCCGGGCTTTAAGGGCGACACCGCAACCAATGCTACCAAGCCGGCTACCTTGGAGACAGGCGCGGAAATCAAAGTCCCGCTTTTCATCAATGAGGGAGAGACAATCCGTATTGATACCCGTACAGGTGAATATATGGAGCGCGCATAACGCACAATACATTGGGATTCTTTTGAAGGAAGTGTCGTTTTCGGTGCTTCCTTGCCTACGTTTTTGCTTTTGGCCGCTTAAAGCGGTGGGAAGAATTGATTTGAATGAAATTAAAGGAGGCACAAGTCATGACGAACACTGAGAAAGTTGCGTACATCCGTGGTTTGGCAGAGGGCCTAGAGCTCGACGACAACAAGAAAGAGGTCAAGGTTCTGAACGCGATCATCGAATTACTGGACGATATGGCAATGTCCCTGTCCGACCTGGAGGACGGCTATAATGATATGGCCGATCAGCTCGATGCGGTTGACGAGGACTTGGGCTCGCTGGAAGATGACTTTTATGGAGACGAAGAGGACGATGAGGATGAGGACGAGTGCTATTATGAAGTGACTTGCCCGAATTGTCATGAGACGATCTGCCTCTCCGAGGACATTATTGAGGATGGTCAGATGGACTGCCCGAATTGTGGCGAGACGCTGGAGTTCGACATCGATGAGTGCGATGAGGACAGTTGCGGCTGTGGCTGCGAAAGTTGCAGTGAATAATTTTTAGAGCTTCGGACGAGAGGGCACCGTATCTGCTTGGGCGGATACGGTGCTTTTTCCAATATCATCTTTCTTGCAAAGCTTTTGCAAAAAAATAAAAGAGTTTTTATGAAGCAAAAGGAGGAATTTGCCATGAATTTCATGAAACGTTTGACAGCGATGGCGCTTTCATTGTGTATGTTGGGGGCGGTTTTGACTGGATGTGGCTCACAGCCGGAGGAGGCCAGCAGTCAAGCGCCGGAGAGTGTGCCAGCGTCTTCATCGAAGGGTTCAGAAGATCCTTCCAGTTCTCCGAAAGAAACGATCACAATCAAAATTGCCGCGCAAAAGGGACCGACCGGACTTGGTATGGTTAAGTTGATGCAGGACAGCGAAGAAGGTTCCACAGTAAATACTTATGACGTGACGATTGCCTCTTCCCCGGATGCAGCGGTTTCTATGATTTCCAGTGGAGAAGCGGATGTTGCGGCACTGCCCACCAATACAGCTGCAATTCTTTACAATAAGACGTCTGGGAATGTTCAGCTTGCTGCTCTCAATACATTGGGCGTACTCTATATTGTGACGAATGGAGAAGACATCAGCAGCATAGAGGATCTAAAAGGAAAGACGGTTTATTCTTCGGGTCAGGGTGCCACTCCGGAATATGCTTTTAACTATATTCTGACTGAGAATGGTTTGACTCCCGGGACAGATGTAACCGTAGAATATAAGGCAGATCACAGTGAATTGGCAGCAAGCATCCTGTCCGGTGATGCAAAGATCGCAGTGTTGCCAGAGCCCTTTGTCACACAGGTGACGGCAAAAGATCCGAATGTCCAAGTCGCTTTAAATCTCACCGATGAATGGAATAAAGTTGCAGGGGACAAGAGCGTGTTGACCATGGGATGTCTGGTAGTGCGTAAGGACTTTGCGGAACAGAATAAGGAGGCCTTTGACGCCTTCCTGGATGAATATAAAGAATCGGTTGATTTTACAAATAATCACGTCGATGAGGCGGCAGAACTTTCTGAAAAATATGACATCATGCCAGCAGCAGTTGCAGAAAAGGCCATTCCAAACTGCAATATTGTTTACATGGATGGAGAGGAAATGCAGAAAAAAATGCCAGACTTCCTGAATATTCTGTTCACAGCCAATCCAAAGTCCGTTTGGAGGAGAGTTGCCGGGTGAAGATTTCTACTATATCAAATAAGGCGGCCTCATCCCAGAGCCGTATAGCAATATGCATGCGGAAAGTGTTGGTAGCTTTATTTTGGTTGATTCTCTGGCAGATTTTATATTTGGTTGTCAAACAGGAGATACTGATTGTATCTCCTGTTCGCGCATCACAGCGGCTTTTGGAGTTGGCAGGGGAAGGGGAGTTTTGGCTCACAGCGATGTATTCCATGCTGCGAATTGTTTCCGGATTTCTATTGGGCGTAGGAATTGGAACTCTTTTGGCAGCCTTGACGTCAATGTCGCGCTTCCTGTACGACCTTTTCCATCCGATTGTCAGTATTATAAAAGCAACCCCAGTGGCTTCTTTTATATTGCTTGCTTTGGTTTGGATTGAATCCCCTTACGTGCCGGTCTTTACATCTTTTCTGATGGTATTGCCCGTTGTATGGGGGAATGTATCCAATGGAATTGCAAAAACCGATCGGAATCTTTTGCAGATGGCAGCGGTCTACCGTTTTCATACAATGAAAACCATCCGTCGAATCTATCTGCCGTCCGTCATGCCTTATTTTACGGCTGCCTGTACGACCGGCATGGGGCTGTCTTGGAAGGCGGGCGTTGCCGCAGAGGTCTTGGCCAACACGAAACACTCCATCGGCGGCAATATCTATAATGCAAAGATCTATATTGAAACGGCCGACCTCTTCGCATGGACTGCAGTTGTTATCGTCATTAGCGTTGTACTGGAAAAGCTGATGGTGAAGCTGATGAAAGCCGTTGGAAAAAAATACAATCTTTCGTGAGGAACCTACATGAATGTTACCATACAAAATGCCTGTAAGGCGTATGAAGGGCGGGCAATATTGGATCAGTTTGATTTAGAATTTCCTCAAAAGGGTACAATTTGCCTATTAGGTCCTTCGGGGTGCGGAAAAACAACTCTGCTAAATTGTATTGCAGGTTTGGAGATGTTGGATTCTGGCGCTGTTTTGGGGATAGAGGATCGTAAAATCGCATACATGTTCCAAGAAGACCGTTTATTACCTTGGATTAGCGCACGTGAAAATGTGGAAGTTATATTAAACCATCCACATATAAAAACAGCCGAACGATGGTTAGAAGCCGTTGGATTGAAGGATGATATGGAAAAGCGTCCAGCGGAATTGAGCGGTGGGATGCGTCAACGTGTGGCGCTTGCCCGAGCGTTGGCATTTGGTGGGGAGATCTTTCTATTGGACGAGCCGTTCCGAGCTTTGGATTCATAAGACGCGCCTGCGGATGCAGACTCTGCTTCAAAAGCACACACAGGAGGCCCTCAAAATTCTGGTGACACACGATTTGGAGGAGGCACGTTCTTTGGCAGATCAGATTCTCTATTTGGAAGGACCACCCTTGCGTGTCGTACATTCGGAAATACAAGGGGCTCAACGCAAGAATGCCTGATATTGGCTCCATTTTTGTAGCGATTTGGAAGAAGATGTTCCTTTTATGGGAAATCTATGCTATAATCGAAAACAGACCCTTTTGTAAAAGGATGCCAAAGACCGCGTCCTGGTAGTTGCCAGGTCGATAAGGATGCGGCGCTTCAGCGCTGTGGATCATGATACTGTGGGGGAATGGTAATGAGACAAAAGAGGGCGAATATATGGTCGGCCCTGCCGCAGGTGTTTTTTGACATTGTTTGGGTGTATTTCAGCTATTGGATTGCTTTAATGCTCCGGTTCGATGGGAAAGTGCCCTGGTGGGAATTTGAGTATTTTCAAATTCAAATTCCGTGGGCGACTGGTATCTGTCTGATTGTGTTTTTTCTGTGTCGATTCTATACAACGATGTGGCAATTTGCCAGCCTTGATGAATTGATTCAGATTTTTTTTGGAGTATCCATCTCGAGCGTTTTAATTGCTGCGATGGGTTTCACCATGGCAGATCCTGTGTTTCATACAAATCGTTTGCCGATTCCCGTATATTTGATGGGGTGGGCATTGATGTTCCTGTTTGTCGGCGGTTCTCGGTTTGCCATTCGATTGTGGCACCGGCGGAAGCGCCGCCTGTCCCAGCAGGATAGCGAAGAGTTCCATCGGGTTATGGTGGTTGGGGCCGGTGAGATGGGGTCTATGGTCATAAAGGATATGAAATCCGCCCCAGAGAGCAAGGGAATTCCAGTTGTAGCAATCGACGATGATAAAAGCAAGCGAGGGACCCGCATCCACGGCGTAAAAGTGGTGGGTGGCCGGGAAAGCATTCCGCGGATGGCTGGCCGTTATAACGTCGATCAAATCGTTCTGGCCATTGCCTCGGCCAAGCGGGAAGACCGTCAGGATATTTTGAGCATCTGTGCGAAAACCGGGTGCAAATTAAAAACGATTCCTGCGTTGTATGAGATGATCGAGGGGGATATGGAGCATCCCGCAGTGCGCGATGTAGATATTTTAGACTTGCTGGGGCGCGATGAGGTCAACCTCAATGTGGAGGAAATCAGCGGTTATTTGAAGAATAAAACGGTATTGGTTACAGGAGGCGGCGGATCGATTGGTTCGGAATTGTGCCGTCAGATTGCACACTTCCATCCCAAGCGCCTGATTATATTTGATATTTATGAAAATAATGCCTACGATCTTCAGAACGAACTCTTAATGAAATTTCCAAATTTGAATTTGGAGGTTTTGATCGGTTCTGTACGTGACCGGGCACGTGTTGAGCATATATTTGAAGTATGCCGGCCCGATGTGGTTTTCCATGCTGCTGCGCACAAGCATGTCCCGTTGATGGAACTGAGCCCAGGCGAGGCGGTCAAAAACAATGTCTTTGGTACGCTCAATGTTGCTCAGGCTTGCGATCAATACGGAGTGAAACGGATGGTCATGATCTCGACGGACAAGGCAGTCAATCCTACCAATATCATGGGAGCGACCAAACGTATCTGTGAACTGATTATTCAATATTGCAGCCGCCACAGCCAGAATACAGACTATATGGCCGTGCGATTTGGCAATGTTTTGGGAAGCAACGGCAGCGTTATTCCGCTGTTTAAGCGGCAAATTGCAGCCGGTGGGCCAGTAACCGTTACACATCCTGATATTATTCGCTATTTTATGACCATCCCGGAAGCGGCGCGGCTGGTCATTCAGGCTGGCGGAATGGCACACGGCGGAGAAATATTCATTCTCGATATGGGAGAGCCAGTCAAGATCGTGGATTTGGCCCGCAACCTGATTCGTTTGTCAGGATTGGAGCCGGATGTGGATATTAAGATTGCGTATACCGGTTTGCGTCCGGGAGAAAAGCTCTATGAGGAGCTTTTGCTGGACAGCGAGGGCGGTTGTCAAAAGACTTCGCATGAATTGATCTACATTGGCAAGCCGATCCCATTTGACGAGGATACCTTCTTAAATGATCTGGAACAATTGCGTGGCGTAGCCGGGGTGGACAATGTAAAAATGATTGAGATTGTACACCGGTTGGTGCCAACTTATACAGGTCATGCAGAGCGCAGCGATGCCTTAGCTGCTGAATAAACATTTTTGTAACAAAACTGAAAGATTTTGGATGCCTCCCTTGTATTGTGTATGTATAGGGGAGGCATTTTTACGGTTATTTCCAGTCGCTGCCGAGTGAATTTTTTCTTGAATTCCCATGCATCATCGCATATAATAGACTTCATGGAACAGAATTCTAAAGTTTATGACTAAAATTTGTTCGGATTCAGAGCTTTTACATAGGAAATCAAGACAAATGTTTCCTGAGACAGAGAAATCAATGAGAAAAGGAGCGTACACACGTGAAAAAATGGAGAAAGATTGCGGCAGCTGTACTCGCGGCAGCCATGTTGTGCAGTAGTGTCGCATGTTCGAGCGCCCCGCAGAAACTGGAGGATTCATTGGTGACAAATGATTTTGTTTCCAGTGAAATTTTAGTAGAGAATTCTTCCGCGCCTCAATTGTCCAGCGAGTTGGAAGAGGTGTCCTCTGCAATGAATTCATCTGTATCCGAAAAGGCTGTCACAGAGAGCTCTCAAACGGAATCGACCGTAGAGACCAGTAAACCAGAGCTGGTGGAGGGCACTGTCAGTAGTCCATCTTATAATGCGCCGGCGACTACTACGCCCGTTGTACAGGAACAGGAGATGCGGGCGGTTTGGGTTCCCTATCTTAGCTTGGATATGACCAAGGAAGCGGATAAGAGTTATGCTGCTTTCCAGAGAAAGTTTAATGACATCATTGCTAAGGCCAAAAATAGCGGCGCGAACACACTGGTTGTACATGTGCGTTCTCATGGAGACGCATACTATCCTTCCAACTATTATCCGTGGACGCATTTCTTGAGCGGTACCCAGGGGGTGGGACCGGGATACGATCCTTTGGCTTACATGGTTTCTGCAACGCACCAGGCTGGTATGAAGTTCCACGCATGGTTTAATCCACTGCGGATCAAAAGCAGGAAATTATCCGCCGGTTGTCGCTTCAAATAGCCCATACAACCAGTGGAAAAATGATCCGGTCAAATCCAATTGGACGTTCACAAAGGATGGGGCCATTTATATGAATCCTGGGTATTCTCAGGTGCGTGATTATATTGTAAATGGAATAAAAGAGGTCGTCCAAAAGTATGATGTCGATGGAGTACAATTTGATGACTATTTCTATCCGTTCAATGTGAATTCGGCGGATGTAACTCTTGACAAAGCGGCCTATCAGCAGAGCGGTTCAACCTTGTCCATTGGGGCATGGAGGACGCAGAACATCAATAGCTTGGTGGCTGCTGTATACAAGATGGTAAAGGAGACAAAGCCAAATGTTGTGTTTGGCATTTCTCCACAGGGCAATATTGCAAACGATCTCAATGCAGGTGCAGATGTGTATACATGGTGCAGTAAGCCAGGCTATATCGATTATATTTGTCCGCAAATTTATTGGACCTACGATCATCCGACCGCTCCATTTGAGACTCTGGCGAAAAAGTGGAAGAGCCTTGTAACGGCAGATCATGTAAAGATTTACATAGGCTTGGCCCTTTACAAAGCGGGAACGAATTCGAGCGGATGGGAAAAGGCAGATAATATCATCGCCCGGCAGATTCAAACCGCCCGCAGTCTGGATTGCGACGGATTCATGCTTTACTCTTGGGCATATCTTGATCATCCACAGACTGCAAAAGAGATGGCAAATGTGAAGAAGCTCCTGAACGGTTGATTTCTGTATCAGGAGAAATACGGCCCGCCAGCAGGAGTTCTCTGTTGGCGGGCCGTATCACATAAATTCTACAAATCATTACATTCTTTTCACAAATAGAGAAATTCTGGGAAACGTGTGTTATAATAACCTCACGGCATAAGCGGAATCCAGCGCCGTGGGAACTTGCAGACTTCCGATGCCAGGGAGGACATTGAAACATTCAGAGGATGATCGGGCAGGTGCCTTTGAACTGGCTTTAAACTCTATACGAGAAGGAGAATGCCATAGATAGCTTCATGGCATAAGCGGAAACCAGCGTAGCAAGAACTTGCAGACTTCCGATGCCAGGGAGGACATTGAAACGTTCAGAGGATGATCGGGCAGGTGCCTTTGAATTGGTTTTAAACTCTATACGAGAAGGAGAATGCCATAGATAGCTTCATGGCATAAGTGGAAGCCAGCGCCGCGGGAACTTGCAAGCTTCCGATGCCAGGGAGGACATTGAAACGTTCAGAGGATGATCGGGCAGGTGCCTTTGAACTGGTTTTAAACTCCATGCGAGTAGGAGAATGCCATAGATAGCTTCATGGCATAAGTGGAATCCAGTGCCGCGGGAACTTGCAAGCTTCCGATGCCAAGGAGAACATTGAAACGTTCAGAGGATGATCGGGCAGGAGGCTTTGAACTGGCTTTAAACTCCATGCGAGTAGGAGAATGCCATAGATAGCTTCATGGCATAAGCGGAAACCAGCGTAGCAAGAACTTGCAGACTTCCGATGCCAGGGAGGACATTGAAACGTTCAGAGGATGATCGGGCAGGTGCCTTTGAACTGGTTTTAAACTCCATGCGAGTAGGAGAATGTTATAGATAACCTCACGGAGTAAGCTGGAAAGGATTTTACAATGTAAAGCCGGCAAGGGATGAAACACTGGATGAGATTCCTTTGACAAAACCAGGAATAAGATCAGAATTGGCTGCTTGGCGGCGATTTTATACATGGGGAGAGACGCATGAGTCTAATCAATGTAAAAGATATTCGAAAGGTTTATCGAGTGGATGAGGAAAAAATTGTTGCGCTTGGCCGGATTAATCTGCGGATTGAACAAGGAGAAATCTGCTGCATCCTTGGAACTTCCGGTTCGGGTAAATCTACTTTGCTGAACATTATGGCGGGGTTGGAAAAACCGACAAAGGGTAGCGTATGGATAGCGGGGAAAAATGTGACGCAGTTCTCTGAGAAGCAATGGGCCTTGTTTCGTCAAAGAAATATCGGCTTCGTGTTTCAGTCGTACAATCTGATGCCTACCCAGACTGCGATCGAGAACGTGGCGATGCCGTTGATGTTTAAAGGCGTCAACAAGCGCACAAGAACCAAAGAAGCGATACATATGCTCAAAGCGGTAGGTCTTGCCAGCCGTATGATGCACCGGCCGACACAGATGAGTGGCGGCCAGCAGCAACGTGTCGGCATTGCTAGGGCATTCGTAGCAAGGCCGAAGATTGTTTTTGCCGACGAACCCACCGGAAATCTGGACAGTAAGACAAGCCGGGGGGTTATGGAAATCATGGTTCGTATGGCAAAACGATACCATGAGACATTGATTATTGTTACGCATGATGTCAATATTGCGAAATATGCAGATCGTATTATCAACCTGCATGACGGCAGTATTGTCAGCGATGAACCGAATCAGTCCATTGTTACCCTTGAAAATGAACAAAAAGAGCCGGCTTCTGCGGCCGTAAATGAATGAGGAGGAGCTTTATGAACAGGATCGTGAAACAGGGAATCTCGCTGTTTACTATGCTGGTGCTGCTTTCCGCCATGTTGGCGTCCGCCGTGCCTGCTTTTGCGGCAGATAAGGAGTATGAGCCTGACCCCGTGGTATACAGCGACAAACAAACCGTGTCCAAGAATACGCCGTTTGAAGCGACCTTTGTTTTTGACCATTCGGATTATTCTTCAGCTACAAGCGTGGAGAGAATTGACATAGATGTCAGCAGTGTTACCAGTTCGATTTCCTTGGGAAAGAAAAGCTATACGACTGACAAAAATGAGATACCTTTGGACCAATGATACCGACATTGAGCTGCCGACTTCTTCAGAGGATGAGGACTCCACAAGAGTGGATTTTGGTTATAAGTTGACAATCCCAGAAAAATATATGAAACGTGTCAATGATAAAGTGGGAACTTTACGTTTCAAGATCTCTTACTACGATAAGAATAATAGCAAAATCAATTCTTTTACCGTCCAAAAAACGATCTTTGATCCTGTGGGAGATGGTGCCAGCTCTGACGATGAAGATGAAGAGGACAATCCCATTCTGACAGTGACTTCCTACTCCACTGACCCTGCCAGCGGAATCAAGGAGGGCGATGCTTTCAATTTAAAAGTGACCGTAAAGAATAACAGTAATGTTGTCTGCAACAATATTGTGGCTGCTTTTGACAATGCCAATGCCCCTGAAATCGCTATGCGCGGTGCAACGGACACGCTCTATATCGATTCTCTACCTGCACAGGCCACAGCGACTTTAACCTACCCCTTGGTTTGTTCTGCAAAGATGGAGACAAAGAGTTATCCGTTATCGGTCAAGTTTACTTCAAGTGATTTGGCCGCGGATGCCAGTGTTGCTCCCCGCATGTTTATTCCAGTACAGGGGACCAAAGTCAGTGCGGATGAAGAGGAAAGCTCTAATTCGAGTGTTCCGCAGATTATCATCGAAAGCTACGATTATGGTGGAATGTCGGTTACGGGTGGTACGGAGTTCATGCTGACCATGAATTTCCGGAATACCAGCCCGAATATAGCCATTGAAAATTTGAAGATGACAGTTTCTTCGGCTCCGGATGGGGATGAGGGAATTGTAGCATTTACACCGTCCCGGTCATCCAATACTTTTTTTATCCAGAATGTTAAGGGTGGAGGTAGTTTCCAGGAGAAAATTGCCCTCTATCCGAAAGTGGATGCGGCACCAAAGTCCTATGGTGTGACGATTGATTACACATATGAGGCGGTTGTAGATGGGATTCGCAAAGCGGACTTGAAGGGAACGGAAACGATCTCCATTCCTTTGACACAGCCTGACCGCTTTGAAATCAATCAGGTGGATCTTTTTGGTCCGATCTATATGGGCGATCAAGGTCAGCTCAGCATTAGCTATGTCAATAAGGGAAAGAGCAAAATCTTTAACCTGGCGGTAGATCTGGAGGGTAACTTTACTTCAGAGGATATGTCGACCTATATTGGCAATGTGGAATCCGGCACGGGCGATTCGTTCGATGCATCGCTTACGCCAATGGACGTGGGAACCATGGCGGGGACAGCGACCTTTACATATGAGGATTCAAACGGGGAAACAAAAGAGATCAAAAAAGAATTTTCCTGCGATGTCATTCCCCTGCCTACGGATATGGGCGGCGAGGTAATCGGTGGAGATATGCCGGTAGATGGCGATGCGACAGCGGCTGCTGGACCACCGGCATGGGCCATTGGACTGTACTGTCTGTGGCGGTGTGCTCTTGTTGATTGTGATTTTGGTCTTTGTGCGTAAAAAACTGAAGGCTAGAAAGCTTCGAATGTTGGAAGCAGAGGATGACTATGACGACATTTCGCCGGAGGACACTGTAAAATGATGATGCAACAATCAAACAGCCTCTCCGCTGAGAAGGAGGGTCCGGGTTTTGAAATGGAAAGATATGATCGGCATGAGCTTGAGCAATCTGTTCAAGCGTAAGGTGCGAACGTTATTGACCATTGCGGGCGTCATTATCGGTACATGTGCGATTGTTGTGATGGTTTCCTTTGGCATTGGAATCAAAGAGAGCATGAACACTATGATGGAGGGAATGGGGATCTGAACCATCGTCCAGATTAACAACTATAATCAGACGCCGGATTCGACCCCGTTGGATGACGACATGATTGCTCAAATTGAAGCAATCCCCCATGTGGCGGCTGTTACGCCGGTATATACATTGGATTGGAATGCAGTGACCATCAATAGCGGGAAGTATGCTTATCAGGGACAAATTTATGGTGTGAATATGAAATCCTTGGCTGATTTTGGCTATACCGTCCAAGAGGGAGTTTTGCCCGGAGCGGATTTCAAGGAGAATATGATTCTCTTCGGGTGGTCGGCTCTTTATAACTTCTACAATACGAAAAAAACCAGCAATAATATGATTTTTGCTCAGCCCGATGCAACAGGAACCATTCCAGATCCATATGTAGACCCTATGGAGGATGAGCTGGAACTGGTGATTAATGAGATGCAGGGCAATTTAGATGAAGGTACGGGGACGACAACAGCGAGTAAAAAGCAAAAACCAGTTAAGTTGGAATGTATCGGTGTGATGGGGGACGATTGGAGCCGGAATCCTCCGCCGGGCTATGCGGTTTTTATGGATGTCAGTTTTGCGAAGAAACTTCAAGAGCAATACAATAAGCTAAATAAGATTGACAGCTCCAATACAAATACGAGTTATGACAATGTTAGTGTGAAGGCAGACAGTGTGGATCATGTTGCCGAGGTGGAAGAAGCCATTCAAGCGCTTGGCTTTGCAGATACCTACAGCATGGAAGAGTATTCGCAAGCCTCTGGAAGAACAAATGCGTACCATCCAAATGATTTTAGGCGGATTGGGCGCTATATCGCTTTTGGTAGCGGCGCTTTGGTATCACCAATACGATGATTATGTCCATCTATGAACGTACAAGAGAAATCGGCGTAATGAAGGTTTTGGGATGCGTAGTTGGGAACATTCGGACCATGTTCTTGATTGAAGCGGGTACCATTGGATTTTTTGGAGGTGTTTTGGGGCTTGCATTCAGTTACGGTATTTCTTTTGCGATCAATTCGTTTGCTGCCGGAGGGAACAGCATCTCGTTGGGAGGAATCGTCGGTGTGGGTGTGACCGGGGCAAATGTGTCGATCATACCGATTTGGCTGGCTCTTGGCGCTTTGGTATTTGCCACGATGATTGGCTTGGTGTCTGGTTTTTATCCAGCCAATCGCGCCGTTAAAATTAGCGCCTTGACAGCAATTAAACAGGAATAGTGCTTACGTTTAAAACAAAGACGGACACAATCCCGTGTGGAAGTGTCCGTCTTTGTTTGTTTTAGGAGATATGGGAGGAGATTACCTTGTGTTAATATTACTTGCATCTGCTGCGACTTCATAGCCGAGCTTATTGAGTTGATGTTCGATTGCGTCATAAGACGTACCGGAACTATCGTAGTCCACGGCTACCAGATTATGGGAAGGATTTACACTGACGGAAGTAACACCGTGAAGTTGATCCAACCCGCGCTTAATTTCCTTTAAATCGTGTTTTCCACTGACTCGCTCTACAATCATATAAGCGCTTTCACTTGGCATCTTCATCACCTCAAGAATAGCGTTCCCGAGAAGTGAATGGTTATAACGCGGCAAGTTTTGGACGGAATTTCGGGTATAGGTCTATCCATCTTTTTTATGATATTTCCTTGAAAACCAAAGCAGTCACGAATAGAACCCTTTCTGCGTAGTATGGACTGTATCAAATAGAGAAGGGGGACAAGATGCATGAAAGGAATTGATGTCAGTAGCCATAATACGGTGAATTGGGATGCGGCCAAAGAGGCAGGGTTAGAGTTTGCTATGCTGCGCTGTGGTTACGGAAACGATCAGGCGGATCAAGATGACCGGACTTTTGAAGAAAATGTAAAAGCCTGTGAACGATTGGGGATTCCCTGGGGAGCCTATCTCTATAGCTATGCATTAAACACGGCAGATGCCAAAAGTGAGTTAGCACACCTTTTACGTCTGCTCAAAGGCAAGAAACCGTTGTTCCCGATTGCAATTGACATGGAGGACGGAGACGGTTATAAAGAAAAAAATGGAATGCCTTCCCGTCAGACGCTCACCGATATTATTCACACCATCTGTGAGGGATTGCAAGAAGCAGGTTATCTGGCTGCCTATTATGTCAACAAGGATTGGTATAACCGGATGATCTACCCGGAACAACTGACGGAATATGTATTTTGGTATGCCCGTCCCGGTGTAGATAAGCCGGATGTATCCTGTGAACTTTGGCAAGATGAAATCTCTTCCACAGGAGGGGAATGGCCCGGTGTACAAACAGGGGGAAAGGATGGCTGTGACACGGATATTAGCTTCAAAAATTTCCCAGAAATAATCAAGAGCAAGGGCCTGAATGGCTGGGAATTGGAGAATCCTATCGCAATTGACACGACCATGGATGTACACAAAGCGCGCGGGCAATGGTATGGTGTCAAATGTACGGCTTCTGACCCTTCAAAGATCGAACTGTATGCAGGGACATCCAATATCGTTACCGTGATTCCTGTCCGTAGGACAAAAACAGAGCAGTTTTTCTTGGTGGTTCCTATCGGGGAACCAGGACAATCCACTGGTATTTGGACTCGCTATGGCGGGGATGAGGATACCGCTGCCCGGAGATTTGTCTTTTGGATTTCTTAAGTCGCGGATGAATAGCGTCAGGAGGGTGTCCCAAAACTACGGATCTCTCGATTCATAGGAAAGGGGCATCCTCTTTCTGTTTGGAAAAATATCTGCGTTTCTAAAAAGAGGGGGCATCCTTCCGTCATTTCATGACTTTTGGGACACCCTCCTGTTTCTTTTGCTCTTCAAATTTACCTTTTCTACCAAAAGAGTGTAATTTCTCTAAATGCGTACAATCTATTACTGAAGGGTTATTTTAGGTGGACAAATCTATTTAGCCATATGCTTTTTCGATGGAACAAATTTAATTTTATCGTACAGATTGCATACGCCGAGTGCTGGAATTGTGATAAGAAACCAAAGAATGGAAAAGGGAAGACAAACCTGTCCCATAATATTCAATGGTAGATTTGAATAATCCCAAACGTTTTGTTTCCAGGCAACATTGACAATGAGACCGACAACAAACTCCACAGAAGTGATAATTCCAGACCCAATGCAACATTTTACAGCTAAACATTTTCCTTTCATAGAACGATTGCAGATTCGATCAATTAAGCACAGGCAAATTCCACCGGCTACAGACATGGAGAGGTCGGTGTGTCCGCGGCATAAAATTTCCAATGCCGGATAGACGGAACCACCGGTAGCAAACAATAGCGCATTTTTCTTCATTTGTCTTTTTTGTGTCCTCCTATCCTAACTAGATGAACATAGTTGTTTGCAAAATGGACAAAATTATACAGATCTCACGCTTGCGATTCTCCAAAAAAACAGTATAATATACTTTAGAATATTTTATGGGAGCCGGAGGCCAGCAGCAGGAAGGAAGCGGCAGCCGGTGGTCGTGAAAGGAAGGTTTGTATGAAAATTTTCAGCGCGCCGGATTATACAGGAATGAGCCGGAAGGCGGCAAATCTCATCTCTGCACAAGTTATTTTAAAGCCAGATTCCGTTTTGGGGCTTGCAACAGGTTCTACGCCCTTGGGGGTTTATGCACAACTGATTGATTGGTATAATAAGGGCGATGTCGATTTTTCGAAAGTGCGTAGCGTTAATTTGGATGAATACTGCGGCCTTGCACCGGAGCATGAGCAGAGTTATCATTACTACATGAAGGAAAATTTCTTTAAGCACATTAATATCCGCTTGGAGAACACCCATGTGCCGGACGGTTTAGCGGAAGATGTTGCAAAAGAAGGCTGCCGGTATGACGCGCTCATCGAATCTCTCGGTGGAATCGACTTACAGCTTTTGGGCATTGGCAATACGGGCCACATTGGATTCAATGAGCCGAGCGAGAGTTATATCAAAGAAACCCACCGTGTCACCCTCAATCAAAAAACCATCGATGCCAATTCCCGCTTTTTTGCCAGCAAGGATCAGGTTCCGAGATATGCGGTAACCATGGGAATCGGCGCAATTATGAAGGCAAAAAAAGTGCTCTTGGTAGCCAATGGTGCTGGTAAGGCAGAAATTCTCTATAAGTCCCTGTTCGGGCCGATCACTCCGGAGGTGCCGGCATCTATTTTGCAGGTGCACCCGGATGTCACCATCGTGGCAGACGAGGAGGCAATGTCTGTCATCCGCGAAAAGCATCCGGAAATGATTGATTAATTGTAAGAGTCGTGTATTTTTATACAAAAAGAGGCCCCTTTTTGGCGTTGTTTTCGCCGGAAGGGGCCTCTTTTTGCATCTCTAGGGAGGAAAAGGGGTTTGCTATAGGAACTCATGTGTATTTTGATAAGGAGGATATTCAAACATAAAGTCGAAGCAATAAGGGGTTTCTCTTTGTAGAACCTAGAAACCATTTGCCTTTCTAAGCAAAAAATGATAGAATAACGTATATCGTATTTTAGCATAGCAATGCGGAAAAGTAGCAGAAATAGCTGAGAACGGGGGAATATATGTGATCTCGGTCATTGACTATGGAGCAGGTAACATTCAAAGTGTAATAAAAGCATTTCATCATATCGGTTGTGCAGTACAGGTGACAGCAGACCCGGAGGTCATTCGGGAATCCAAGGCAGCTATTTTGCCGGGGGTGGGTGCTTTTGGCGATTCCATGAATAGTTTGAAGCAATCCGGCCTTGTTCAGCCGGTTTTGGACTTTATTGAGAGTGGAAAGCCTTTTTTAGGGATTTGCTTGGGTTTACAGCTTCTTTTTGAGGGGAGTGAGGAAAGCCCCGGTGTACACGGTTTAGGGGTCCTCGAGGGGAAAATCCACCGTATACCAGCAAATCGCGGTTTAAAGGTACCGCATATGGGATGGAATTCTCTGGAACTCCGCAACCAAAGTGGACTTTTTTCTGGTTTGGAGGAAGACCCATACGTGTATTTTGTGCACTCTTATTATTTGCATGCAGACGATCCGAGCGTTGTCTCATCAACAACGGAATACGGTGTGCGGATTGACGCCTCGATTCAGCGGGGAAAGCTGTTTGCCACCCAATTTCACCCCGAAAAAAGTGGACGGACTGGCTTGAAGATGTTGCAAAACTTTGTTGCACAGATTGATACAGTTTGAGGAGGAATGGATATGTACGCCAAGAGAATCATTCCCTGCCTAGATGTCAACAATGGGAGAGTGGTCAAGGGGACCAATTTCGTCAATCTGCGCGATGCTGGGGACCCGGTGGAAGCGGCAAAGATATATGATGCACAGGGAGCGGACGAGCTGGTCTTTCTGGACATCACTGCTTCGGCGCAGGCGCGCAACATTATTCTGGACATAGTGTCACAGGTAGCGGATAGCATCTTTATTCCCTTTACAGTAGGAGGAGGAATCCGTTCCGTGGACGATTTCAACGCTTTGTTGCGTGCCGGCGCAGATAAAGTGTCCGTCAATTCGGCAGCTATCCGAAACCCTGCTTTGATTCAGGAGGCAGCCGATAAATTTGGGAGCCAGTGTGTGGTGTGTGCAATCGATGCGAAGCGCCGTTCGGAAGGCGGCTGGACGGTCTATTTGAATGGCGGCCGGGTGGATACCGGATTGGATGCCATAGAATGGGCGCAGAAGGCGGTTCGGTTGGGGGCAGGAGAGATTTTACTCACCAGCATGGACTGTGATGGCGTCAAGAACGGCTATGATTTGGAATTGACACGAGCGGTTTCGGAATGTGTTCATGTGCCGGTGATCGCCTCTGGAGGTGCAGGGAAAATGGAGCATTTTTATGATGCCTTTACCCAAGGGCAGGCGGATGCAGTATTGGCGGCTTCGCTGTTCCACTTTGGAGAGATCACGATTCCGGAATTGAAAGGGTATCTTGCCGGGCGAGGGATTTCTGTACGCCAGTGAGTTATTTGGCATTTGAGTTCCTGTGTATGAAGGGGATGTCATCCTTCTGCACAGGAACTTTTTGATTTTCAGAGCAGATATTGCGATAATCCCGCATTGGACGGCATAAGAATTAGGGAAGACCGAACAAGTCTATTCGGACGGGTTTGGATTCCCGGATGCCAAGAGGGCAGCTGTACAGCCTCCGCTCCGGGAGCAGAACGAGGAGGGAGATTACACAAATGAAAGGCAAACGAATTGCAGCAGGGCTGCTGGCCGTTCTGCTGATCGGATTGTCCGTTCCGATGCGCGCTGCATCTGCACTTTCAGAAGAAGAGGTCAAAGCGCCTGCTGCTGTCCTGATGGAAGCGCAGACAGGAAGAGTGCTATACGAGAAGAACCCACACGAAAAACGCCCTTGTGCATCGATCACAAAGGTCATGACATTGTTGCTGGTGATGGAAGCCCTGGATGCGGGGAAGATTTCTTTGACCGATACAGTGACGACAAGTGCTCATGCTGCTTCGATGGGAGGATCAGATATTTGGCTCAAAGAAGGGGAGACCATGTCTGTAGACGACATGCTCAAAGCGACTGTAGTGGCGAGCGCAAATGATGCCGCTGTGGCTTTGGCAGAATACGTTGCCGGCAGTGAGGAAGATTTTCTGCGGCAGATGAACGAAAAAGCGCAGGAGCTGGGGATGGCGGATACGACGTTTAAAAACTGCAACGGTTTGGACGAGGAAGGACATTTAACCTCTGCCTATGATGTCGCGGTTATGTCACGGGAATTGATGAAACATAAGAAAATCTTTGATTATACAATGATTTGGATCGACTATGTCCGCGATGGCCAGACACAGTTGGTCAATACCAATAAACTCATTAAATCCTATAAGGGGATTACCGGGCTGAAAACGGGTACAACAGGGCAAGCAGGAAGCTGTATCAGTGCCACCGCAGAGCGCGATGGGGTCCAGTTGATTGCCGTGGTTTTGGGCGCTGCAAACACCAAAGATCGCTTTTCCGCTGCTTCAACCCTATTGGATTATGGGTTCGCCAACTGGTCGGTCGCTACGCCTCAGGTGCCGCCGGAAGCGGTGGCTCCCATTCCGGTTTTGAATGGCATGTCCGATCAAGTGGAGACCACGGTCACAACGGATGGGGTTCTATTAATTCCCAAGGGGAAGGATACGGAGATTCAGTACCAGGTGACAGTGGGAGAAAACTTGACGGCACCGGTTGAAGAAGGGCAAGTTTTGGGGAAAGTCACCTGCACTTTGGATGGCGAAATCCTCAAGGAATATAACATTCTTGCTAAGACTTCCATCCCGGAGATTACCTTTTCCTCTGTTTTTCAACTTTTGTTCCGGCAGCTTGTGTCCATGTGACCATCGGCAAGACCGTGCCCTTTGAAAAAGGGCACGGCTCTCTTTGCCGCCCGTCAAAAATACACAAAATGCACAAGCAAGCAGGATTCACAAATTATTTAATTATAAAATATGTGCCTTCCCTTGCAAATATGGACAAACTATTGTAAAATAACAACATACCCAAGATTGCAATATTTAGGAGGATTTCATATGTCTGTCAGAGTTGATACACAACATCTGTCCGGGTTTGTTGGTGAAAATGAATATAAGGCGCTCGCGCCGCAGGTAAAGCTTGCGCACGAAATGCTTCACAGTGGCACTGGCCTCGGCAACGATTTTATCGGGTGGGTGGATCTCCCGACCAATTACGATAAAGAAGAATTTGCCCGCATCAAAGAGGCGGCCAAAAGAATTCAGTCGGATTCGCAGGTGTTCATTGTCATCGGCATCGGAGGTTCCTATCTTGGCGCGCGCGCAGCCATTGAGTTTTTAAAATCGCCCAATTACAACAACATGAAGAAGGATACGCCCGACATTTACTTCACAGGAAATAGCATCAGCTCTACCGCGTTGAGCGAGTTGCTGGCGATCTGTGAAGGAAAGGACGTCTCCATCAACATGATCTCCAAGTCCGGTACAACGACAGAACCCGCCATCGCATTCCGCGTGTTGCGTGAGTTCCTGGAGAAGAAGTACGGCAAAGAAGAGGCGAAAAAGCGCATTTACTGCACAACCGATAAGGCGCGCGGTACGCTCAAGCAGCTTGCGACCAAAGAAGGTTACGAAACCTTTGTAGTCCCGGACGACGTTGGTGGACGTTACTCAGTTCTGACAGCTGTTGGCCTGCTGCCCATCGCCGTCAGCGGCGCGGATATTGATGCGCTGATGGCTGGCGCTGCAAAGGCACAGCAGGAGTACAACAATCCCGATATGTTCACGAATCCCTGCTATCTTTATGCTGCTCTGCGCAATATGCTCTATCGCAAGGGGAAGGAGATCGAAATCCTCGTCAGCTATGAACCCTGCTATACGATGATGTGCGAGTGGTGGAAGCAGCTCTATGGCGAGAGTGAAGGCAAGGATAATAAAGGCTTGTTCCCGGCATCCGTGGTGTTCTCTACAGACCTGCATTCCATGGGGCAATACATTCAGCAGGGCCGCCGCTCCCTCTTTGAGACGGTTGTTCTGTTTGACAAAGCAAAGCAAGAACTTTACATCGGCAACGATCCTGAAAATGTGGACGGCCTAAACTTCTTGGAAGGCAAGAGCATGTCTTATGTCAATGAAAAGGCCTTTGAGGGCACGGTCTTAGCACATACGGACGGCGGTGTTCCGAACGTTGTGCTACATGTACCGGATTTCTCCGAAGAGTCCTTGGGTTCACTTATCTATTTCTTCGAAAAAGCGTGTGCCATCTCCGGTTATCTGTTGGGAGTCAATCCGTTTGATCAGCCCGGCGTAGAGAGCTATAAAAAGAACATGTTTGCTCTTCTTGGAAAACCCGGTTATGAGGCACAGAAGGAAGCTCTGGAGGCAAGACTCCACAAATAATTCTGGCGATTTTATCCGCGGAACGCGGAAATACTATCATACAGGGGGAGTTTCAATGGTTACTCTAATCGTAGGTAAAAAAGGTTCCGGCAAAACAAAAAAATTGATTGAGCGCGCAAATGAAGCGGTTAAGACTTCTGACGGAAACGTCGTCGTCATTGAAAAAGGTTTGAAGCTGACTTATGACATCTCCCATCAGGCGCGTCTGGTGGACAGCGACAGTTACAACATCTGTGGGATGGAAGCGTTGGCAGGCTTTATCAGCGGAATCTGTGCTGGTAATTACGACGTGACCGATATTTTTGTGGATTCCACATTGAAGATCATTGGCCAGGATATGAAAGCGCTGGAGGAGTTTGTTGGCCGTATGAACAAGCTTTCCAAGGAAGACGAGGTCAACATCATCCTGTTGGTTTCTGCGGATAAGGGTGAACTTCCAGAGGGAATTGAAAACCTCGCAACGCAGATTTAAACCGTTTGATGTATGCGATACCGCCGGTGCTTTTACGGTACCGGCGGCATCTTTGCGTATATTTTGTGGATATTTCAAATTTTTACCTATAAATTGTATTGACAAAGCGTAGAGGAACCTATATAATAAGCTAATGTAGCGCCGAGGTGTGAAAAATGCTTCTTGAACTCGAAGACGTGTTTTTACAGGAGGGTGCCAGTCGTTCGTTTTGTGGCTCAATCGATCTATCATCCGTCAATATAAACGGCGTTTATCCATTTGTTGCGCCGGTTGAAGTTGAGGGAAAGGTTGAGAACCGCGCGGGACTTGTGCAGTTGGATGTGAAGGCGAAATTTCAGTTTTCAATTCCTTGCGACCGGTGTGCAGTCCAAGTAGAACGGCCATATAACTATCCTTTTTCGCATGTGCTGGTGTTGTCCTTGGAAAATGAAGAGGACAGTGGCGAATACATTCAGGTGAGTGATTATAAGTTGGACTTGGACGAACTAGTCCGGGCGGATATTTTGTTGGAGCTTCCGACAAAGTTCCTTTGTAAAGAGGATTGCAAGGGTTTATGTCCGCAATGTGGAAAGAATCTGAATGAAGGCGCATGCAATTGTCAAACACATCAGATTGACCCCCGTATGGAGGTCCTTAAACAACTGATAGATAGCTAAGCTTTTATAAGGAGGTGCTGACCATGGCGGTACCAAAGCGGAAAGTATCCAGCGCAAGACAGAATAAGAGACGTTCCAATGTGTGGAAGCTCGACGCTCCTGCACTGATGAAATGCCCGAAGTGCGGGGAGTACAAGGCGCCTCACAGAGTGTGCGACAACTGCGGTTTTTACAACGGCAGAGAAGTCATCAAGAAGGAAGCCTGATTTTTTGATTTCCGAAGGATAGAGAAGGAGAAATCCTTCTCTATTTTTTTGCTCTGAACAGGGGGGAGAACATGCCTGTAAAAATTCTGGCGGTGGAGGCAAACAGCCCTGCCCGGCATGCTGGGATTCAGCCGGGGGAAACCCTTGTCTCTATCAATGGCAATGAGATATGTGATATTTTGGATTATCGGTTTTATGAGACGGACCGGCATTTGTCGATTGTTTTGCAGAATGAGATTGGGGAAGAACGGACCATTCAAATCCGAAAAGGACAATATGAATCCATCGGGTTGGAATTTGAAACATATTTGATGGACCAGCAGCATTCTTGTACCAACCGATGTATTTTCTGCTTTATCGACCAGTTGCCCAAAGGGATGCGAAAAAGCCTTTACTTCAAGGATGATGATTCGCGTCTGTCGTTCTTGTTTGGAAACTATGTAACGTTGACGAATTTGAAGGAACGTGAGGTAGACCGCATTATCAAGATGCATATCAGCCCGATCAATATCTCTGTACATACAACCAACCCAGAGTTGCGCGTCAAAATGATGGGAAACCGCTTTGCAGGGAAGTCCTTAGACATTCTGTACCGTTTTGCAAAGGCGGGAATTAAGCTGAACTGTCAGATTGTGCTGTGCCGGGACATCAACGATGGGGAAGAACTGGAACGCACGTTGCGGGATTTGACGGGTTTATGGCCGTCGGTCCAAAGTGTGGCGGTTGTTCCAATAGGGCTTACCAAACACCGTCAAGGGTTGTATCCCTTAATCGGATACGATCCGGAGACAGCTCTGGCGGTTGTACGGCAATTGGAGCGCTGGGGAGATCACTGCGAAAAGGAATATGGCCAACGTATCTGTTATGCCGCAGATGAGTTTTATCTAAAAGCGCAATTGCCGATTCCGGCTGCACCCTTCTACGGGGACTTCGACCAGTTGGAAAATGGCGTGGGGTTGATGGCGAGTTTACGGCAGGAATTTTTAGATGCGCTAGAGGATTTTGTTCTGCTAGAAAATCCCCGAAAGGTCACTTTGGCTACCGGTGTGGCAGCGCATCCTTTCTTGGATACATTGCTTGACGAACTGCGGCAAAGATGTCATAATTTAACATGCGATGTGGTACCCATTGTAAATCACTTTTTTGGGGATACTATTACCGTAGCAGGTCTTGTGACAGGCGGAGACCTCCTCAAGCAGCTTCAAGGCCGGAACCTGGGCGACGCACTGCTGTTGCCCGATGTGATGCTCCGCAGAGAAGGGGACATTTTTTTAGACGATGTTTCTTTAGAAGAGCTGTCGGAGGCGTTACAGATTCAAATCATCACCGTACCAAACGACGGTTATGCGCTGTTGGATGCGGTGACAGGGAGGGAAGAAAATGGCTAAGCCAGTTGTGGCGATTGTCGGCAGGCCCAATGTCGGTAAATCGACCTTGTTTAATAAGTTGATTGGTCAGCGTTTGTCGATTGTGGATGATACGCCGGGAGTCACACGCGACCGAATTTATGGAGACTGCGAGTGGGAAGGGCGTAAATTTTCTCTGGTGGATACCGGAGGAATTGAGCCGAGTGCGAATGACGTAATCCTGTCTCAGATGCGCGCACAGGCGCAGTTGGCCATTGATGCGGCCGATGTGATCGTTTTGGTGACGGACATTCGTTCCGGCTTGGTGGCGACGGATGCCGACATCGCAGCGATGCTCCTCAAAAGCGGCCGTCCGGTGGTCCTTTGCGTCAACAAGTGTGATTCGGTTGGAGAGCCTCCGGCCGATTTTTATGAGTTTTACAATCTTGGTCTGGGGGACCCCGTGCAAGTTTCTTCGGTACATGGGCACGGGACCGGAGATCTGTTGGATCGTGTGATCGAGTATCTTCCAGAAGAGGATGGAAGAGAAGAGGAAGGCGAACTGATCCGTGTGGCGATCATCGGGAAGCCAAATGTGGGAAAAAGTTCTCTTGTGAATCGGATTTCCGGGGAAAATCGCTGTATTGTTTCCGACATCGCTGGGACAACGCGCGACGCTATTGATACTGAAGTGGAAAATGCTTATGGGCATTTTATTCTGATCGATACAGCAGGGCTACGCCGCCGCAATAAGGTGGATGATTCCATTGAAAAATACAGTGTGATTCGTGCACAGATGGCGATCGAACGCGCAGACGTCTGTGTGATTATGATTGATGCAACGGTAGGGTTCACCGATCAGGATTCAAAGGTCGCAGGATTGGCTCTACGAGGCTGGAAAGGGATGCGTCATTGCCGTCAATAAGTGGGATGCAGTGGAGAAGGATGGCAACACTATGACGGCTTACCGCAAAAAGTTAGAGGAAGATTTCTCCTTTATGTCTTACGCGCCGTTTCTATTTTTATCGGCAAAGACAGGGCAGCGCATCGATCGTCTATTCGAGCTGATTAAACATGTAGCCAATTCCAATGCTATGCGGATAGCGACGGGGATGCTCAATGACGTGTTAGCACAAGCTACGGCACGCGTACAGCCTCCTACAGATAAGGGCAAACGATTAAAGATCTATTATATGACTCAGGCTTCTACAAAGCCGCCGACATTTGTATGTTTTGTGAACTCGGCGGAGTTGTTCCATTTCTCCTATCAGAGATATTTGGAAAACCGAATCCGTGAAACGTTTGGTTTGGAGGGCACTCCGGTGCGCTTCATTGTCCGCGAGCGCGGCGATAAATCATCTGTTTAACGATTTTGTAGGAGGGACGATCCATGAATCTTTTCATGAGCGCTGTTTTGCCGGCACTTTTGACAATGGTGATTGCCTATTTGCTGGGGAGTGTCAGCTCTTCCATCATTTTTACCAAACTGTTCAGCCATCAGGATATTCGAAAGATGGGAAGCGGAAATGCTGGCACAACCAATGTTCTTCGGTCAGTAGGGGCGAAGGCCGCGGCATGTACCTTTGTCTTTGACTTTGTCAAAGGTGTGTTGGCGGTCTTTATTGGAAAGTTGCTCTTTCAATATTTTGCCGCAGCATATCCATTAGCGGGAGTGTCCCCATGGGAGTTTGTACAGTATGGCGCCTACTTGGCAGGAATTTTTTGCGTGTTGGGACATGATTTTCCAGTGTTCTTTGGATTTAAGGGAGGAAAGGGTGTTTTAACCAGCTGGGCGATTATTCTGCTGATCGATTGGCGTAGTTTCGTGTTTGTAATTGTTGTGTTTATTTTAGTGGTGTTGTTGACAAGAATCGTCTCAGCAGGTTCTATCAGTGCAGGAATTGCGTTCCCGATCTGTACGTTTCTATTCAACTATCTTGTGGACCTCCGCATGTTTCAGATTGGCAGCCCGACATACTGTGTTTTGAGCATGGTAGCGGCATTCTTCTTGGGAGGGCTGCTGGTATGGAAGCATCATGAAAACATTGCACGTTTGCGTGCAGGTACAGAAAAGAAGCTCAGTGTGAAAAAGCATTGACGGCTTTGCAATCTCTACATAACAAAATGAAGAATCAAAGAGGCCGTGGAAACATCCGAACGATGTTTCCACGGCCTCTCTCTATGCAACTGATAGAAAACGAAAAAAGGAGTCCACCTCTGGACTCCTTTAAGCTTCTTTGTTCAGTTTAGACGGCACGGGTAACCTTGCCGGAACGCAAGCAACGGGTGCAGGCGTAAATACGCTTGGGGCTGCCATTTACAATCGCCTTCACACGACGAATGTTGGGCTTCCAAGTTCTGTTCGCACGTCTGTGAGAATGAGAAACCTTGATACCGAAAGCAATATCCTTGCCACAAACATCACATTTTGCCATGAGTCTGCACCTCCTTTAACGGGCTCATCAAATTTGTAACAGTAGTATTCTAGCAGATTCCTCTGGCAATTGCAAGCTTTTTCGCAAGAATATTTCGCAAAACGGCAAACATTTCCACAAAATTGCGTGTCAACCACCCATATCTTGTATTTTGCGGCCAAACGTATTATAATGAAACGACAAAAATGTGATGCCTGCGGGTAGGTCCTTTTTAAACCAATACTTTTCCGTACAGAGAAGGGTAGGGGCCCTGCGGAGGGAATCACAGGGTTTTAATTAGATGCATCGTTGTTTGGCGATGAAACTGGAAATCACGGTTTGAATGTTGGTTTTCCGCTGGGCGGAGCTACAATGGAAAAAGGGAGCGTGTTTTTATGCTGTTTAGTGTCATTCGCTCGTTGTTCAGCGGAGGTTCCGTTGACTTTATGAGCATCTTAATGCAGATTGTGGCGGTATTGTTCGTCATCTTCTGTATTTTACCTCTGCACGAATTTGCCCATGGATGGGTGGCTTATAAGCTTGGCGACAATACAGCAAAATATCAGGGGCGTTTGACGTTTAACCCGATTGCGAGTGTTGACCCAATGGGCGCGTTGTTCCTGTTGCTTTTTGGTTTTGGTTGGGCAAAGCCTGTTCCAGTGAATCCAAATAATTTTAAGAATCCCAAACGTGGAATGGCGATCACAGCGTTGGCAGGTCCAATATCCAATTTGCTGGCTTCCTTGATTGGCGCTTTGATTTATATCGGTGTCTTGCTGGCGACCAATTTTGGTGCACCGACTTTTGTATGGGTTTTCTTTCAGTATTATATTATCATCAACGTTGGGTTGGCGGTGTTCAATCTGTTGCCCATTCCCCGCTCGATGGATCACGGATTGTGGGTGCATTTCTCTCGGACTCGGGCGCTTTACAGTTATTACCGGTATCAAAATATGATTATGATGATTCTGATGCTGGTCCTTTTTACGGGGTTGTTGGATGGGCCCATCGGATTCCTACAAAATATCTGTTACAATGGAGTTATGTGGTTGGCAGAACTTCCCTATCAGCTTTTGGGGTTGTTATAATACGGGGGAGCCATGGAAAAGCTATCCTATAAGTTGGAGACGTTTGAGGGGCCCTTGGATCTCCTGCTCTATCTGATTACCAAGAATAAGCTCGATATTTGCGATATTCAGATTTCAGAGCTTTTAGATCAATATATGGAGCAGATCAATGCCATGCAGGAAGCTGATATGGACATTGCCAGTGAGTTTTTAGAGATGGCCGCCCGCTTGGTATACATGAAAACGGTTTCGCTTCTTCCAAAACATGAGGAGATGGAGGCACTCCGGCAAGAGTTGACCGGTCAGTTGCTTGAATATCAGGAGTGCAAGCAAGTTGCGGCACAATTGACAGAGCGGTTTAATTATAATATTTATGTGCGAGAACCAGCTGAAGTGGAACTGGATAAGAGCTATAAACGGCATCATGATCCCCGGGAGATATTGGCAGCTTACTTGAGTGCGGCAGGGCGAGGAAAGCGGGTGTTGCCGCCTTCGCCACAGTCGTTTTCTGGAATTGTTACCCACCGGATTGTGTCCGTTACTTCACAGATTGTCTACGTACTTCGAAGATTGTGGAAAGTGAAATCCATTGCGTACGAGAGCTTGTTTGTTGAAAAGCGGGAAAAGTCCGATCTGGTGGCAACCTTTTTGGCGGTACTGGAACTTGTCAAGGGGAAACGCGTGCGTATTGAAGGAGAAGGCGAAGCGGCTACAGTAAATTTGATGGATGGCGGTGAACGGCATTGGAAATCAAAAAGATCCGAGGAGCAATAGAGGCAATCCTCTTTGCCAGCGGGGATTCGGTTTCGACGGACCGCGTGGCCCAGGTGCTTTCTTTGGACCGGGCGACCGCAGCCAAGCTCTTGCAAAGTGTGATGGATGATTTTAATAAGGAGGATGGCGGGGTCCGCATTGTGAAATTGGAGGATTCTTACCAGATGTGTAGCAATCCCATCTATGCGGAGGAGATTCGTCAAGCGCTGGATCTTCATAGAAATACACCGCTTTCACAGGCCGCGATGGAGGTATTGGCGATTGTCGCCTATAATCAGCCGGTGACAAAGGCGTTTGTGGAGCAGATCCGGGGTGTGGACTGCTCTGGCGTGTCGGGAAGTTTAACAGCAAAAGGGCTGATTGAGGAACGCGGGAGGTTGGAGTTACCAGGACGGCCTTTGCTCTATGGGACGACGTCTGACTTTTTGCGGTGCCTCAATATCTCTTCCCTCAACGAACTCCCACCCTTGCCACATAAGAAGGAGGAGTCTGAGAAGGAGCGTGAGGGGGAAGATGAAAGCTAAGGGGGCGCGTCTATGACGGCTTTGTGGATTAGCCTTGGAATCTTATTGGGGCTGCTTTTTCTTATGATCTGTCCGGTGGCGGTTACGGCGGACTTTCGGGAGAAGCTGGAGATCAAGGTGCGCTATTTGTGCTTTACTTATCAAGTGGCGCCACAGAAAAAAAAGCCGAAAAAAGCTAAACAGAAACAACCAGAATCGAAGAAAAAAGGAGCCACAGGAACACAAGAAATCAAAATTTCAGGAAATACTGGAAACAGAAGGGTGTTTCAGGTTTGTTGGAACTCCTCCGTCAAGTTGGCGAAGTAGCGGTGGGAGTGGCTCGCAAGCTTTTTTCACATCTAGTCGTGACGCGCCTGCATTTAGAAATTGTGGTGGCAGACGAGGATGCCGCGCAGGCTGCCCTGCATTATGGCTATGTATGTGGTGTAGTCTGTACGGCGTTGAGCGTTTTCTTGCAAAACAGTGTCTGTAAACGTTACCATGTGCAAATCACACCGGATTTTGATCGGGAAGAGAGTCGTGCTGTTCTGGAATTTCAGGCGCGTATCCGGCTTCTCTTTTTAATCACAAGCAGTTTAAGCGCTTTTTGGCATTTTATCCAGATTCAAAAGGATAGTGGACAAGCGGCACAGCGCGCGTCATAAAGCTGGAGTTACCCGTGCAGAATAAACGCCGTGTGCCATAGAAATACAAGGATTATAACCATATTGAAAAAGGCGGTGTATCAAACATGAGCGACCATCCGATCGAAGGTATGATGAATACCACCTTGGAAAAAATTAAGCAGATGGTGGATGTCAATTCCATTGTTGGAGATCCGATTACAGCCCCGGACGGCACCATCATCATCCCCATTTCCAAGATCTCTTATGGCTTTGCATCCGGAGGTTCGGATTTCCCTTCTAAAGTGCAAAGTACCAAGGAGTTTTTTGGAGGTGGTACCGGCGCAGGTATCTCTATAAATCCGATCGCATTTCTGACGATTTCCAATGGGAATGTGAAACTTTTACAGATCGATTTGTACAACAGCTCGGCTGGACCGGATTGTTGGTATGGTGCCGGACGTTGTGGACAAGATCAGCGGCCTTGTCAGCAAAAAGAGTGAGGAAAAGAAAGCGAAAAAATCGGAAACTTCCGCAGAATCCCCGGCAGAATAAATCCAATACTGAAAATGAGCAGCCGCCTGCATATACCTTTTATGGGCAGGTGGTTGCTTTGTGTAAAAAATCAATTTGTTTTCTCTTGGCAGGTGCTTTCATTTTTTGGATGTCTGTCCGCGTTGCGCCGGTTGCATATGCAGTAGGGGAACCTCAGGTATCAGCTCAGGCGGCAATTCTTATCCATGCAGACAGCGGGCAGGTGCTCTATGAGAAAAATGCGGACGAACAGCGTTCGATGGCTAGCACAACTAAGATTATGACAGCCTTAATCGCTTTGGAGACAGCTGCAACAAATGACCCAGTGGTCACGATCACCGAACCGATGGTGCGAGTGGAGGGGTCTTCCATGGGGTTGCAGCCTGGGGATCGCCTGACGCTGAAAAGCCTGGCGGCTGGGATGTTGATTGTCTCCGGAAATGATGCAGCAAATTCAGTGGCAATTGCGGTGGCTGGTTCGACGGAAGCTTTTGCAGAGAAAATGAATCTGCGTGCCCAAGAGCTGGGCATGGAACATACGCATTTTGTTACGCCTTCGGGGTTGGACGATGAAGCGCATTATTCCACCGCGCGCGATATGGCAACATTGGCTGCTGCGGCAATGAAAAATCCCGATTTCGCGGCCATCGTGGGGCAAAAGGCGATGAACATTTCCTTTGTCTCGCCGGAGCAGACCCGGCGGTATACCAATCATAATAAGCTGTTGAGCATGTATGAGGGCTGTATTGGTGTAAAAACAGGGTTTACAAAGAAATCGGGCCGTTGTCTGGTTTCAGCGGCGGAACGCGATGGGGTGCGCCTGATCGCAGTAACTTTGAACGCTCCGGACGATTGGAACGATCATATTGCTCTGATGGATTATGGATTCACTCAGTTGGAATCCTTTCCGGTAGACGACAGTGGTTATTGTGTCGCCTTGCCGGTCACCGGCGGGTTGACTTCCACTGTGCAGGTACAAGGAACCAGGGGAGAAACGGTCGTGATTCCGCGGGGGGCAGCGGCACGCGTTGAGCGTCTTGTAGAGTTACCGCGCTTTGTATATGCACCCGTGATGGAACAGCAAGCGGTTGGACGGGTACGTTATGTATTGGACGGCCAAACGATTGCAGAGACGGCGCTACTTGCGCAAGCGTGTGCGGAACAGCCTCCCCAGGAGAAACCTTTCTGGAAGCAGGTATGGGAGTCCATACGGAGTCTGTTTCAGATGGATTGAGAAATAACAAAAGGATGTTGAATGGATGGCTAAAGAAATAAGATTACAGAAAATGCTCGCCGACTGCGGCATTGCTTCTCGCCGTAAGGCGGAGGAAATGATTGCAGCCGGCGAGGTGCGCGTCAACGGAAGCATTGCAAAGGTCGGGGATAAGGTGGACCCGAAGAAAGACAAGGTCACAGTAAAGGGGAAACCGGTGGAATCCCGTGCACAGGACGTATACATTATGCTTCACAAGCCACGCGGTTTTATCACAACTATGAACGATGAGATGGACCGGAAATGTGTGGCAGAGCTGGTTCGGGAGATCCCTGAACGAATTTATCCGGTGGGCCGGCTGGATCGGGATTCCGAGGGGCTCCTTCTAATGACAAACGACGGTGCATTCGCCAATGCGATGATGCATCCTTCTAAGCATGTGCCCAAAACATATCGGGTGACAGTACGTCCTTCCATTACGGAGGATCAACTCACCCAGATGGCAGTGGGAATTGAGATCGAGGGAAGAAAGACGGCGCCCGCCGATGTACGCGTGTTGTCCCAGGAACCGGGACGAGTCGTGCTGGAGATGGTGCTGCACGAGGGGCGCAATCGTGAGATTCGAAAAATGTGTGAGGCACTGGGCCTTGAAGTTGCGCGTTTAAAGCGGATCGCCATCGGCCCCGTACGCCTGGGGATGCTTCAGCCGGGAAAATGGCGGGAGCTCACCGGAGAAGAAGTGAAGCGTTTAATGGCTGGAGCGAAGTCGGACAAGCATGTCCAGCAAACTCAAATAAACCGGAAAGGGGAAGCAAAACATGATTACTATTCTTCCACTACAAGATTCCAAACGGGTGGAGGCAGTGTTGGAAGATCTGCCGGACAGAGGGGACAACGCCGCCGTTTTGGTAATGGGCGATCCGATAGATGAGCTGGGTTATGTAGCAGTGGATATGAAGGATTCCGTTCTGCGGATGCGTAAAATGGAAGTATTCGGCTCAAATTTGGAACAGCCGGATCTGAACGCTCGCGTTTGTTCAGACAGCTTGATGCGGGCCGCTGCATCCTATGGCGCCAATAAAGGGGCCTATCGCATAGAAACAGAGATTCCGGGTCTGGGGACGCTTTTGAAGGGAGTCGGTTTTCTTCCTGAAGGAAAAAAGTTTGTTTGTGACTTGTCAAAGATTGTGAAAATCTGTAAAGATTGAGGATGAATTCCCGAAGAAACTCTTGTCAAGACTTTTGGAATATATTATAATGAAAACAATTGTGATAATCTATTTATTGCGATAACTTTTCATTGTATTTTTCAACTGTTTATTCACCGAATCGGTGGACAAGCAGAGTAGCACCCAACCGATAGAATGGAGGAATTATCATCATGAGCACAGGAAACAGTGCGGAACGGCTGCAGGCTTCCCGCGAGGCTGCGGCAAAGACGAAGGGGTTCCAGCGCATCACCGCCTTGTTTGACGAAGGCACCTTCAATGAGGTCGACAGTTTTGCAAAGTCGGGCGACGGTTCTGCAGAAGTTGTAGCGGGCTACGGCGAAGTGGACGGCTGTCCGGTATATGCCTTTGTCCAGAACAGCGACGTAGACGGCGGCGCAATGTCCAAGGCACAGGCGGCGAAGATCAAGAAGATCTATGATTTAGCAGTCAAAACCGGTTCGCCGGTTGTAGGAATTTACGATTCCATCGGAGGCCGCTTGAACCAGGGAGCGGATATGCTGGCCGCTTACGGCGAAATCCTTTTGGGAAACAACAACCTCTCCGGTGTTGTGCCGCAGATCTCCCTTGTGCTCGGACCATGCCTGGGTACCTCTGCGATGATTGCTGCGAGCGCAGACATCGTTGTGATGACGGAAAAAGCACAGCTGACCATTGACACTACCGGTAAAGACGGCGCAGCAGACGATGCTGCAAAGCTGGGAATCTGCCATGTGGTAGCGAAGGACGACAAAGAGGCAATGGAGCAGGTTCGCAAGTTGCTGGCGGTTCTTCCCTCCAACAATCTGGCTGGTGCACCGGTGTTTGAATCCTCCGACAGCGCGGAAGCAGCCCTTGCCGCAGGTGCGGATGCCAAAAAGGTTGTGGAAGCCATTTCGGATAAAGGCAGTTTTGTTGAGCTGAACTCCGCTTTTGGCACTTCTGCAGTGACCGGTTTGGCGCAGATTGATGGCTCTACCGTAGGAATTGTTGCATTAAACGGCGTTTTGGATGCAGACTCCTGCTCCAAGGCAGCGCGGTTTGTACGCTTCTGCGATGCGTTCTCGATCCCTGTGGTTACATTGGTAGATGCCAAGGAATTTACTTCTGTGCGAGAGGCTGCAAAGTTGAGCAATGCCTATTCGGAGGCAACAACCGCCAAGATTACGGTCATTACAGGGGAAGCATATGGCCCGGTATATATTGCAGTTGCCGGCCGTGGTGCAAATGCCGACTATACAATGGCTTGGGCAAATGCAGTGGTTTGTCCGTTGGCGCCGCAGACAGCGGCAATGTTCCTGTGGAGCGACCGCTTAAAGAAGTCCGGCAATACGAAAGACGCCCGCAATAAACTGATTGAGGAGTATAAAGCGACGGAGGCAACCCCGTTTGCAGCCGCGGCCGAGGGCTTTATTGAGGATATTATCAATCCTGCGGAGACGCGCGCAAGAGTCATCGCCAACCTCGAGATGTTGGATGGCAAGCGTGTGTCCAGACTGCCGAAGAAACACTCCAATATTCAGATTTAAGCGTCTGTTTGTTTTGATTTAAATTTTGTCATTACTGTCAGGAGGATTACGATATGAAAACGCTCAAAATTACAGTAAACGGCACTCCTTATGATGTGCAGGTAGAAGAAGTTAGCGGCGGCGCTGCTCCTGCAGCACCGGCGGCTGCTCCGGCTCCAGCTCCAAAAGCTGCTCCGGCTCCGAAGGCGGCTGCACCGGCGGCTGGTGCTGAGGTGGTTTCCTCTCCGATGCCAGGTACCATTATGTCGATCAATGTAAAGGCTGGCCAGGCAGTCAAGAAGGGCGACGTGTTGGTTGTTTTGGAAGCTATGAAGATGGAAAATGAGATCATGGCGCCCCATGACGCGACAGTTGCAGCTGTTCATGTCAATAAAGGCGACAGCGTTGAGTCCGGTACGGCGCTCGTTTCCCTCCAGTAAGAGTTTTTACACAGATCCGGAATCATATTTTAGGAGGGACGTATCAAACTATGGCTAATAAAAAAATTGGAATTACCGAAGTGGTGCTGCGTGACGCGCATCAGTCCCTGATTGCAACCAGAATGCCGATCGGCGATATGCTGCCGATTTTGGAAAAGCTGGATCAGGTTGGTTTTCATTCCTTGGAGTGCTGGGGCGGCGCTACGTATGATGCTTGCCTTCGGTTTCTGAACGAAGATCCGTGGGAGAGACTGCGCACAACCCGTAAGCATTGCCCGAATACAAAGCTGCAGATGTTGTTCCGCGGCCAGAATATGTTGGGCTATCGTCATTATGCGGACGACGTTGTGGAATACTTGGTACAGCGTTCCATTGCGAATGGTATTGATATCATCCGTATTTTTGACGCTCTGAATGATATTAAGAATTTGCAGACTGCGATTAAGGCGGCGAAGAAAGAGGGCGGCCACGCACAGGTTGCAATTTCTTATACGACAGGTCCGGTCTTTACGACCGATTACTATGTGAAGTATGCGAAGCGGATCGAAAATGCGGGTGCGGATTCGATCTGCATTAAAGATATGGCGGCGCTTCTCACGCCGTATGAGACCTATGATTTGGTCAAGTCTTTGAAGGGCGCTGTTAAGATTCCGATTCAGCTGCATACACATTATACTTCCGGCTTGGCTTCCATGTGCTTGATGAAGGGAATCGAAGCGGGCGTCGATATGATCGACACAGCGATGTCCCCGTTGGCACTGGGTACGTCCCATGCGCCGACGGAATCTATGGTTGCAGCTTTGCAGGGCACCAAGTATGATACAGGCTTAGATCTCAAACTGTTGAACGAGATCCGTGAATATTTTATGCCGTTGCGTGCTAAGTACATCAAGAGCGGCCTTCTGGACCCCTCCATGCTGGCTACCAATACCAAGGCTCTGGTATATCAGGTTCCAGGTGGAATGCTTTCCAATCTGCTGTCTCAGCTGAAGCAGGCGGGAAAGGCCGACAAACTCGAGGATGTGCTCAAAGAAGTGCCGCGTGTGCGTAAGGACTCCGGCTATCCGCCGTTGGTCACACCGACCTCTCAGATCGTTGGTACACAGGCTGTATACAATGTGATTACCGGAGAACGTTACAAGATGTGCACGAAGGAATTCAAGGATCTTGTTGCCGGTAAGTATGGTACGACACCGGTTGCGATCGATCCGGAGTTCCGTAAGAAGATTATTGGCGATGAGACGCCGATCACTTGCCGCCCGGCCGACTTGTTAGAGCCGGAGCTTGAAAAACTCCGCGCAGAGGTCGCCGAATGGTCCGAGCAGGAAGAGGATGTGCTCTCCTATGCACAGTTCCCGAAGGTGGCGTTGGATTTCTTCAAGAAGCGTAGAGATGCAGAATACGGTATCAATAGTTCGCTTTCGAATGCCGAGAAGCAGGTACATCCTGTATAAGTTTATATGAGTAAAAATGCCCCAGGGCAACAGATCGTTATCTGTTTGCTCAGGGGCATTTTCTTAAATCTTTTACCAGATGTGTTATTGTATCATATAAAGCGATATGCCTGGAACATAGGATGTTATATGGGCGTTTGGAGCGGTTTAATAGGGAACTTTTGAATTGGAAGTTCTCGGCGACAGAGGGAGGAGGGCGTACAATAGATGAAAAATGAGCTGGAAAAATGTATGGCGGGCGAATGGTATAATTGTCATGACCCAATCTTTTTAGAGTTTAAACGTAAAGCGCGAAGTTTACTTGCCGCATATAATGCGTTGCCATATGATCAAAAAGAACAAAAGAGAAAAATATTGGAAGAAATGTTGGGCGGTTTAGGGACAAACGTGTCCATTGGAACATCGTTCACATGTGACTATGGGCGTAATATTTATTTGGGGAATAACGTGTCCATCAATATGAACTGTACCTTTGTGGATTGCAACCGTATTGTGGTAGGCGATAATGTTCTGATTGCCTCCAATGTACAAATTTATACAGCAACCCATCCGGTAGAGTTGGCAGAGCGATTGACGCCTAATTGGTCTCCGGAAAGTGGGGAGTATTTTTGCCGGACCTATGCACTTCCCGTTGCCATTGGAGATGGCTGTTGGATTGGCGGAGGTGCCATTCTTCTGCCAGGCGTGCATATTGGAAAGGGAAGTGTCATTGGAGCGGGAAGCGTCGTCACCAAGGATATACCAGAAAATAGTGTTGCTGTGGGAAATCCATGCCGTGTTCTCCGACGGATCAATGAAAAATCAGATTCTGCGCTCTATCCACTCGATTGAGAGGAGAAATAATCTCAATAGGAGCCCTGTACGGTTTGAATGCCTTCTTTTCCATGTTCAAATACAGGATGTATGTCCTGTAGGACGGAACGGGCAGAAAACGAAAATGTACGGTAACAGAGAGAATTTTATATCATGGAGCATTGAACTGAGTTAAAGCTGGAAAACCCCCGGCGTTCGAACGGATGCCGGGGGTTTTGAAGCTTATTATTGAACTTTAATGATAAAACCATCGGATGATTGGAACACCGGGGTTTCACATCATAATCGAGAATTATTGTGTAATGCCGCTGAATACAATACCGCGGGAAGCATCTAGCGTGACGGTTGTACCACTTTTTAGAATCTGTGTAGCATGTGCAGCGCCCGCAATGACAGGTTTGTCCAGAGCAAGCCCGACAATCGCTGCATGAGAATTGGAACCACCCTGCTCTGTGATAATACCAGTAGCAGACTTCATTAAGGTCAATACCCCATTGGTGGTCTGTGGGATAACCAAAATATCGCCGGTTTTGAACGTGGCATGCGCTTCTTCTTCGTTGTTGCAAACACAAAGATTGCCACACACAATGTTCTTGGTCACACCCATGCCGGAAAGAAGAACGTCACCGACCAACTGAACCTTCAAAAGGTTTGTTGTTCCAGAGATACCCAGAGGCACACCTGCGGTGATGACGGTCAAATCGCCATTTTTGACAAGGCCCTTACTGCGTGCTACATCTACCACGTGATTGAATAACTCATCTGTGTTGTCTTTTTCATCCACCATAATTGGGATAACGCCCCAAGAAAGATTCATTTGGCGAAGGACAGTCGGGTCGGTTGTCCCACTGATGATCGGACAGCAGGGGCGGTATTTGGAAATCATGCGGGCGGTTTTTCCTGATTTAGAAACAGTCATGATGGCAACAGCCCCAAGATCATGGGCGGTTGTGACGGTTGCATGGGAAATTGCCGAGGTTACATTGGGCTGTTCGTCGATATCGCGCTTTTTAAACCGATTTTTATAATCAATGTCCTGTTCGGTACGTTCAGCAATCGTGGACATCGTCTTAAGCGCCTGAATCGGATACTTACCCGCGGCGGTTTCGCCGGAGAGCATAATTGCACTGGTGCCGTCATAAATTGCATTGGCGACATCAGTGGCCTCTGCACGTGTGGGACGAGGATTCTTCATCATAGAATCAAGCATCTGCGTGGCGGTAATCACCTGTAGACCGGCGTTGTATCCTTTTTTGATAAGTTCCTTCTGAATGACCGGAATTTCCTGAAGTGGGATTTCAACACCAAGGTCGCCGCGGGCGACCATAATGCCGTCGGATACACGCAAAATTTCGTCGATATTGGATACACCGTCTGCGTTTTCGATTTTAGCAATGATGCGGATTTTGTGGCAATCGTGCTTCTCAAGCTCTGCACGCAGATCGAGAATATCTTGGGCTGTACGTGTAAAGGAAGCCGCGATAAAGTCAAATCCTTGTTCGACGCCAAAGGCAATATCCTCCCGGTCTTTATCGCTGATAAAGGGTAGGGAGAGATGGGCGCCCGGCACATTAATTCCCTTGTGGGAAGAAACTACGCCACCGTTGACAACCGTGCACACGATGTCTGTGTCGGTACAGGATTCTACGCGCAGTTCAATCAAACCATCGTCAATCAGAATTTTGGATCCCTGCGAAACTTCCTGTGGTAGGCGTGGAAATGTGATGCTGACAATGTTTTCATCGCCAACTACGTCACGTGTCGTCAGGGTGAATGTATGTCCTTCTTCCAACGTGACCTTAGACTTAGAGAAATTTCCGGTGCGGATTTCCGGGCCTTTGGTATCCAGGAGAAGCGCAATGGGAAGTTTCAGTTCTTCACGAAGTTTTTTAACCATGTCGATACGAACTTTTTGCTCTGCATTGGTTTGATGGGAAAAATTTAGTCGGGCGACATCCATACCCGCGAGCATCAATTCCCGCAAAACAGATTCATCATCCGTCGCGGGGCCAAGCGTACAGATAATTTTTGTTTTTCTCATAATAACGCCATCCTTATTGTTGAAAGATCGGATTTCAAAATTTTTTCAATATATAGTATACAAGATATGATGTCAAGAAAGCAATCCCATTTTACTTTTTCCATTTCCTGTACAAGGAAACGCAGTTTTATTGAAAAAATTTGGAATTGGCGTTACAATAGAGTATAAAAAGACTAAAATGCCAGAATGAAGGAGCGGAAGGGATGCGCAGAAATAAGGGAGAAAAAGTTGTAAAAACGCGTGCAAGCTGGAGAAAAGCGGACCAGGTGCGCAAAATCAAAATTGTAATGACATTTGTGGTAGTTGCCCTATGTATTTCTGTGGCAGCCGGAGCAGTTTTGGCTTGGATTGAGATTCAACATCCTTTTGATACCTCTTCGAGCAGTGTTCCAGTCTCTTCACAGCCATCAGTCTCTTCGGAGACAGAATTGCCGGTATATGATAATACATTTAATCTGGTGGTTGTGAATGCAGATTCACCACTTTCCGAAGACTTCGTGGTGCAATTAGAAAAATATGAAGGGGTGCCTTTTGAAGAACGAATTGTGGAGGCACTTGAGCGGATGGTTGAAGATGCAAGAAATGCTGGTTGCACACTAAAAATTGCCAGCGGTTACGTTTCCAAGGAAGACCAGGATGCACAATACCATGCGAAGATTCAGCAATTGATGGAACAGGAAGGGTACAGCCAAGTGCGCGCCGAGGATCAAGCGCAAAAGACGATTGGACGTGGCGGTTACAATGAGCATCAAACGGGGATGCTGGTGGAGTTTGCAGCTTCGGAGGAGGGCGTTCCGTTTGAACAGTCACAGGCGTATCAGTGGCTGATGAAGAACAGCGTAAATTATGGCTTTGTACTCCGCTATCCAGAAAATAAAACCAGCATCACTGGGACCGATTATACGCCGTCTTGCTTTCGTTATGTCGGAACGGACAATGCGATCAAAATGCGGGAATATTCCATGTGTTTGGAAGAATATGCACAGTATGTTAGGCAGCAAGCGGCAAATTGAAATACAGAAAAATTGTGCCGGAACTACTTGCATTTTTAGTCGTTCTATGTTAAAATTCAAACGTTAGGTTGCAGTTTGGGTGAAAGAGGTGACATAAATGAAGGAAGCGATCCATCCGAAGTATAAAGAAACGACGATTACCTGCGCTTGTGGCAACGTGATTGAGACGAGATCCACGAAGGAAAACATCCGCGTTGAAATATGCTCCAAATGCCATCCGTTCTTTACCGGTAAGCAGAAGCTGGTCGATACGAGCGGTCGTGTTGATATGTTTAAGAAGCGTTATGGCATGCAGGACAAAAAATAATTCGGGTTTCTTTTTGATGAACTGGGCGGCGCAAAGAGATTTTGCGTCGCCTTCTGTTTTGTCTGAACCAATCGGAGGCGCATTATGACAGAATATAAAACAGTCTTAAAACGGGCGGAAGACGAATTTGTCGAACGCCGGTCGCGTTTTATTGGCCATGCAGCCCCTGTAAAAACAGAAGAAGAAGCAATTGCCTTTATCAATGAAATGAAGGCAACTTATTGGGATGCCACCCACAATGTTTATGCCTATTCTTTGCGCGATGGACAGATCAAACGTTATTCGGATGACAGTGAACCGCAGGGAACGGCAGGAATCCCGACATTGGATGTACTGCAAAAATCCGGCGTTACCGATGTAGTCGTTGTTGTCACGCGCTATTTTGGCGGTGTTTTGTTGGGAGCAGGCGGCTTGGTACGCGCTTATTCGCACGGAGCGTCCATTGCATTAGAAGCGGCGGGGATCGTTACGATGCGCGAATGCATCTTATCGTCGCTTTCTTGTGACTATAATCAGTATGGACGTTTACAAGCGTTGATTCCGGAGTGCGGAGGGATCATTGACGATGCAGACTTTGGCGAGCGTGTGACCATAAACTTCCATATGAGCGATATAGATTTGGAACGGATGCGGCCAAAACTGGCGGACGCAACCTGTGGTTCCGTGGAGATCCAGGAAGAAGGAAAAAAATTTTTTGAGATTTTTAAATAATGATGCAGGAAATCCGCACTTTGCCGCATATATAATCAATAACGACAGGTTCTTTGAAACCGTGTGCGCTCTGTAGAAGAAAGAAACAGAATTCTGCGCAATCTTTCATGGAACCGGTCAATCTTTTGGGAAAGAAGGTGCGCCGAATGATGAATGTCAGAGAACGAACGCAGCAGATTGAAGAACAGATCCTCTCACCCTATGCCTCCCTTTCACGCAATACTAAGGGCAGAGACCGACCGGAAGAGGAATGTGATCTCCGGACTCCCTATCAGAGGGATCGGGATCGAATTATCCATTGTAAAGCATTTCGCCGTTTGAAACGAAAAACACAGGTCTTTTTGTCGCCAGAAGGCGATCACTACCGGACGCGCCTGACCCATACATTGGAGGTCGCACAGATCGCGCGTACAATCGCCCGGGCATTGCGGCTGAATGAGGATTTGACAGAGGCAATCTCCTTGGGACATGACTTGGGGCACACGCCATTTGGACATGCGGGAGAGCGCGCATTAAACGAAATTTTTCCTGGGGGTTTCCGCCATTATGAGCAAAGTGTTCGTGTAGTGGAAAAACTGGAAAAAAACGGCTTGGGCCTTAACCTTACAAAAGAGGTGCGTGACGGGATTCTGCACCATACACATGGCCAGGAGGCTTCTACATTAGAGGGGCAAATTGTGCGCTATGCCGATCGCATAGCGTATATCAACCACGATATTGACGATGCAGAGCGCGCAGGCGTGTTAGAAGAATCCCAAATTCCAAAGGAGATTACCAATCTTTTGGGAACAAGCAAATCTGCAAGAATCAATTGTTTGGTCAATGCTGTGGTGGACAATAGCCAAGACGGTCAGATTCGTATGGACCCAGCGTGTAAAGAAGCCTTTGATGAATTGAATTCTTTTATGTATCAGCGGGTTTATTACAATCCTTATGCAAAAGGGGAAGAAAAAAAGGTTCCAACGCTGATTGAAATCCTTTTTACCTATTTAAAGAATCCTGCACATCTTCCGGATGATATGCGGCGGATAGCAGAGGAGGAAGGCTGCGAACGAGCTGCCTGCGATTATCTAGCGGGAATGACGGATCATTATGCGATCCGGCTCTTTCAAAATATCTATATTCCCGAGGCTTGGAGCCATTATTGACAGAAGAAAATGGGGGAATTGCAATTATGCCCTTGCCGGAAGCTTTTCTGCAGGAACTGAAGATGCGCAGCGATATTAGCGATGTGGTGTCTTCCTATGTCGGCCTGCGGCGCAGCGGCAGGAATTTGGTGGGATTGTGTCCCTTCCACAATGAAAAGACGCCGTCCTTTAATGTGTACCCGGAGAACGGTTCGTTTTATTGCTTTGGGTGCGGCGTTGGAGGGGATGTTATCACCTTTATCCGCCGTATAGAAAACTTGGACTATATGGAAGCAGTGCGATTTCTGGCACAGCGCGCCGGTTTGCAGGTCCCTGAAAATCGGGTAGACGATGGGATGGCCAAACTGCGCGCACGGGTACTGGAGATCAACCGTGAGACGGCTCGGTTTTACCACGCGATGTTGATGTCGGAACAGGGGAGACCGGGGCTTGCTTATCTTCAAGACCGTGGATTGACGCAGGCGACCATTCGTCACTTTGGGTTGGGGTATTCCCCGCCCTCCCGCTATGCTTTGGTGGACTACTTGGCTCAGAAAGGGTACCAACCGTCGGAAATGATTCAAGCGAATGTCGCTTTTAAAGGACGTAGTGGCCGTGCGGTAGATCGTTTTTCCGGTCGGGTCATGTACCCGATCATCGACCTGCGGGGTAATGTCATTGCCTTTGGCGGGCGGGTGCTCACCGATGCCAAACCCAAATATTTAAATACTTCGGATACCCTGGTTTTTCGGAAGAGCGATGCGCTCTTTGCGCTGAACTTTGCAAAAAACCAAGGAAGCCAACAGTTGATTTTGGCCGAGGGATATATGGATGTAATTGCGTTGCACCAAGCGGGATTTTCCAATGCAGTGGCCACGCTAGGAACTGCATTGACAACGGATCAGGCGCGATTGATGTCCCGTTATGCCAAAGAAGTGGTCATCTGTTACGATGCCGATGAAGCGGGACAAAAGGCGACCGCTCGAGCGATTCCGATGTTGCGCGATGCGGGATTGCTGGTGAAAGTGCTTAACATCGTGGGAGGAAAGATCCGGATGAGTACATACGTTCCTATGGCGAACAGGGCCCGGCCCGGTTTAAACAGCTTTTGGATGCCTGCGGAAATGATGTCGAGTACCGCCTAGCGAAAATTCGAAGGTCCTGCAATATGGAAAGTGCGGACGGACGAGTTGCCTATTTGACGGGGGCGGCAGAACTGTTGGCAACCTTGGAAAGCCGGATGGAACAGGAAGTTTATGCAGGAAAACTGGCGGAAGAGATCGGCATCGATCGTTCGGCCATTATGATGCAGGTGGATAAAAACAGCAAGAAGCGCCAAAAACAACAGCAGCAGAGACAATTTCGCGCATTTCAACAGCAGACAGCGGGGATTGGCGACGACATCAATCCTGACAAGGCAAAGAACTTGCGGGCTGCTAGTGCGGAAGAAGCGTTGCTTGCGTATCTTGTCAAATATCCGGATCGTGCAGAGGAGATTTATGGACGTTTGCCGCCTGAAAAATTTTCCACTTCCTTTAATCGCCGCGTATATCAGGTGATTATGGGGAAAATTATGGATGGCAAGGACTATAGCCTTACAGATATTTCGGGGGAATTTTCCGTCGATGAGATCGGCGCGATTGCCCGAATTTTTGCCAAACATCACGATGCATCCGCCACTTGGAAGGATGCACAGGAATATATAAACGTGATTGAAGAAGAACATGCAAAACTCCGTGTGGAGGATGTGGCCGCCGTTCCGACCCAGAGTATCGAAGCATACCTGGCGGAACTGAAGGCTAAGAAGAAATAGGGGGATGTACAATGGGAACTGGAGCAACACCGGACAAAAAAACGGTCATTCGAGAATTGATTGAACAAGGGAAGGCGAAAGGGCAGCTCTCGACAAAAGAGATTCTCGATGCTCTTGGAGAGCTGGACTTTGAGCCAGAGCAGATCGAAAAGTTCTATGATACGTTGGAAGCGCAGGGCGTTGAGATCATTGAAGATTTTGCAGACGCTCCCTTGGACGACATCGATTTTGCCGCAGAGGCCGTCTCCGATGAGAATTTGGAGTCCAGCCTAAGCACGGAGGGCATTGCGATCGACAATCCGGTCAAAGTGTATCTCAAGGAAATTGGCCGTGTGCCGCTGCTTTCTCCAGAAGAAGAAATTGACCTTGCGATTCGAATCAAAGACGGCGACGAGGCGGCTAAAAAGCGTCTTTCGGAGGCGAACCTGCGTCTGGTTGTCAGCGTTTGCGAAGCGTTATTTGGCGCGTGGGAATGCAATTTTTCGATCTGATTCAAGAGGGAAATCTGGGCCTCATCAAAGCAGTCGAGAAGTTTGATGATACGAAGGGATTTAAATTTTCAACCTATGCGACCTGGTGGATTCGGCAGGCGATTACCTCGCGCCATTGCGAGACCGAGGCAAGGACGATCCGAGATCCCGGTTCATATGGTGGAAACCATCAATAAGGTAAAAAAGGTTTCCAGCCAGTTATTGCACACGAACGGCCATGAACCGAGTGCAGAAGAAATCTCTGCGGAGTTGGACATGCCGGTGGATAAGGTGCGGGAGATTATGCGGGTGGCGCAAGAACCGGTTTCTTTGGAGACGCCGATCGGTGAAGAAGAGGACAGCCATCTGGGGGATTTCATCCCTGACGACGACGCGCCTGCTCCACAGGATGCGGCCTCCCATACGCTTTTGAAAGAGCAGCTTGCCGATGTACTGGATACGTTGACTCCCCGTGAGGAGAAGGTGCTCAGTCTACGTTTTGGCTTGGAGGATGGCCGTTCGCGCACTTTGGAAGAAGTGGGTAAGGAGTTCAACGTGACCCGTGAACGTATCCGCCAAATTGAAGCAAAAGCACTGCGCAAACTCCGCCATCCGAGCCGCAGCAAAAAGCTGAAGGACTTTTTGGACTAGGAGTGAAGAATCATGCACATGACTTTGGAGGCGGATTATGCGGTGCGGATTTGTAGAGTTTCTGCGTCGGCCGACCAGAAGGTGGATGCGCGTACAATCGCCGAAGAAACGCATGTGCCCCTGCGCTTTGCTTTGAAAATTTTACGAAAATTGGTTGCAGATGATATTATGATCTCTTACAAAGGGGCGCGCGGGGATACCTGCTGGCACATCCGCCGGGGGAAATCACATTGCGTCAGGTAATTGAATCGGTAGAAGGCCCTTATGTAATCAGCCGTTGCCAGCAAAGAGAATATTCCTGTACGCATACAGCGAGTTGCCGGTTTCATGAGATCTATTCTGAAATTTCCAAAATCGTACGGGAAAAGCTGGATTCCTATACATTTGCTGATGTCTCTGGGTTTGATCGTTTTTGCATTCCCGAAAGTTTTCAAAGGAATCCATACATACATCCAAGGATTCCAAGAGAAAAAATGGTGGGGAATAAGAGTGTATTGATAAGAGTGTTCATGAAAACATGTGGAAATCGAATGGGGCGCACCTACTTCATTTTCATACGGATAAAAGCACGAGCGGGTTCATTCAACGGTTTATCTTGCTATGTGTGCTATCGTCCAGCGGCGGGTTGAGTGTGATGAAACCGCTGAATTCTTACGGTTGCGTGGCATGGAACGATTTTTGGAGCACTGGCTGGACAGGATATACTGTACTTTAAAGAGAGACGTTTTTTGATAGAAGTCGAGATTGTGTTCTGTATGAAGAAACTGAAAAGAGTGTAATCCATTGAAAATGAAGTGGTACGGAACTTGATCGTTCCGAGTTCTAAATGCAGCCGAGAAAATTTAAGATAAGCACAAAAACCGGGGCAAGATTTGGTCGCAACCAAGATCTTGTCCCGGTTTTTAATTGTGAATTGTAGGTGTCTATATCCAACCAAAAACGAATTTGGTGCAGATCACAGTCTGTCATCAAGTTACAATGCACTCTGAACCCATAGATCAGACAGCCACAGCTTTGAAATAGCATATAAATTATTTATTAATTAAAATGGAAACGCATCCTTAAGTAGATGTCAGCTTTTCGTGACTTCGACTTGCAGCTCAATTACAACGTGAAATCATATGGCTGCCAATTTTCTGCCCGATTTTGCTCCTTACACAGATGTCTTTTTGTCTTTCAGGGAGTACAGGCAGAGACTGGTGGAATGCCACCGCATGAGTTAAGTAGGAAAATTTAGGGAATGGGATAGTAGAATCATATCAGAACCAGTTTGGTACAAGATTGCGTCTGGCAATGACGTCCCACCTTATCAGTCTTTTAGCTGCTATACAGAAAATTTTTATAGAGAGGCTATAAGGGCAACACAAAAAAGCCCACAGAAAACTGTGAGCAAACATGCTGAAATGCTCAGATAGAATCTTGAATCACATCGATCAGGTGTACGGGATGTAATTGCCCCCTTGTACAACGCTGTGCTAGTTTGGCCACAAAATTGTAATCTGTCGAGACATCCGATATGGAGTCGATTTGTTTCCATCCGTGTTTGACGAACTGAAGAATAGCAATTCCAAAAGAATGATAAACACCTATGGATGGAGAAAAAAGAGACTCTTCAAAGGGAACGTAC
>NZ_JBKEIV010000012.1:0-28565 GCF_046693725.1 Anaeromassilibacillus sp. SJQ-1 | reverse complement strand
CCGCCCGTCCGAAGTACCTCTTGTGCCTCTTGCACTCCTTCACCCTGCATTCCAGCCTTCCCACCAGTCCGAAGTACCTCTTGCGCCTCTTGCACTCCTTCGCTCTGCGTTCCAGCCTTCCCACTTGTCCGAAGTACCTCTTGCGCCTCTTGCACTCCTTCGCTCTGCGTTCCAGCTTTCCCACCAGTCCGAAGCACCTCTTGCGCTCCTTGCACTTCTTCGCCTTGCGTTCCAGCCTTTCCACTCGTCCGAAGCACTTCTTGCGATTCTTGCACTTCTTCGCCCCGTGTTCCAGCCTTCCCACCAGTCCGAAGCGCCTCTTGCGCTCCTTGCGCCCCTTCGTCCTGCATTCCAGCTTTCCCACTCGTCCAAAGTACCTCTTGCGATTTTTGCACCCCTTCGCTCTGCATTCCAGCCTTCCCACCAGTCCGAAGCGCCTCTTGCGATTCTTGCATCTCTTCGCCCCGTGTTCCGTCCTTTCCGCTCGTCCAAAGTATCTCTTGCGTTCCTTGCGCCCCTTCGTCCTGTGTTTCGGCCTTTCCATTTATCCGAAGCACTTCTTGCGCCCCTTCGTCCTGCGTTCCAACCTTTCCACTCGTGCGAAACGCCTCTTGCGATTCTTGCACTTCTTCACCCTTCGTTCCGGCCTTTTCCCCCTTTCCATCGGATGAAAACCTCCCGCCGTCCCCTGCCGGGGGACTACAGGGGGATTCTTCTTTGCTCTTCTCCCTCTACTTTTCTTTCCTCTACTTTGTCGCTTTTCCGGCACAGCTTGGGGAGAAAAATCCTTCCCAGGCTTCTTTTCGGGAAATAATCCGCCCGGCCCGGGGATTCCCTCCCCAGAAGCGGTTTTTCGGGCGGCAATCTCCGCCGTTTTTCGTAGACGGGCGCAAGTTTTCCACCAGCGCCTGACACCAGATCGTCTGTCCATCCGCCCAAAGGGGCTGGTCGATCTTCCCCATCCCGGCGAGCAAATCCAGAATCTGCCCGGCGGTCTCCGCAGAAACCCTGGTATAGCCGAGCAGGTATTCCCAATCCAGCGCATTCCGGCAGTCATAGCTGTGCCCATCCGTTTTACAGAGCAGTTCCAGCAGCTTAAACCAAAAGGCATAGCCGTCGTTTCCGAAGCGGCTTTCCAAGATACTTTTGGTCCGGCTGTCCGCAGCGAAATGCGGGAAATACTCTGCGACATTTTTGCTGATTCTCGACACAATGCACCGCCTTTTCAAAAGAAATCTGTAAACAGGCGGCAGCGGGGCGGCCCGGCGCCCCCTTGCCGGGTGTGGCGGTTTTTCTGCGGCTGCTTCATCCAACGTCCCTCCTTTTTGCAGGCCGGTCCGTGCAAACCGGCCGGACCTGCGCCGGGGCACGACCCCGTTTTTTTACATAAATGCAATCAGCATCTTTAGATGACATATCTATCATAGTACATTTGTTCTGTAAACGCAAGGGGTTCGAACAAATTTTCTTAAAATTTCTTTCATCGAACGCACAGGCGGCCGTTCGCCCCGGAAGCTCCTCTCCGCCTGCGGGCCGTATCCTTACACTTTTGTAAGCGAATCGCCCAACGCACGAAAAGTGTGGTACAATCGGAGAGAATAGACGCAAGGAGGGGATTTTATGGACAGGTTGCTCCTGTTGGAAGACGACAGCGCTCTGCTCGACGGCCTGCAATATGTGCTGCGGAAAAATGGATACGAGGTGGACGCCGCCCGGACGGTGGCGGAGGCGAACCGCCTGCTGGCGGAAAAACCGCCGTACGGGCTGTTGCTTTTGGATGTAACCCTGCCGGACGGCACAGGCTTTGCGGTGTGCGAGCAGGTACGGCGGGCGGGCGGCACGGCGCCGATCCTGTTTTTGACCGCGGCGGACGAGGAGACCAGCATCATCCGCGGGCTGGACTGCGGCGGGGACGACTATCTGACCAAGCCCTTCAAACTCGGGGAGCTGTGTTCACGCATCCGGGCTTTGCTGCGGCGGGCGGGGATGCCGCGGCAGGAGGAACCCTCCGTACTGCGGAGCGGGCCGCTGCAAATCGACCTGTTGGGAAGCAAGGCGGCGCTGGAAGGACGGCCGTTGGAGCTGACCGGGATGGAATACCGGCTTTTGTGCATCCTGGTGCGGAACGCAAACCGGATTGTAACTCGCCGGGCGTTGCTGGACGCGCTTTGGGACGGGAATGGGAACTTTGTGGACGACAACACCCTTTCGGTGTACATGCGGCGTCTGCGTGGCAAGCTGGAGCGCGACCCATCCCATCCGGAATACCTGCGGACCATCCGCGGATTGGGGTATCAGTGGAAGGAGGCGGGCGAATGAGTTTTTTGCAAGAGGCGGTCTTGCGCCGGTATTTCGGATTTCTGTTGGGATTTCTGGCGCTGTTGACCGGATTCGGGATATTTTGCGGGACGGCCTGGGTCCGGGCGGAACAGGAGGTGCTTCTCGCCCACGACCGGGCGTTCGCATCGTCCCTGCTGGAGGAGGACGTCCCCCCGGTTGCCATTGTCCGGGCGCTGAAGCAGGCGCAGGAGACGGAGCAGGGCGCGGCCCTTTTGCGGGAGGCCGGCTGGACGGAACAGACCGGGGCCCTCTTTTTTCCCGCGGTCCGGGAGGCGGCCGCCCGGACCCTGCCCATGGCCGTGGGGGGATCGCTGTTGTTGGCGCTGTCGCTGTTGGGCGGTTCCCTGCTCTTTCTGACGAGGCTGGACCGCCTTTTTCAGCGCGCAGGCGCAGCCGTGGAGCGGTTCACACGCGGGGATTTTCACAACCGGTTCCCGCGCGGCCGGACGGGGGCGTTTTCCACCTGCTCGCGTCCGTGGATGAATTGGCCATGGCGCTGGAATCGAAGGGCGAAGCGGAGCGCCGTGCCAAAGAATTCCTCAAGGATGCGCTTTCGGACATCTCCCACCAGCTCAAGACGCCGTTGGCAGCGCTCCATATGTACAATGAGATTGTGCTGGAAGAGCCGGAAAACGCCGAAACGGTGCGACAATTTTCCGAGAAGGCGGCGCAGGCGCTTCGCCGCATGGAGGACCTGATCGGGACCTTGCTGAAGGTGATGCGCCTGGATGCGGGAAGCATCCCCTTTGAAAAGGAGCTTTATTCCATGGGGGAGGTGTTGCTCCGCGCGACGGAGGAACTCACGACGCGCGCACAGCGGGAGGGCAAGCGCATCCGTTGGAGGGCTTGCCGGAGGAGCCGGTCCTGTGCGACCTGGCTTGGACCAGCGAAGCCGTCGGCAACCTGGTCAAAAATGCGCTGGACCATACGGAGGCCGGGGGCGAGGTCTGCCTGTCGTGGCAGCGTTCGCCGCTGATGCTTCGCCTGGTTGTGTCGGACAACGGGTGCGGTATTCCTCCGGAGGAACTTCCCCATATTTTCAAGCGGTTCTACCGCGGCAGGGGCGGCAGCTCGCAGGAGGGGGTGGGGTTGGGTCTGCCCCTGGCGAAATCGATCGTGGAGGGGCAGGGCGGTATCCTGACGGTGGAGAGCGCCCCCGGCCGCGGGACTGCTTTCACCCTGTCCTTCCTGACAAAACTGTAAGCTGGCGTTCACCGGGGCGTAAGGTGCGCGTGGTATCCTGAAGACGATCGAATTTCGGTCGAATAAAGGAGGTAACCCAAAAATGGAAGTATTGCGAGTGGAACACCTCTGTAAGGTATACGGCAGAGGTGAAGCCAAGGTGGACGCGCTGAAGGACGTCTCCTTCACAATGGAGAAGGGCGAGTTCACGGCAGTCGTCGGGGAATCCGGCTCTGGAAAGAGCACGCTGCTGCACTGTATTGGCGGTTTGGAGGAGCCGTCCTCCGGGCACGTCTACCTGGATGGGCGGGACTTGTTTGCGATGAAAGAGAGCCAGCGGACGGTGTTCCGGCGGCAGAATATCGGATTTATCTTCCAGTCCTTCCAGCTGGTGGAGGAGTTGACCGTGGAGCAAAACATCGTCTTTCCGCTCCTGCTGGACGGCCGGCGGCCGGATGCAACGCGCGTGGAGGAGCTTTTGTGGGTGTTGGGCCTGATGGACCGCCGCCATCACCTGCCCAGCCAGCTTTCGGGCGGGCAGCAACAGCGCGTGGCCATCGGGCGTGCGCTGATCACCAAGCCCATGCTGGTCCTTGCCGATGAGCCGACGGGGAACCTGGACTCCAAAAACAGCCGCGATGTGATCGACCTGTTGTATCAGGCTTCGCGCCACTACCGGCAGACCGTTCTGATGATTACCCACAACGTGCACCTGACGTCCTCGGTGGACCGGGTCCTGCGCGTCACGGACGGAACGCTTTGCGATTTGGGAGGGGTGCAGGAATGATATACAAGGAACAACGTTCCCCGCTCGTCCCCCGATCTTTGGTCCCGTGCTGCCAGTCCAGTCCGCTTTCGGGCGGGCAGCAACCGCGCGTGGCCATCGGGCGTGCGCTGATCACCAAACCCATGCTGGTCCTTGCCGATGAGCCGACGGGGAACCTGGACTCCAAAAACAGCCGCGATGTGATCGACCTGCTGTATCAGGCTTCGCGCCGCTACCGGCAGACCGTTCTGATGATTACCCACAACGTGCACCTGACGTCCTCGGTGGACCGGGTCCTGCGCGTCACGGACGGGATACTTTGCGATTTGGGAGGGGTGCAGGAATGATATACAAGGAACAACGTTCCCCGCTCGTCCCCCGATCCTTGGTCCCGTGCTGCCAGGTCCAGTCCGCTTTCGGGCGGGCAGCAACCGCGCGTGGCCATCGGGCGTGCGCTCATCACCAAGCCCATGCTGGTCCTTGCCGGTGAGCCGACGGGGAACCTGGACTCCAAAAACAGCCGCGATGCGATCGACCTGTTGTATCAGGCTTCGCGCCACTACCGGCAGACCGTTCTGATGATTACCCACAACGTGCACCTGACGTCCTCGGTGGACCGGGTCCTGCGCGTCACAGACGGGAACGCTTTGCGATTTGGGAGGGGTGCAGGAATGATATACAAGGAACAACGTTCCCCGCGCGCCCCTCGATCTTTGGTCCCGTGCTGCCAGTCCAGTCCGCTTTCGGGCGGGCAGCAACCCGCGTGCAGCCATCGGGCGTGCGCTCGTCGCCAAACCCATGCTGGTCCTTGCCGGTGAGCCGGCGGGGAACCTGGACTCCAAAAACAGCCGCGATGTGATCGACCTGCTGTATCAGGCTTCGCGCCATTGCCGGCAGACCGTGCGGACGATTCCCCACAACGTGCACCTGACGTCCTCGGTGGACCGGGTCCTGCGCGTCACGGACGGAACGCTTTGCGATTTGGGAGGGGTGCAGGAATGAAACGATATTTAAGCCTCATCCCTATTTTGGCCCGGCGGCGGCGCAAGCAGAGCCGGATGACACGGCTCTGCATCTTTCTGGCCGTGTTCCTCGTGACAGCGATCTTCGGAATGGCGGATATGGAATTGCGGTCGCAGCGGCAGCAGGCGATTTTAGACGGCGGCAATTGGCAGATTGCGTTCCGGGACATCACAGATGAGCAAGCGGCAAAGATTGCCGCACGGCCGGAGGTGGAGGCGTCGTCCTGGTACGGCGTGTTGAATTACGACAGCAATGAAGGATATACCTTGTCCGGAATTGAGACGGCAATCGCCGGCGTCGATGCGGCATGGTGGGAGATTTTCCCCTCTGCCCGGCTGGAGGAAGGCGCTTTCCCCGCCGAAGGCGACGGCGTCCTGCTGACCCAGGGGGCCCGGACGCGCCTGGGGATACAGGTGCGGCGACGCCGTCCAGTTGCACACCCCGGACGGGAGGGATCTCGACCTGACGGTCACGGGCTTTGTGTCCAACACCGCCATGCTGGATCGGCAGGATGCGCTCGGCATGATTATGAACATAGAGGCATTTCGCGCCTATTTTTCCGATACTGCGGCGCAGGACGCCGATTCGGTCTATTACGTGCAGTTTTCGCCGCTGTGCCGCATTTTGCAGGTGACAGAGGATATTAAAACAGAGCTGCACCTGCACGACGAACAGGCCCTTCCCTATGGGAAACTGTTGGGGCTGATGGGCCAGAGCGACGACCCCCTGATGCTGCAATTGTATCTGACGGCGGCGGTGTTGGCCCTGTTGGTGGCGGCGGCAGGCGTGCTGATGATCGCCAGCAGCCTGAACAGCAACATCGCGCAGAGGACCTCGTTCTTTGGGCTGCTGCGGTGTCTGGGGGCGACGCGCAAGCAGGTGATCCGCTTTGTCCGGCTGGAGGCGTTGAACTGGTGTAAGACGGCGGTCCCACTGGGGCTTGCAGCGGGTACGGCGCTCGTCTGGGCGCTCTGCGCGCTGCTGGTGAAGCTCAGCCCCACCTATTTTGCGGGGATGCCTTCCTTCGGGATCAGCGGCATCGGCATTGCCTGCGGGGTAGTGATCGGCCTGGCGACCGTCCTGCTTGCGGCGCAAGCGCCCGCGCGCCGCGCGTCGAAGGTCTCCCCCCTGTGTGCGCTCTCCGGGAATGCCCTCCCTGTGCAGGCAGTGCGGCGGGCAGCGAATACGCGCTTGTACCGGGTGGAAACGGCGCTCGGTTTTCGCCACGCCACCGCAGGCAAAAAGGGCTTTTTCCTGATGGCGGGTTCCTTTGCATTCAGCATCATCCTGTTTCTGGCGTTCACCATGGCTGTGGACTTCATGCACCATTCCCTCACGCCGCTCCGGCCGTATTCGCCCGACCTGTCGATCGTCAGCGCGGACCGGACGTGCACCATCCCATCCGAATGGGCGCGCCAGCTCGCGGAGAACCCGGTGGTCAAGCGGGTATATGGGCGGATGTTCGCCTACGGCGTCCCGGCGGCAATCGACGGGCAGGCGGGGACGGTGGACCTGATCTCCTACGAGGAACACCAGTTCGGCTGGGCGGCGGGCTCTCTATTGGAGGGTTCGGTCGCCGAAGCCATGAATGGGAACGGCCTCCTCGCGGTCTACGATGGGGGGATTGCGCCGCACTCCGGCAGCACCGTCTCCGCGGACTTTGGGACCGGAACGCAAACGCTTCCCGTTGTGGGCGTCCTGTCCGATTGTCCGTTTCAAAGTGAACCGGGCGTACGGATTTTCATCTGCTCGGAGGAGACCTTCCGCGCGTTGACCGGGCAGAACGGCTATACGATTCTCGATCTACAGCTGACCAGCGATGCGGCCGACGCGGATGTACAGGCGATTCGCAATCAAGCGGGCAGCGGCGTCACCTTCTCCGACCAGCGGCGCGGGAACCGCGAGGCGATCGGCGCATATGTTTCCTTCGCGCTGTTTGTCTATGGTTTCCTGGCGGTAATCGCCCTGATTTCGGTGTTCAACATTGTGAACAGCATTTCGATGAGCGTGTCGGCGCGGCTACGGCAGTATGGAGCTATGCGCGCCATCGGGATGAGCATGCGGCAATTCACGCGGATGGTGGCCGCTGAAGCGGCAGCCTATGCGGGGGCCGGTATCCTGGTAGGGTGTGCGGTGGGCATTCCATTGAACCGCTTTCTCTATGAGCACACGGTCACGGCCAATTGGGGAACTCCCTGGTATGTCCCCTGGGCGTCGCTGGTACTGATCGTGCTGTTGGTGGCGTTGTCCGCGGCCTTGGCGGTCCGGGGGCCGTCCCGGCGCATTCGCCGCCTGTCCATCGTCGAAACCATCCATGCCGAGTAGGCCCGAACCCCTTCCCAGATGTTCGATTCCACTCCGTTTATTATAATAGGATAATAGGCGGGCAAAACAGCAGACGTTTCATACGCCATGCAGAGGCTGTGGGGCTGTCCCCATTCCCCTGCATGGCTTCTTTCGTCTTAACCCATACTCGATGTTGCGCGTCAGGCAACATTTCTATGGAATGATCATGGTTTATTCCGCCCTCAGTCCGGCAACTCCACACTTTGGATAACCCCCGCTTTCCCCGGCGATGTGCAATCCCCTGCAAAGCCGCCTCTCCCCACCGGGCCACCTTCCCCGCGCCAACTCCTGCGCTTTCCGGGCATGCCCGATTCAATCGAATGTCCTGCCTGTTGTTCGAACGGGCTTATTCTACGTGGTTGTCCTCCTGTTGCTCGGATAGTCCTGTTTTACTTGCTTGCGCGGATAGACCTGTTTCACTCGAATGTCCGCCTACTGCCCGAACAGGCCTATTTCCCGGATAAACCTGCTTTACGTGGTCGTTCGCCTGTTGCCCGGATGCCTGTTTCACCCGATTGCCTACCTGTTGCCCGAATAGGTCTGTTTTACCTGGTTGCCTGCCTGTTTCCCAGATAGGCTTATTTTACACAATAGCCCGCCTGGTCTCCGGACGGCCGCCCCGCTCTCTGCCAGCCTGTCCACACTTTGGATAACCCCCGCCTTTCCCGGCGATGTGCAATCCCCTGCAAAGCCGCTTTTCCCCACCGGGCCCACCTTCCCCGCGCCAAGCCGAAGGAAAGTCACACAATCCCAACAAAAAACAACCCCCTCAAAGAATGAACGTCTCCGTTCATCCCTTGAGGGGGTTCTCTATCGCTGTATGCTGCCTTTCGGGCGATTTTCTCAACCTTTCGGATTTCCACTCCCGACCGGCGAATCGTCCTCCGGCGTCCCTTTCGCGGAAGGCTTTGCCGGAGCGTGCGGTTGCGCCGGCGAATCTGAGGGAAGCGCATCTTTCGGGCGCTCATCCTTGGGTTTTTCGCGGAAGGGAAGGATGTACTTTTTCACGATCAATCCTTCATACTTGAGCTTAAACTGCACCCGGCCGAAGAACCGGTGCTGGCAATGGCGGCAGAGAAATTCCGCGCGGTAGCTCTTGTTTTTGAGCTGCCACTCACTCACGCGGTGTGCACGCCGCCCGCACACGTCGCAGTTGAAGAGCATATCGCTGCGCTTAATCAACGGGTTGGACAGGTCGCAGATCACGACGGTCTTAAACTGGATGCGCCGGTAAAACTCCGCATCGGCCTCCTGCACAAAGGGCGTAAGGCTTTCGGGGGTGTAGAGCTTTTGCAGGCAGCGCAGGGAGAGCAGGCTGTCGCCCAAGGCGCGGTGATGGTCAAAACCATCCTCATCGATCTCCAAGAGTTGTGCCGAAGTGGAGAGCCCCATCTGTTGGGTTTTATCGTAGTGGAGCATTTCCTCGCAGTAGGCCTGTAAATTGACGTAGTATTGCAAAAACGGGATGCGCTCATTGCCGCAGAAGTAGCGGCAATTTTCGATCAAGGCGAGGATGTCGGACGTTCCCCAGGTCATGAGGATCGCGTCGCCCATCCATTTTTTAAACCGGCTGATGACCTGCATATATTGCAGGCCTCCGGCGAGTTCCTCGTTGGTGATGCTTGTGAGCGTGCGGATCTTGCCGCTGATCTTCTTCCCCACCTGCGGACGGACCAACGCCTCAAAGGTGTCGATGATATGCAGTTGTTCGTCCACCTTGACCGCGCCGAACTCGATGATCTCGTTGATGAAGCTCTTGATGCGGCGGCTGTAGGTGCCATTCCATTCCAGGTCGAGTATTACAAAATTCATAGGATCGGCCGTACCTCCAAGTCCTCTAAGCGGGGATTTGCGCGGGATTATTTGTTCCGGCTAGCCATCTTCATGCGGGTTTCCTTGTCGAGGATTTTTTTGCGCATGCGGATGCTCTTGGGCGTCACTTCGACGAGCTCGTCGTTTTTAATAAACTCGAGGCACTGCTCAAGGCTGAGGATGCTGGGCGGGACGAGCTTAAGCGCCTCGTCCGAGCCGGAGGCGCGGGTGTTGGTGACGTGTTTTTCTTGCAGACGTTCACCACAATGTCCTCGCTCTTGGGACTGACGCCGACGACCATTCCCTCGTAGACCTCCAGGCCGGGGCCGACAAACATCCGGCCGCGGTCCTGCGCCTGCCAAAGGCCGTAGCCGGTGGTCTCGCCGGTCTCATGCGCGATCAGGGAACCCTGCTGGCGGCTCTGCAAGTCGCCCTTGTACGGCTCATAGGAATCGAACACGTTGTTCATGATGCCGTTTCCATTGGTATCGCTGAGGAATTCCTGGCGATAGCCCATCAGGCCGCGCGCTGGAATTTTAAACTCCAAGTGGGTGACGCCGGTGTCGCGGGTGCCCATATTGACGATTTCGGCCTTGCGGGAACCGAGCTTCTCCATGACGGCGCCGACGTAACTGTCCGGCACCTCGATCATCAGGAGTTCGATGGGTTCGCAGCGCTTGCCGTCGATCTCCTTGTAGATGACCTGCGGGCTGGACACCTGGAACTCATAGCCCTGGCGGCGCATCTGCTCGATCAGAATCGAGAGGTGCAGCTCTCCGCGGCCGCTGACCTTGAACGCCTCGGTGGTGTCGGTCTCCTCCACGCGCATAGCGACGTTGGTCTCGACCTCTTTAAAGAGGCGGTCGCGCAGGTTGCGGGAGGTGACGTATTTTCCCTCACGTCCTGCAAACGGGCTGTTGTTGACCATAAAGATCATGGAAACCGTGGGTTCGTCGATCTTGACAAAGGGCAACGGCTCAATACAGTCGGGGGAACAGATGGTTTCGCCGATGTTCAAGTCGGTGATCCCGGAAACCGCCACAATGTCGCCGAGCTTTGCGCTTTCCACCTCGACGCGCTTGAGCCCTTCGAACTGATAGAGTTTCACCACGCGGACGTTCTTCGTCGTACCGTCGCGGTGGCAGAGCACGACATTCTCGCCGTCGTGTACCTCGCCGCGCTCCACGCGGCCGATGCCGATGCGGCCCACATAGTCGTCGTAATCCACGTTGGAGAAAAGCACCTGTGTCGGACCGGTCAGGTCGCCTGTAGGCGCGGGGACTTCCCGAAGGATCATATCAAACAGCGGCTTCATGTCCTTTCCAGGCACCGCCGGGTCGAGCGTAGCATAGCCGTCGCGGCCGGAAGCGTACACCACCGGGAACTCCAGCTGGTCGTCGTTTGCCCCCAGCTCGATAAAGAGATCCAGCACTTCGTCCACCACCTCGGCGGGGCGTGCGCCGGGGCGGTCGATCTTATTTACAACCACAACGGGCTTTTTGCCGAGGCCCAACGCCTTTTTGAGCACAAAGCGCGTCTGGGGCATGCAGCCTTCAAAGGCGTCCACCAGCAGCAGAACGCCGTCCACCATCATGAGGATGCGTTCCACCTCGCCACCAAAGTCGGCGTGTCCAGGCGTGTCGACGATGTTGATCTTTGTATCCTGATAGATGACCGCTGTATTCTTGGACAGGATGGTGATACCGCGTTCCCGTTCCAGGTCGTTGGAGTCCATCACGCGCTCCGCGACCTCCTGGTTAGCGCGGAAGATGCCGCTCTGTTTGAGAAGCTGGTCCACCAGGGTTGTTTTTCCGTGGTCGACGTGGGCGATGATGGCGATATTTCTCAGGTCATTTCTTACATCCATATATGATCCCTCTTCTTTAAAATTCACAAACGTTTATATTATAGCATAATCCACGCAACAGTGGTATGGATTTTGTCATAAAATTTTCTGCACGGACGGCCACACTTTTCCAGACATTTGCACGGATGCCCATCCTCTTTATATTCTGCAAGTTTTATAAGGTTCCTTCCACAAAGGCGGCAAATCTCGTTGCCTCCTCTTGCTTCTTCCAGCCGCAGGCCCCTCGCTTCTGCGAAGGCCCCGCTTTCTTTCGCCACAGGCGGCAAATCTTTTGCCTCCTCTTGCTGCTTCCAGTCGAAGCCCTCGTTTCTGCGAAGGCCCGCTTTCTTTCGCCACAGGCGGCAAGTCTTTTGCCTCCTCTTGCTTTTTCCAGCCGAACCCCCTCGCTCCTGCGAAGTTCCCGCCTGTATGAAGTCCTCGCCTTTATCCAGAAATTAACCTTCGAAAAAGAACCCAAAAGGCTCTCTGTTGGACAAGCTAGAAACCGTATGGAAACAAACGGAGGTGATCCCGGCAAATTTTCACAGGCCGCATTCCTTGGAAGCCAGCCCCGAAACCTGCGCCGGCCTCAAACCGCCCGGTTGACTGCCAAAAAAATCGCCGCCGCTTGCCTTCCTGTGGTAGAATACTGGTATATGTTCCCGTCCGACGAGGCATACATTCCCCTGTCCCCACCATTTACAGCAAAGGAGAAAAAATCATGGACATTCAAATCAAAGCGCTGCGAAAGCGCGATTTTTCCAAAGCAATCCAATTCGCCATCACAGGGATGCACTTTGAGTGGTATCTGGACAACCCGTTTCTTTTGCAGCTCTACGGCCGGTATTTCTGGTATCTGGAACTCTCTCGCGCCACCCAGGTCATCGCCGCATATGCCGGAGAAGAACTCGCAGGGGTTCTGCTTGCAGAACTGGAAGGAGAGCCTAAAAAATACCGTTCCCTCTGGAAGACCCTCTATGTGAAGCTGTTCGAATTTGTGCAGAATACCTTTTATCAGGACAGCGCGGGAACCTATGCGTCGGCTACCCAGCAGCTTCTCTCCTCCTATCTGGCTTCCCACCGGCCCGACGGAGAAATTGTCTTTCTCGCCGCAAATCCAGCGGTCAAGGGCAAAGGGATTGGAAGCCTTCTGCTCTCTGAGTTGGAACGCCGGGAGAATGGCAAAACCCTTTTTCTTCATACCGACGACGCCTGTACCTATCCATTCTATGAGCACCGCGGTTTTACGCGTGTCGGGGAAAAGGATATTTGCATGGAAATGGGCCAAAAACAGGTGCCATTGAAATGCCTGTTGTATAGCAAAACCTTGGGAAAGCCCTGCGCCTCCAAAGCCTCGCCCACCGCAAGCCCTTCCGAACTGTAAACAAAAAAACGGCTCCCCACAATGTGAGGAGCCTACATGGAGCGAACGACGAGGCTCGAACTCGCTACCTCCACCTTGGCAAGGTGGCGCTCTACCAGATGAGCTACGTTCGCATGTCTTGCAGCCGTTTTGCTCGGTGCGTGAATTATTATACGATAGCCTTCCCCATTTGTCAACACTTTTTTTCAAAATTTTTCCGGGCGCGTTTTGCCCCGCATTCCGGCGGGATTCCGTCCTTTCCTTCTCTTGTGGGGGTTTCCCATTTGACATCGGACATGCTATAATAAAAGCATTCCATGGGATTCCACGGCGTTTTGCGCTCTACGGCTTCGCGGCGCCGGCAGCGGCCGGACGTTGTCTGTGTTGCCGTCAGCCGCCGTCTTTGGCCGGATATTCCCAAAGACAAATGGAGGGACGAATTTGTACTTACTCAACCTGGGCGTATGGAACGCGGTCTTTGCTGTGCCGTGCGCCGTTGTAGATCAATACATAAAGATTGCCAGCCCCAACCAGTTAAAGGTGTTGCTGTGGGTCCTGCGCCACGCGGACCACGGCTTTGAGGCAAAGGAACCGGCACAGGCGCTGGGGCTTTCCGAGGATGCGGTCGGCGAGGCGCTGCTCTTCTGGCAACAGGAAGCCGGGCTCTTGGCGTCCAGCGGCGTCGAGCTCAAACCTGCGGCGTCCAACGCACAGACAGCCCCAGTGGAAGGGCCAGCCGTCTGGCCGTCCCCACGCCTTCCCCCGCCCCTGTGCCGGACCCTCCGGCCGCCGTCCCTGCCAAAGCGCGGCCTGCGGCGATCCTCACCCGCCCGCAGAAGCCGGACAATGCGTTTGTTGCCAAGCGGATGGCGGAATCGGAGGAAATCGCTTACATGATGCAGGAGGCCCAGTGTATTCTGGGACGTCTGCTGAGCAATGGCTGTTCGGCCACGCTTTTGATGCTGCACGACGATTTCGGGCTGCCGGTGGACGTCATCCTGATGCTGCTGCAATACGCGGCCAGCGCGGGCAAGACGAGCACCCGTTATATTGAGAAAGTCGGCATGGATTGGGCGGAGGAGGAGATATTCAGCCACCAGAAGGCGGAGGAAAAACTGCGCCGGATTGCAGAAAACGCCAAGGCGTGGCATGTGGTGGAACAAACCCTGGGCATCGCCCACCGCTCGCCCACCGCCAAGGAGGAGACGCTCGCCGCGATATGGGTCAACGATTGGGGGTTTACGCCCATCCTTTTGCGCGAGGCGTACGAGCGCTGTGTGGACACAAAGGGCCAGTTGAATCTGAGCTATATGAACGGCATCCTCACCCGCTGGCATGAGCAGGGAATCACCACACTGCAACAGGCGCAGGAGGAGAAACTCCGCAAGGCGGCGGCGCGCAAGCAGGAAGCGTCCGCGAAGAGCACCTATAACATCGAGGAATTTGAGCGCTCCGGCGCATTCGATCATTTTAACGGGGAGTGATGGAAGTGGGATACAGCAGAGAGGTCTACCAGGCAGCGGCGGCGGCGCTGGCAGAGCAAAAGGCGCGCGCAGAGCAAACGGCAGAAACGCACCGCACGGAGCTGCACAGCGCGTTTCCACGCGCGGAGCAGATCGAGCGGGAACTCGCTACAACGGCGATCACGGCCGCCCGCGCGGTGCTGCATGGCGCGGACGCGAAGGCGCACTTGAACCGCCTCAAAGAACACAACCAGGCCCTACAGCGCGAGCTGGACGGCTTGTTGCAGGAGGCAGGGCTTCCAAAGGACTACCTGGAGCCGCGCTACGCCTGTCCCCGGTGTTCGGATACCGGTTATGTGGACGGCCGTATGTGCGACTGTCTGAAAAAGCGCCTGCGCGCGGAAGCATACCGGAGTTTAAACACCCTCACCCCCCTCTCCCTCTCGACGTTTGAGACTTTCTCGCTGGACGACTATTCGGAGCAGGCGGATGCCTCCGGGCGTTCCGAGCGCGGGGCGATGGCGCGGGTGTTGGACATCTGCATGACCTACGCGCAGAATTTTTCCCTGCGCAGTTCCAACTTGATCCTGATGGGAGGCACCGGACTGGGAAAACACATCTTTCCCTAGCGATTGCAAACGCGGCCATTGAGAAGGGATTTGGCGTGGTTTACGGGTCTGTGAACAACATTGTTTCGAAACTGGAACGTGAACACTTTGGGCGTGAGGAGGAAACCGACACCGGTTCCCTCCTGCTCGACTGCGACCTGTTGATTTTGGACGATCTCGGCACAGAATTCCGCACGGCGTTTGCCGTCGCAGAAATCTATAACATTGTCAACACGCGCCAGATGGCGCAGCGTCCGACGATCATCAGTACCAACCTGACGATGAAGGAGATCGAGGAGCGCTACACAGAGCGCTTTGCCTCGCGCATTCTGGGCGGTTATGTGCGTCTGCCGTTCTGTGGGCGGGACGTCCGCCTGCAAAAGCGGATGCGCCGCGCCGCGGACCAGGGCTAAGGCCGGCCGCTTAAAGGCAAGAAAAGCTATTTTGTTAAATGGGAAAGTGCATTTCCGTATGATCGGAAAAGGAAAAGCGAAACAAACCGGACCTTTCCGACCGCATCATAAACAAGAGAAATGGGCAAGTTTGGGAACGGCCATCAGGGAAAATACGCTACTTAGCCGGACCAACCCCTGCGCCCAGCCGAAGGCCGCCCCGCAGATGGCAAAAAAACGAAAGCACCGTCGGATTTCCCTGAAACAGATCAAAGTTTTGCCAGGTTTGCCTTGCCACACCAAGCCTTGCGCCCGGTAGAAGGCCGCCCCGCAGACAGCGAAAAAGCAAAAGCACAATCGGATTTCCCTGAAACAGATCAAAGCTTGCCAGGTTTGCCTTGCCACACCAAGCCTTGCGCCCGGTAGAAGGCCGCACCGCAGACAGCGAAAAAAACGAAAGCACGATCGGATTTCCCTGAAACAGATCAAAGTTTTGCCAGGTTTGCCTCGCCGCATCAAGCCAAGCCTTGCGCCCAGACGAAAGCCGCACCGCAGACAGCGAAAAAACAAAAGCACGATCGCATTTCCCTGAAACAGATCAAAGTTTGGCCAAGATTGTCTCTCCGTATCAAGCCAATCCTTGCGCCCGGCTGGAGGCCGCACCGCAGACAGTGAAAAAACGAAAGCACGATCGGATTTCCCTGAAACAGATCAAAGCTTGCCAGGTTTGCCTCGCTACACCAAGCCAACCCCTGCGCCCGGCCGAAGGCCGCCCCGCAGACAGTGAAAAAACGAAAGCACGGTCCAGCAGGAATTCCCCGCTGTAGAGCCGTGCTTTTTATTAGGATAATTTTTACACGCCGTTCCGATTTGCGCCATCGGACACAACGATCCTTGTAGCCCATTCCGAAAAGAGGCCGCCCTGAAAGAGCGGTGAGATAAGAAACATTTTAGGGACAGCCTGCAACCATCCTCTTTATTCTCTTAATACAATGCCCTAAAAGATACGTTGAGAGCGGAGAAACCTGTATGGGACGAAAATCAATCTTCCCTGGGCGGGTTGTTAGTGCCCCTACAAGTTTTCGTAATACAATGCCCCCAAAGCGGGCGATTTTCCAATAAGCCAGGATTTCCCTGAGCGGCCGGAGTTTCCCAATCGCCACGACAACCGCTGTCCATAACGCCGTCCGTCTCTCTTCACATGGAACCCAAAGTCCATTCCATGCGTCTACAAAACTTTCCATCGCTCGCTTCCGCAGGCTCTTCTGCTTCCATTTGCGTTCCCATATTTTTCATATAAAGAAACCCGTGGATGCAAGAACGTTCCTTTCACCAACATGCCGGGCCTTACCGGCATTTCCCAGGAAACCGTTATGCCTCGCCGTAGTCGCCCAGTGTGCCGAGGCTTTGGGCTTTTAGGTATGCATTGATAAAGCCGTCGAGGTCGCCGTCCATCACCGCGTTGATATTGCCGGATTCAAAGCCGGTGCGGTGATCCTTGACCAGCGTGTACGGCATAAAGACATACGAGCGGATCTGAGAACCCCATGCGATCTCTTTCTGCACGCCCTTGATGTCCTCGATGCGCTCCAAATTTTCGCGCTCTTTGATTTCCAACAGCTTGGACTTCAACATGCGCATAGCGACGTCGCGGTTCTGATACTGGCTGCGCTCCACCTGGCAGGAGACCACAATGCCGGTCGGGATGTGCGTCAAGCGCACCGCAGAGGACGTCTTGTTGACCTTCTGGCCGCCCGCGCCGCTCGCGCGGTATACGTCCATCTTGATGTCCGCCGGGTCGATCTCGATTTCGATGGTGTCGTCGATTTCGGGCATGACTTCCAGGGAAGCGAACGAAGTATGGCGCCGTCCGGAGGCATCGAACGGAGACACGCGCACCAAGCGGTGTACCCCGCCCTCGCTTTTCAGGAAACCATAGGCGTTTTCGCCTTCGATGAGGATGCTGGCGCTTTTGAGGCCCGCCTCTTCGCCGTCCAGATAGTCCAGGGTACTGACCTTAAAGTTGTGGCGCTCTCCCCAGCGGCAGTACATGCGGTAGAGCATTTCCGCCCAGTCCTGCGCTTCGGTTCCGCCTGCGCCCGCGTGGAAGGTGAGGATGGCGTTCTTGTTGTCATACTCGCCGTTGAGCAGCGTAGAAAGGCGCTGCGTCTCCAAGCTTTCGCGGATTTTCTTCAATTCATCCTTGGCCTCGGGCAGCAGGGATTCATCCCCCTCCTCGTTGCCGAGCTCGATCAGAGCCATCGTGTCGTCATAAGCGGCGGTCAATTTCTCATACGCCGCAATCTTATCCTTCAGCGAGCTGGAGCGTTGTAAAATCTTTTGGGAATTCTGCGTATCGTCCCAGAATCCCGGCATTGAAGCCTTGGTGTCCAGTTCCGCAATCTCATTGCGCATGCGTTCCAGGCCCAGCGCCTCGGCCAAGTCGTCGATTTCCGGGCGCAGCCCTTCCAGTTCCAGCCTTAACTCATCAAATTGCAGCATACTACCATCCTTAAACATTGATTTCATCCATAGTAAACCGGCGTTTACCGTCTAACTGGATAATTATATCGGATTTTCCGAAATTTGTAAAGGGGGCCGCGGGCGAGAAACCGGCTGCTCGGATTGGCAATTTCTGCACACCACAGCCTAAATGCATCAAGGGTCTTTACTTTTTTCGTTTCATGTGTTATTCTGTAGGAAATGAAACAAGGGGGTGCGGCTGGATGTCGGCTATCTGCAAGTAACAGGACAATAAAAAATTTGTTTTCATCGGGAAACGATGTGTTTTTTGTTGTGCTTATTTTGCGGATGGTTGTTCTGGCTGGCTTGTTGCCCAGGCTGTTGTTTGGCTGGCTTTCTCTCTTGGGAGTTGTGTGTGAAGGCCCGTATCCTGGTATACGATTGTCTTTTTATAAGGCAAGACGCCCCAACAAAATCCGTATATGAGAACGATTCAGATAACTCATCTTCTCGGGAGTTATCTTTTTTATTGTCCTGACACAGATTGAATACAACTGATTCTAAATTGTGTAAGGAGATATAACTCACTATGAACCGTGAAAACAAAAAGAAAAAGTACGAAAAAGGATATTATAAGACACATGCATGTACGGATAGTTTCACTTGTAAAAACTGTGGCCGCCTGGTTGTCTCTGCGGGAGCCGGCACCGACCACCGCAATCACTGTCCCAATTGCCTATCGAGCCTCCACGTGGACACAGAGCCGGGGGACCGCGCCTCTGACTGTGGAAGCATCATGGAACCGGTAGCGGTGTGGGTCCGGAAGAATGGCGAATGGGCCATTATCCATCGTTGCCGCCGCTGTGGAAAGCTCAGTTCCAACCGTGTAGCCGCAGACGACAACCCGATGAAACTGATGTCCATCGCCATGAAACCCCTGTGCGCCCCGCCGTTCCCATTGGAACGTATCGAGGAAATGACCGAACTCATGGCGGGAAGCGGAACCATGGGCTTTTGAACAACGTTCTATGCTTGCCGGGCTGCCGGAGGACTTCCGGCGGCAATGCGGCCGGTTGAGGGAGCGAAACCCCTTGTCCCCGCGGGGTTGCTGCTGTACAACACGTTAGACGTTCGGGTAGCCTCTCTTCTTGGGGTGTTGCTGTTTGCGGGTTGCAGCTTTCGTTTTCCTATCAAACCCATTTAAAAGTCTTTCATCAAACAATAACCAGCCGGGCGGTTTCCACATAGGGGACCGCCCGGTTTTTACATCGCAGTCTGTCTTTTAAAAATCTAACAAAAGCGCTTTTATTCGTTTTTAACGTCCCGCAAGGCCCGCCGCTTGCAGCGTCCCAAAAGCCGGGCTTCCCCCGGCCCTTCTCAATTGACGCACCGCAGTCCGCCCGATGGCGCTCAAAGCCCAATCCCTTCGCATTGGATTGAGCGATGCAGTCCCTCGAAATCACTTTAAAATCACTTGAAACACCCCGCAAGGCCCGCCGTTCGTAACGTCCCAAAAGCCGGGCTTCCCCCGGCCCTTCCCAAATAACGCACCACAGTCCACCCGATGGCGCTCAAAGCCCGAATCCCTTCGCATTGGATTGAGAGATACAATCCCTCGAAATCACTTGAAAACCACTTGAAACACCCGCAAGGCCCGCCACTTGCAGCGTCCCAAAGGCCGGGCTTCCCCCGGCCCTTCTCAATTGACGCACCGCAGTCCGCCCGATGGCGCTCAAAGCTCGAATTCCTTCGCATTGGATTGAGAGATACAATCCCTCGAAATCACTTGAAAACCACTTGAAACACCCGCAAGGCCCGCCACTTGCAGCGTCCCAAAGGCCGGGCTTCCCCGGCCCTTCTCAATTGACGCGCCGCAGTCCGCCCGATGGCGCTCAAAGCCCAATTCCTTCGCATTGGATTGAGCGATGCAATCCCTCGAAATCACTTGAAAAACCACTTGAAACACCCGCAAGGCCCGCCACTTGCAGTGTCCCAAAGGCCGGGCTTCCCCCGGCCCTTCTCAATTGACGCACCGCAGTCCGCCCGATGGCGCTCAAAGCTCGAATTCCTTCGCATTGGATTGAGAGATACAATCCCTCGAAATCACTTGAAAACCACTTGAAACACCCGCAAGGCCCGCCACTTGCAGCGTCCCAAAGGCCGGGCTTCCCCCGGCCCTTCTCAATTGACGCGCCGCAGCTCCGCCCGATGGCGCTCAAAGCCCAATTCCTTCGCATTGGATTGAGCGATGCAATCCCTCGAAATCACTTGAAAAACCACTTGAAACACCCGCAAGGCCCGCCGCTTGTAGCGTCCCGAAAGCCGGGCTTCCCCCGGCCCTTCCCAAATGACGCGCCGCAGTCCGCCCGATGGCGCTCAAAGCCCGAATTCTTTCGCATAGACTACGGCTCCATGGAGCACTGGAGCGTCCTCGCGCAACTTAACTGCCAAAAAATTTGCCGGGGGCATCCCGTTTGGGACTTCCACACCGAACGAATTGGCTGGAGTATAGCCCAAACGCGGATAATACGTTTCACTTCCCAACACCAGTGAATACGAGTACCCCAGTTTTCTGGCGATCCGGTGCCCTTCCAGGACCAAGGCAGTTCCAATCCCCTGTCGTTGGAAGCGGGCAGAACGGAGAGCGGGGCCAGCGCGAGTACCGTCTCAAAGCCGACCATCGCCTCTGTAAATAGAATATGGCCGGCGATTTCGCCGTCCCTCTCCGCTACCAAAGAGAGTTCTGGCACAAACGCTCGGCTCTTGCGCAGGGCGGCAACCAAATCCTGTTCATTTCCGTCACAATGTTCCGCCTGCGCAAACGCTTGTTTCACAAGGGCATAAACGATTTCGTAATCCTCTTTTGTCTCCTGTCGAATCCATGCCATGGGCTATTCTCCTTTTCCGTACTCATGCTCTGTATTCTGTATAGACGAACAACGTTTCCCCCATATACAGACATCCGAACCAACGTCAAGCATGTCCCTTTCGATTTTCCTGCCCTCTGCCTCTATAGGTAGGAGCCAATGGGACTATGCTATCACAGCCTGACCCTATTTACAAGGTAGCGTATCCTTTGAGGTCCTTTAAATTGGCTTTGCCAGGATATTTTGCCCCCTACAGCACCCAAAAAGTGAACGATTTCATGCGTTTTCGTGACTTTTCTTGCAACCTGTGGTATGCTGATGAAAAAGTCTGTCGGGAAAAAACGCTGTGGGGCAGGCGTCCATCGGGACGAGGCGCCGCAGGGCGCGCGGATTAGGAAAGCCGCCGTTCCACGATCGATCGTTCCATTGGGAAGGACCGGTACAGGTAAGGGGACGATTCTCGCTGTGCGAACGCCAACAGGCACGGCGCCGTGCGCCTGTTTTACCGGACGGCAATTTGGAGGGAAAATGGAATGGAAAATGAACAGCAAATCGGCCCATTTGCGGCATTTGTACTGTTGAGTAGTGCCACTTGGGATGTAGAAAAGTGCCGGACAAATCTCGCTGAGGACTGGGGATCGCATTTTCCGACGATGCTTGCGATCGTTCACGAGGCAACCTGGTCTTTGATGTGGATGGTATGACCGTAGTAATCGGCCTAATGACCACACCGGTGCCTGGCGGCGAGGCAGAACACAATGCAGCGACCAACTATCTGTGGCCCGATGCGGTAGAGACGACGAAGAAGCACCGTGCTCACCTCTTGGTGGCGGTGTTGGGCGGTGGTCACAAGGCTTTGGAGATTGGGACCCTTTGGGTTAAAATTGTTGCGGCCTGTTGTAAGCAGGACAACGCCCTGGGGGTCTATGCTTGTGGAACCGTCTTTGAACCAAAGTATTATCTTGCCGCCTCACAAGCCATCCGGCAAGGGGAACTTCCGATTTACAACTGGGTTTATTTTGGACTTTACACGACCGACGCGGGTACCAGTGCCTACACCTATGGATTGAAACCCTTTGGCAAGGACGAGATGGAGGTGTTGAATACCCAAGCGCGCCCCAGTGACCTGCGGGATTATCTCTTCGACCTGGCGTACTATGTACTTTCCGAGGATGTCCGCCTAAACGAAGGCGAAACGATCGGCTTTTCGGAAGAGCAGAAGTTGCCGATCATCCGCAGCGAGAGCGCCGTGATGGACGGTATGACATTGAAAATTGGCTATCCAGAGGATTACAGTTCCCATTAAGGGGTTCAGGGAAGTTCTCACGCAGGATTCAAATTGTTTCGCTCTCCGGCGGGAAAGTCCCCACTCCTGCAAATGCCGCGTCTCGCCGGAAATTCCCGGAAGTGCAAAGAGTAGTACCGCGCTCTGCGCTGGAAAGCGCGCCCGGTATGCGTGCCTCACCGCTTTCCAGCTTCCCGGGATGTGCCCTTGCAGTGCGAACCACTTTCTGGCACGGCCTCTGTCGCACATCGTGCGTCCACTGGGAAAGCCCTTCCCCAGCTCTGCGGCCGTTTCGCCTTTTCTCCGGAATTTCGCGGGTGCTTCTTCACACTTTCCATTAAGGAATGGATTTATTCCTTTTCTGGACTCCCACTCCTGCAAACGCCGCGTCTCGCCGAAATTCCCGGAAGTGCAAAGAGCCGTGCCGCGCTCTGCGCTGGAAAGCGCGCCCGGTATGCGTGCCTCACCGCTTTCCAGCTTCCCGGGCTGTGCCCTTGCAGCGCGAACCACTTTCTGCACGGCCCCTGCCGTACATCGTGCATCCACTGGGAAAGCCCTTCCCCAGCTCTGCGGCCGTTTCGCCTTTTCTCCGGAATTTCGCGGGTGCTTCTTCACACTTTCGGTACAGCACATAAAAACGCCTTTGGAACAGGCAGCTCTGCCCGTCCCAAAGGCGTTTTTGCAAGGGTTCTTCTTCCCACAATTTCCTTTTAAAGCTTTTCGATCCAGAATTTCGAAAGGGTCGCGTGCAGCAAACGGGTCTTGTCCGGACGGTTCATCAGGTAAACTTTCCGGACCTCCTGAAATGGCTTGAGCGCCAGCATGTCAAATGGCGTATCGGTTGCAGATCCGCCCTGTTTCGCAACCAATACTTCGCTCAACACAATGGAGCCGTTGTCGTTTACCACCGTTCCGTTAAATAGTGCTGTAGCAGCATCGTTGCATGTGATGTCCATAGACATATGGGTCATGTTGAGCATGTACTGGTAATCGTTGTATAGGCCGCCGTGGTCGCTGTCGCGCTCTATGCGCAGTTGCGCAGCCGTAGGACTGTTGTAGTAGCAGTCCAGGGTGACGGTCCCTTCCCCGTCCACCGTTTGGAAAAAACGCGAGCGATCCCATGTGCTGGCAAATCCGGAATACTCCAAGTGCATTCGGAACCCATTTCGGGCAGTCGCCCAGATCAAAGCTCTGGATGGTCACCAACTCTTCGGATGAGCCGGAGTCGATGGTCTTGAGCCCTCCCTCGACAAATCCGGAGGACGTGTCCCAGCAAAGCCCTCTAGGGTACACACCGCGTTCCCAACCGAGTCGGTCACCTGCGGATTGTCGTTTGAACCGGCGGTAAAATCGAAATAGCAGAGGTACTCCGGTTCCTTTTCCGCCGTCACCGGGATGTGCAACGCACAGTTGTTCCGGTCGAGCGTGAAGGTGAGTGTGCCATTCCCCTCCTCCGTTGCGGTCACCGTAACCGTTGTTCCCGAAGTGGATACCGTACCTGCTAGTCCGTCGAGCTGTGCTGTATAGTCCATCTCCGCATTCGCCGTACAGGGGACGTACGAGAGATGGATTTCCTGCGCTTGTCCCACCAGAAGCTCCAATTGGGAGACATCCGCCGTGATGGATTCCGGCACCGATCTTCTCCGGCACTGCACGGGTGGAGAATGTGACGGTATCGGAAACCGTTTCTTCGCCGCCGCACGCCTTCCACGCGGTACTCCTCGGATGCATCCTCGAATACAACCGCATCAAACTCCCATACACAGCCGCACCTGGTGGGGACATCCATGGTCTGAACCGCCTCCCCGTTGCGAAAGAGGGTGAGGGTCTCGCAGTTTGAATAGACTTTCATCCGGATGGAATCCGTCTCCCTCTGGGAGAACCGGCGGCTGGTGATGTAGCAGACAGGAGCCTCTGACCACGCAGCTTGATAGAGATAATAGACGTCCTTTTTGGTCTGCCGGTCGCGGGTTACCAGACCTTTTGTCGTTGAGGTGGGGAGTGCCGCCCTCGTTGCGGTTATCCGATGCAAAGTCGTACAGAGCCCACACGGCGGTGTAGAGCAGCCAGGGGCGCGCCTGTATTTGTTCCAGGTACGCTTCATGGAACAGATTGGCGTATTCCTCATCGTGCCGTGCACCGCCGGAACCGGTCTGTGTGGTCTGCATCGGGTTGTCCGAATGCGTGTGGGGATTGTTGCCTGCGCCATACTCGCCGACCGCCCAAGGAACTTGCGTTCCAGCGCGGTAGGTATCCATCTCCGCCCCGAACTCTTCAAAGACGCCGCCATACCAGCCTTTATATTCATTCATAGCGATGAAATCCGCCTGCCAGTCTCCGGGCTTGGAACCGTCAAAGGTCGGCCCATAGGCCGGTAAAGCCCACATAGCGGGTGGGGTACCAGTTCCTTCGCCATCGCGTAAAATGCATTGTTCCATGCGACCGCCTTTTCTGCGGAAAAACCGCCCTGCGGGCTGCCGCCGGAACTCCAATGCGAACCGTTGAGTTCATTGGAAAGGCCCCAGAATACAATGGACGGATGGTTGTAGTAGTTTCGAATCATACTGCGCAGATTTTGCTCGATGCTGTCGAAGTATGCATCGGAGGCGTCGGGCCCCAGGTGATTGACCCACGGGATTTCCGTCTGTACGATCACCCCCAGCGCGTCGCATCGTTCGAACGCATAGGCATCGTGTGGATAATGGGCGAGGCGCACGAAATTGCATCCCAGCGCCGCAAGGTCGGCGTAGTCGGCGTCGAATTGTTCCTCCGTCATGGCGGACATCGCGCCGGGATAATCCTGATGCAGCGCCACCCCGCGGAGGGGATAGGGGCGGCCGTTGAGCAGGAACCCCTGCTGTGCATCCATCGAGAAGAAGCGGAATCCAATGCATACGCTCTGTTCGTCCACCCGATCGGGCGCAAAAAGCGCAACCTTGACCGTATAGCGGTAGGGGTCCTGAATGCCGTCCCAAAGGTGCGGTTCGGTGATTTGCCCCGTGTAGGAGACATCCTGAACTGTGTGGGCCTGGACTTCCACCGGGATGGTTTCACCGGCTACAGCGTTCCCCTGCGCGTCGTACACCGCTACGGCGACCGCCGCATGGATGGCACAGCCGGACCGGTTGTTGACCGCTGTATGAACCGTAAAGGCGGCGGCCTGCCGGGAGACCTCCTCCGGGGTCACGTGCATCCGATCGACGCCGTACGCCTGCGGGTCAAGGGAGGCCCGTCCGACGCGGCAGAGAAAGACCTTCTCATGAAGCCCATTGTTAAAATTGAAGTCCGCAGAGACGGGGATTCGCTCCTCGGACGGAGTGTTGTCGCAGACGATCAAAAGTTCGTTGTTTCCTTGGCAAAGGTACGGGCTGATGTCCACAAGATTGGGCGTATAGCCGCCGGGATATACAGAACACAGATGGCCATTGACATAGAGTTCGCTGGCCTGCCCGGCCGCATGGAATCCGAGTACAAAGTCGATGGCTGCTTGTTCCCGGCCGACAAAGAGGGCTTTTCGGTAATAGGTTTTGCCGCGGTACATGGAGCCGCTCATCCCATCGGACGCATTGCAGGTGTGTGGGGCACGGACGGTCTGCCAGTCGGAACAGTCCTTTGAAAAATCCCATTCCCCGCTGAAGTCCACGATTTCACAGGGCACAGCGCTGCGGCCGAACATTTCCTCTACCGCGTCGCGGATGGCCCCTATGCGGGCTTCATACGCGGCAAACTCCGAGGGAAGCGGCGAGGGAACCGCCTCCACCGGGCCGATGCTGCATCGGACGCGAAGCAGCAGTTGATCCGATTTTTTGACCCGCCCATCCGGGGCGGCGGCGCAGTTGTACATAGACCGCTCCATCGTCCACAAGATACGCCTGCTGAATGGGGACCCGCAACAGCAGGTCCCCATTGAATGGTTCGGGTTCTACCGCCCAAATATCCTTCTGTTCCTTGCGCTGTACATCCAGAAAAAAGCTCCATCCTTCATACTCTAAGCCGTTCATCCGAATGTACAGCGTGCGGACCCCATTTTCCCCTGCATAACCGATGTCGCAATCCGCATCTGTCGCAGTAAACGTCCAATCCTCGTTTAAAAGAATCATTTTGTTCCTCCTTTATCGATCATCAGGGCGATTTTTGTCTTTTCATCGAGCGCATTGCATCCACGGCGCCGTTGCTGGCCAAACTGACCAAAGCCGCATTCAGCGGCACCAATGCCCAAACGGTCCAAGGTTGAGCCCATCCACCCGTGGCAGCCGTCGTGACCACCAGCAGAACCACCGCGATGATGTAGCTGAGCCATTGTGTTGGCAGCTTCCCTACGATATTTTTAAGCATCTGTGTGAACAGACCCGTACAGGCGGTTGCGCCCGCAAACGTTGTAAGTGTGCCCCAGCTCCAAAAGCTCTCCAAATCCATACAAACACCTCCTCTCACAAAAGTAGGGTTAAAAAGGCCCCCACAAGGCCTGCCGCCACAGCGCCGATCGCTGCACCCACCAGCTTATCCCACCACTTTCCCGGCCGTTTGGTCAGAGCGCTGACATTTTGCTTGATTTCTCGGATGTCCGCTTGTACGCCGGTGACCTCCTGTTGCGTGGCGGCCATTGCGGTGGCAAGATCGTGTATATCTTTGATGTCATTCTCCAAGCGGTCCAGACGATGATGTGCAGACCGGGCGCTGTCCAACGCTTGGATGGCAAGATTGTTTTCCTGTTCCATGTATGTGCACCTCCTTATACAATTTGGGCGACAAACCGTTTTACGGGGCGCCCGCCGGGCACAGTGGTGTAGATACCGGAGGCGTCGCCGGGCTTGCCGATCGGCACAATCGCCGCCAGCTTGTCCGCGCCGCGATTGATCGGCACGATGGTCACCACGTCGCCCGTACCCGCTGTCACAATGAGCTGGTTTGCATTTGTCCCACTGAACTTTGCGGTGTAAAAGTCCCCCCGTTTGATCGAAACCGTGCCGCTCGTATCGCTCCTGATCTCCACCTGCCGTAACCCCTCTAAGATCGCATCATAGGGGAATTGGGCGCCCGGGCAATTGGGTTTAGTCACCGGATTGATTTCACAGTGTCCTATAATATATTCCCGCGACACGGGAATGGTGACGCCGTAGAGGCGACGGACCTCGGCAATGATGTAGCGGTGCAGTTTAATGCTCGCTGCAAGCTGTTCCGCAGTGAGTTCTCCGCCGCTCACGCAGACGTGTTCAATGCTGATGGTGTAATAATTGGCGTTAGTGCAGCGGTTTCGGACAGCTGCCAGTGTCGATCGGCCATAATAGCGGCTGTCCGACGGCGTTGTGCTGGTCCCATTGGCCCAGGCGGCGCGGTCAAGCGCCACCAGCTGATACACGGTGCCGTCCTTGTCCACAACAAAGTGGGCCGATACTTCCCGCGCAGGGTCGCAGAGCACAGCGAGTGCGCCCGCTGCCGAGCTGCCCGCGGTGATGTGGTTGACAATCCGATCCGGTTTCCAGCCGTACCGGCTTCCGTGATTGGGGCTTGGATGCTGTTGAATGGTCATGCATGTTCCTCCCTGTGTTTGATAACGTTTCGCCGCCCGCAGTGCTGCAAGCAGCTGAATGTATAGATCACTGCGCATTTGGCGCAGTTGTATGGTGCGGCGGTCCTCCTCCCTGCACGCCGCAAGACGGACATTCAGGGCGGCGATCTCCGCCTGATACTGTGTAATGCTCTCTTCGAAAATAGTCCTCACCTCCAAATCCGAACTTTAGTTCTTTAAAATCGCGCACGGCCGCGCGTTTTTGCGCCTCTGACAGCTGAACCTGGGCGAGTGCCCTGTTCGTGTAACTGGATGGCCTCTTGCTGCGTGGTCTGCAAATATGCAGCGAGCTCCTTCCAGGTTTCTCCCAACAGATAACGCCTGCCCAAGACTATCTGAAGCCGTCTGTCCGGCACGGTCTTGATGGCGTCGACGGCCTCCTGTTTGACCGCAAGCAGCTCGTCAATCTGTCGGTTGATCTCCTCATCCATAGCGCGATAATGGCGTAGCGCCTGGCCGGTCATTCCCTGGATGCGTATGGCACAGGCGCGCCAAATGGACTGGATCTCACACAAGCGGTCGATCCTGCGGTCCACCCGGAGGTAATGCTCCAAAAAAATCCTCTTTTCCTGCATCTCCAATGGTGACTCCTCCCTTTTCTGTCGTTGTCCCACACATGATTCCACCGTTTTTTTCATACAATACCGTTAAAGGAGTTGATGCAATGAAAATCCGATGGAAAATGCTGATTCTTCAGCTGGTCATCAGCCTGGGCGTTGCCGGACTATCCGCCCTTTCCACCATGAATTCCATGGAACTCTATCGGATCGACTCAACCAGCCGCCGCTTTCCCCGCCGGGATGGCTTTTCGGTGTGGTCTGGACCATCCTGTTCACACTGATGGGTATCTCCGCGTATCTGGTGTCGGCTTCAGACTCCAAGGATAAAACGCCCGCACTGCGAATCTATGGTATTCAGCTGGCGGTCAACTTTTTCTGGTCCATCCTGTTTTTCTGCTTACAAGCCTATTGGTTTGCATTTGTGTGGCTGATTCTTCTGTGGGTGCTGATTCTCGCCATGATCGTGTCGTTTGCAAAGGTGTCCTTCCCCTACTGCAATGTTCCAGATCCCTTATCTGCTCTGGGTCACCTTCGCGGGGTATCTCAGCCTAGCGGTCGCTTTGCTCAATTGACGGCTGTTTTCCCTTTTCAAAAGGCTGCCCGCACTGGCAGGCTTTCGGAAAGGGCATTCCGCCGGCCAGCCGGATTTCATTCAACCGCCTGGCAAAGCCCGATCGGTT
>NZ_JBKEIV010000011.1:0-14574 GCF_046693725.1 Anaeromassilibacillus sp. SJQ-1 | reverse complement strand
CCAGAATGCAGAACTGCATTGCACGGTAACCGTTGGTTAAATGCTGGAGAGCGAGCAAAAGACACAAGCCATTCCATTGGGCAACCGTTGACGGAAGCACGCTTTTGCAGGAAACGCCGAAGGTTCGAAAGGCGCTGTGTACCCACAGGAGCATGGCCCAGCCATCCTTGGCGGACATCTTAGTAAATTGAGCGAAGGGAGCCCCTTTCGCAAAAGCACAATCCCCGCTCCGGTTTCCCGGAGTGGGGATTTTGCGGCTTTGAGACTTTGTGTACTTGGATGTAAGTGAAAGATAAAATGTATGGGAATTTCCAAAAGGAAGCAAAAGATTGCAGGCCGAAAGGCGCTGTGGTCCGCCGGGCCAGAGCACAGGTGTTTACACCACCCCTGCCAGACCAGAATGCGAAGCTGCATTGCACGGTAACCATTGGCTGAACGCCGGGTAATTTGTGTAAGGTATAAACGTGTACATATTCTATCAAGCACCCGGCAGCCGATAGCAGAAAGCTTGCTCAGGAAACGCCGCAGGCGTGGAAGACGCTGTGCGTCCACCGTGCCAGAGCACAGGTTTACACCACCCTGCCGGGTCAGGATGCGAAACTGCATTGCACGGTAACCATTGTCTGAACGCCGGGTAATTTGTGTAAGGTATAAACGTGTACATATTCGATCAAGCACCCGGCAGCCGATAGCAGAAGGCTTGCGTAGGAGACGCCGCAGGCGTGGAAGACGCTGTGCGTCCACCGGGCCAGAGGTGCGGGTGCTTATACGGCCCTGCAAGGCCAGGATGTAAAACTGCATTTCATGGTAACGGTAGCATAAGAGTTCGTAAGAGCAAAAAAGAATATGGGATGTCTCAGATCGGTATATCGGCAAGATAGAAGCAGGCACTTCCAAAAGTGCAATACTTCGAACCGGTAACTTTCCAGACGTATTATCATCGGTCTGTTTCTTATAAGAGAAATAAGAGGCCGGACATGTAGGAAGGTACAGGCAGAGACGTTCCACCGATATGGCCCAGCAGGCGGTTTCCAAATGAGAAAATGGAAATCCCTGCTGGGCCATCTTTTTACAAGGTCTGGGTACAAATCCGATTATTGTGCAGTTGGAGATACAGGAGACAATGCTGGAGACCGTCAGCAGGAAGCTTCTGTAAGAGAGCAAGACGTTATACATCGCCGGGTGAAAGTACACACAAGTTGGGATAGAATAGGAGTATCTATACGACATTGCCAAGTCTTTCAGAATGTAAAGCCTGCATTGCACGACAACCATAGGCCGGACAACGTTATCCCAGTTAGAAATCAAAAGAGTAGGAGGAAAATTTTTGCTATGGGAGTAATAAAAGACTTTTGGAAAACCAGTAAGGAGAAAGATTCCCATAATAAAAGTTAAAGAAGCAGCCCTCTTTACAGCAGAGCCCCTATATCAGACAAAAGTCCCTGCACCGGGAAAACCGGCGCAGGGGCTTCGCTTTTTTGTGGGAAGAAACATTAGACGTTAAAAGGCGGTGACTTCTTACTTCGCATAGTGTTGCCTAAAGATGTTTTATTGGTGACACCAAAGAGTGAAGATTACTCGGAATCAGAGATGGATTCTATTTTTAACTTTATCAATATCAGATCGAAAATATCGAGTTGGCCATCTTTATTCATATCAGCTACTGTTACCATACTATCCTCCCATGGAATTCGTCCGAGAAGTACATCCTGCAGTTGGGACAGATCATCTTCATCTAAAACCCCATCTTCGTTGATAACGCTTGGAATGATTCCGACTTGTTCCTCCATCACGAATTTTGCATCTGCCCAATCAGCCCAACCGTTGTATTTTGCCTCTGGATTATCATTGACCTATACTTCAAGCTGGATTTCTTTCGCACTGTGGATATTCTGGTTCACATATATACAGTCGTCATCCCTTTGCATAACAGGACTCTCATAAATCATCCTGCCATCCTTATAAATGCGGAAAATACTTTCGCCACCACCGTAATCTTTATTGGGGGCTGCCATATCGATGCCAATATATGCTTCAAAGGTTTCCTAGTTTTTGCCTTCTACATCGAAAACAAGGGTGGTATTTGAATCGGCCCCGATTCCCTTTTCGAAAGCCGGCTTACTATTCGGGGAATTGAAAGACATCTGATTGCCCTCCCAATATACCGGATGGCCTTTTACCAGGGCTCCACTTGAATGAGTTTCGGAATCCCATCCAAGGTCACTGAGATAAAAGATAGAGGTTCTTTCGACTGTTATGGATTTCTCTGCCAGTAGGCCCATTTCCTCCGATTTAGCCACCAGTACATAGGTTCCTATGTTTACATCTGTTGAAATGGACAAAACGTCATCTTCAGAAATCCGTAATGCTAATGCCTTTGTAAGGATCTTTTAAGCTCCAGAATACGGGTATGCCATAATCATATCGCCATTTGCGTTTTTTCCGGCAACGCTATAGGCAGAGGTCAATCGTTCTCCAACCGGTGCTGCCAATGTATCAGGCCAGAGATGACCAGTTCTTCTATCGGATCGGCCTCCTGATAGGTAACGGTTGCAATCATATAAGTTGCATCCTGTCCATTATCTCCATTGGTGTCCAATACAAACTGTAGGGCGTCACCTTTCTGAAGAGCAATATGCAGGGAGAGGTCCTCTGAACCTTTTTGTATTATGAAGCCGTTAGAATCCGATGGCCACAATTTTACATTGTTTTTGATCATGAATACTTTTACACGGCCCCCTGGGAGGTAATATGAGAGGTGAGTTCTACCTTACCAGCTTTTGGTGCAATAAAGGTTTTGACTGAATTGAAATGTTTATCGCCTGGATGGATAAATACCGGACCAACTCTGCACCATATTCTTGTCCACGCCAAAAGCCGTATCCTTGATAATAGCTTGCTTTGTTGTCCGCAATAGTGGCCCATTCACCGGTGTTTTTGTTAAGTTCCTGATAATACCACCCATTCGCCCCATTGTGACCGGGTACAAAGCAATCTACTGTATCAAATCTGTTTGCATACTTTAGTCGAAATCGCCGTCGATAGGAACCGTATACTGTTTTTTGCCAGTTCCGGATGCAGAAGTTATTTCTATGACAAGGTCATTGTGCATGTTCAATGCAGTCACGACGGTTGGCTGTGCATCTGCCATATTCGAAACGTCGGCAGGGTACAGTCGTAATACCAGCCTCTGCATTCACTGGATTCGACCCGACACGTTTCTCTCCGCCGCCGACAGATGCATAGACCGATGTGTGGTACTGAATCTTATTTGCAGTCTCTGGACAGAGGTTTCCGTCCTGATCCAGAACATATACGTAAACACGGATTAAATCAGAACCATCTGCGACAAAATCAACGCCTTCGTAATCTGCGACTAATTGAATTTGTGCGGATTCTCCAGCGGTCGTCACTTCCTAAGAAGCAATGATACGACCTTCTTCCTTATAACCAACCGCCTTCAAGGTAGAACCGGAGGTATATGGAACGTCTAAAAACTCAAATGGAGCATGCGGCATTTTGTGTTTTCGTTTATCAGCGGTTTCTGATGTTCTGCTGACCACAAAATCTCGCCATTCTTTTCTACGGTCAAAGTTACATTGTCCGCATTGCTGTATACATAGATTTCTCGTTCTTCATCCGTTCCAATGGCTGGCTCATTAAATTTTGCCTTGTCCAATACCGGCGCCTCTTCGGTCCAGTAGCTGGCGATGAACAGGGAAGGGGCCTGTTTTGACTCCTTTTAATTCCAGATACGGGTCCTTCTCAACCGGACGCTGGCTTTCGAATGCATAGTAAGCGAATTTTGGCAGGCGATACGGGTCCCAGATACCGGTCAGACTCATTTTACTGCCATAACCGCGGCTATGGATACCGGTCCACATAGTTGCGCCGACATAGGCGGGATTTGCTTCCTGGTTTCGGTATTTTTGGCGCAAGCTCTCCTCACGGTCCGGATAAATACCGTGTAGATGATCGCGGTTCAACAGGCGGTTATTCGCCTGTGGAAGCATCCTTTCTTCACCGCCGGGAATAATACTGGCCGGTTTGGGAAAAAAGCCTTCTTGCGGTTCTGTGCCCCTGAAAGTCACTGGAGTCTTCGGTGTAACTATCTCCAAACTTCTGCACAAATCAAGCGCCTTGACCGATTTATCCAATGCGCCCGACTCCGGATGCCCATACATAAAATCGGCAATCTCGTCTTTTCCATTGATGTTGACATTATAACCTTGTGACTCTGTTGCAATAAGGCCTGTTGGATGTTCCGCTTTTGCAACGAGGCTGGAAATTATTTGTGCGGAAGATCCGTTTGTGCTGGATTATCCAAAAGATTTCCCTTATAGTCAAACCGTGACCCGTGGCAAGGGCAGTCCCAACTTTTTTCGTCCGGATTCCATTCCAATTGGCATCCCAGGTGTGGACATTTCACTGATACGACAAAGATTTCCCCTTTTTCATCCTTGTATATCCCCGCCTTTTGACCATTGTATTCTACAATGCCGCCGTGTCCTATTGGAAGAGTTTCCAATTCGGTACGAGGCGGATCGAAGAAGGTTTTCGTCAGACCCGTTGTGGCGTGGGCGGTTTCTTCAATCAGCATTTTGGCAGATGCAGATGGCTTAAATCGCTGAGGGGAAAACACAGCGGCATCCGGATTTTTACGCCCTAAAATTTGATCGGTCAACAGCTGTGCCGCTACCATGGAGCTGGTCATCCCCCATTTTTGGAATCCGGTTGCGACATACCAATTCGGGGTGGAAGAAGAAAATGGCCCGATATAAGGAATACCATCTAAGGTCATACAATCCTGTGCAGACCAAGCGGCTACCTCGCGGCTTTTCGGCCAATACTGCTGTGCCAACCGGCGCAGTCGTTCGTATCGTCCACCTGCGGTATTTTCTCCAGATCGATGGCTTCCTCCTCCAAGCAGAAGATATGTGCCATAAGGGCGAAAGGAAAGTCCACTTTCGTCAATTCCCAGATACATTCCCTCCATATTTCCGGCATTCTCCAATGCTAATACATAACTTCTCTCCTGATGCATCCGAATAAAATAGTAACCGGGGGAGTTGATGAAAGGATAATGACAAGCAAAGACGACCGCCTCTGCGTTCACAATTCCATGTGGGGTTACAAGCTGGTTTTGGTCGATGGACAGAACAGGGGTGTGTTCATAAATTTCCAAAGAGGATAAGAGAGCTTTTAAAAAGTGCAAAGGATGAAAATGGCCCTGTCCATCAAATCGGAGCGCTGCACGGACGGAGAAGGGGAGTTCTGTATGTCGTGTAAAGCTCGCATCGATTCCTAACCGCCGGGCGGCTTGTGCCTCTTGCACAAGAGGTTCCTCCGCTAAGGTGGAGTATAAATAGGCGGGGGATAGGGTGAATGCGCAGTCGATGTCCTGTTCGGCGATCAACGTGCGATATTGTGACACGGCTTGTTGATTGGCATGGGCATATTGTTGCGCAAGGTCTTCTCCAAACTGCTCAATTAGATGTGCATAGAGAAGGCCGTGTTGAGAGGTAATTTTTGCAGTGGTATTTTTGGTCTGCCCACTTCCAACTTGCTCTGCCTCTAAAACTACGGGGTGCAGTCCCGCTTTAGCCAAAAAGGTGGCGGTTAATATTCCAGCCATACCGCCGCCGATGACGGCGACATCGGCACGGATTTCTTCACGCAGTGGAGGATAACTGGGAAGTTCTGTCGTTTTTACCCAGAGGGAATCGGTCATAGGAAAATTCCCTCCTTCTCGATCGCAATTCTATGCGCTTTGAAGTGTACTTCTGAATTCATAAGAAAACCGCCCTTCCACAAAGAAGATATACTCCTATTGTTTGAAAAGGCGGAAAAAATATACAATGGAAAAAGGAACAGGCAAATCATATGCGAAGGAAAAGGTTAAACAGGAACATCCTCTTCGGCGCGCAATTTGACCGAGGATGCATATTCTGTTGGCGTCATACCGGTGACGGCCTTAAACCGTCGGGAAAAATAATGAATGGTTGAGAAGCCCAAAGCATGTGCGATTTCAGTAAAATTTTGCCCACCTTGCCGGATGAGACGCTTGGCGGCCTCAATTTTTAGCCGGCAAAAGTATTCCATTACACCGCCGCCGGTTTTAGCGCGAAACATTTTTTGAAGGTTGGAACGTCCGATGAGGTTATCCTGGCAAACGTCGTCCAGGGTGAGGCTGCGATGTACATTGCTTCCCAAATAGGTGATGATCTTGGTGAAGATGTCCTGATTGGCCTTCTCTCGGATGGAAGAGGAAATCTTCAGATTGGGATTGACCACATTTCCCTTTCGGATCAGATCGATCAGCATCTGTTCCAAACTGATTCGAATCAGCTGTTCGGCGCCAAATGGAGCATTATCGCGCCGCTCCAGTGAATTTGCTTTGGGGGCATCCAAGGGGGTAGCGAACGCATTACGTGCCTCGCGGATCATCGTAGCCAACAGAAGGCTTTCGGAATCACTGACACGCAATATTTTGCGCTCAAAGAAACGCATTGCTGGAGAATGGCATCCGAAGTTCACCATGATGAGATGGGGATTATGTATCCCTCGGACAGACACACTATGCGTCTCCTCGGGCTTATGAAAAATGATGTCACCTTTGCGCAGAAGGTATGTTGCGTTCTCAACGGTCACCTCTACCTCTCCATTGTCTACATAGAGAAACTCCCAGTGGCTGTATGTGACTTTAGGAGAAGCAAAATCTCGCGTATATTCATAATAATGTACGGAGATCAGACAATCGAGCACGATTTCTTGATCGATCCACAGACCGGAAATATCCATATCTTCACCACATTTCCCTTGTTCTGTTCTACACCTTTAAAACCAGTTAAGGATATAATCGACAGAACTATTTTACACTAAAATTTGGAAATATTCAAGATATTACTATGAATAATATACAGGAAAAGGACGGGATTTGTGCATTTTATGGAAAGAAAAGGTTAATTACGCGCAAAAAATAGAAGATACCATCGAATGTAAAGCAAGAACATTCAATGGTATCTTTATTGAATAAACAAATAAATTATTCTAAGAATCCTTCAACGATACGAGTTTCCGCCTCTTTTTCGGTTAACCCAAGCGTCATAAGTTTGATAAGCTGTTCCCCGGCAATTTTCCCAATGGCTGCTTCATGAATCAAGGCGGCATCCACGCAGTTGGCGCTGATCTCCGGAATAGCGCTCACAGAACCGTTGTCCATGATGATTGCGTCACACTCCGAGTGCCCAGCACATTTAGCATTGCCGTTGACCTTGGACAAAAAGAGCTGTTTGGAATCGTCCCGCGCAACCGAGCGGGAGACGAGATGCGCGCTGGAATCCGTTCCATTCAGGTCTACTTCAAAGCTTGTCTCGGCGTACTGTTTACCATGGGTCATAATCTTTTCTTTAATGACCAATTTTGCACGGTCCTGTAAAACAGCTTTGGAAAAGCGTTTGGTGGAATCCACTCCTTTGATCTGAGTGGTTTCCATTTCCATGTAACTTCCTTCGGCCGCTTCAATATATGTCTGCGGATTGATGATGCGTTCACCGGTGCCTTCGCCCATACCAATGTGCTTTTCTACATAGACAACCCGTGCATTCTTTTCCAAGAAGAAGCGATGGATACCGTTGTGTTCAGCCCCGTCACAGCCATCGGTATTGACGCCGCAACCAGCGACAATCGTGACATCCGCATTTTCTCCGATATAAAAATCATTGTATACCAAATCTTTAACCCCACTGTGTGTCACGAGTGCAGGAATGTATATCTTTTCGCCCTTGGTGTTGTTTTTGACGATGATGTCAATACCGGGGCGGTCTGTTTTGGTTTCGATGCGGACATTTTCTGTATTCTGCCTGCCAGCGCACTCCGTGTCTTCACGGATATTAAAGGCAGACTTGGTCGGTTCTCCCTTCCAATCTGCAACCAGTTCCAACAATTTTTTGGCGATGTTGTCCATTATACACCCTCCTCTCTTGGGCAGAAATGGCAGGTATCCGTTCCACCCAGCAGCTTTGGCAATACTTCGTCGCGCGTACCCTGTGTCAAGACTTTTCCATTGGAAAGGACGATGATTTCATCAGCAATCTCCATAATACGCTCCTGATGGGAGATGATGATGATGGAAGAACCGTGGATACCGTCGTGCAGTTTGCGAAATACTTGGATCAGATTTTGGAAACTCCAAAGGTCGATTCCGGCTTCCGGCTCGTCAAAAATGGAAAGCTTCGTCCCGCGCGCCATAACCATAGCGATCTCAATTCGTTTGATTTCGCCGCCGGAAAGACTTGCATTGACCTCGCGGTCCACATAGTCCCGTGCGCAGAGGCCCACTTCTGAGAGATATTCGCATACCCCAGAGGTGGTCAGTTCCCGTCCAGCGGCCAATGTGATGAGATCGCGAACCTTAATTCCCTTGAAACGGACTGGCTGTTGGAACGCATAGCTGATGCCGATGCGCGCGCGATGGGTGATACTGGTGTTGGTAATGTCTTGGCCGTCAAAAAGGATCTGGCCGGACGTGGGCTTAAAAATACCGGCAACCACCTTAGCCAGTGTGGATTTTCCACCGCCGTTTGGTCCAGTGATTACGACAAATTTTCCACTCTCTACATTGAGAGAAACATTGTTTAAAATGTCCTTGCTATTTGCAAGGTTGAGAGAAATATTTTTTAATTCCAGCATAAGAATTCCTCCAAAGGGACAGCAACATGAGCGGTCCCTTTTATTGTAGATAAATTTTCTCCAATTTGTCTTTATTATACCAATGCCATGCAAAAAATGCAATGCATCTACGCAATTTGTCTGCGATAACGTACGACAAGGACCGGTTTTCCTAGAGTAAGCTCTTGACGGCCTTCGTCGGCAAGAAATCCGCAATGCTCATAGAAAGCGCGCGCCCGCTGATTTTCTTCGAGAACCCAGAGGACCGCCTCACGGCAACCCAACGATTTGAGTTCTGCCAGTGCCCGGTCCATCAATATCCGGCCGAACCCCTGCCCTTGAAATTCTGGAAGAAGATACAGGGCTTTGACATCCCCCACAAAAGGATTCTCTGTGGGACAGAAGGCCAGCATGCCACCGGGAGCGCCATCTACATAGACGAGATAAAAGGACTCGTTGGTGCGAGCTTTCCAAAACTCACGAAGAGCGGCGGTTCGCTTTTCCGGCGTATACTCTTCAGCGAGAAACGCGTCCGGCAGAATACCGCGGTAGGCGGAACGCCAAGTAAGGGCATGCATACGTCCATATTCTTCAAACAGCGGTTCCTCAAGAGGGCGAATTTCCAGGCGTTGTGAGGCGCTCTGACGTGCAATAGAGCGTAGGGTGTCGCCTGTAAGCCGGTAGGTGGTCCATTCGCTCATGGGGGTTGCACCCATTGAACGGTAAAATTTAATGCTCGGCTGATTCCAGTCTAAACAACTCCATTCCAGCCGTCCGCAACCACGTGAAACGGTAAGGGCGGCGAGACGCTCTAAAAGGGCTTTTCCATACCCGTTTCCACGCTTTTCCGGAAGCACAAACAGATCCTCGAGATAGATCCCAGCACGCCCTAAAAAGGTGGAAAAATTGTGAAAGAAGAGGGCAAAGCCGACGGGTACTCCACATTCCTCGCCGATCAAAACCTCTGCCTTCTTCTTTTCAAATAGCCACTCCCGAAGAAGGGCGCTGTTGGCGACGACTTGATCGGACATGTGTTCATAGTCGGCCAGCGCGCGAATAAAACCCAAAATTGCTGGAATGTCCGTCTCTTGGGCGAAGCGGATGTGATAATCGTTGTGTTCTCTGGTTGGCTTGTCCATGTTCGATTTCCTTCCTCATTTGTAAAATACCCGGCGTCCCCGGCAGTAGGACATCCAGGGAAGCCGGGTATTCGGATTATAGCTTGAAATCCTCCGGGTCATATTCACGCAGAGGGGGAAGATTCTGCGGGGTACGTTTGAGCGGGTCATACGCAAATTTGCGGCAGTCTCCTTCCGGAGTTCGATATTTTCCCAATTGACAAACACAGGCTCCATCGAAGTCGGAGCTGTGTATGCAGTATTCACAGCGAACCTCTATATCCTTGCGAAAAAACTGTTTGATCCCTTTCCAAGCCATATTTCGTATCTCCTTCAATGGTATCCCACAGGGCTTATACCGTGGGCTAACTATTATAGCAGAATTTTAATAAGAATTCCACTATTCCTTTGCGGTTTCCATCGAATTCCCTTTCCGGCATTGCAATAGAAGAAGGATACACAGGCCGACAATGGCCGCAGCGGCTGGAACAGAACCGACTAAGGTACCGCGGAGAGGGGCGGTTGTGTTGCCAAAAACCGGCGCGGCGTCGGGAAAAAGCATGCACAGGCCGAAGGTGATACCGCCGGCCAGGAGGCCGTGTAGCAGACGGAACAGCATAAAGCGGGGCATACGGATGGGAATACCGGAAACCGAAGAAAGAATTTGAAAATGTACACAGATGCCGCCCCATCCAATTGTGAAGGAGAGAATCCACAGAGGAAGGTTTTGCTGCGCCGCATCGCTGCATCCGCCAGTCACTTCCAGCAAGATAGAAAGAAGCATGGATACCGTGGGAGAGGTGACAAATACCCGCAAAAGATCTAGTAAAACAGCGAACAGAATCACAAAACAACACATAGAGAGCATGGAACGGGCTGCATCGGAAGCAGAACCGATCAAGGCTTGCGCGGCATCCAATCTTTTTGAGGGAATGGCCTGGCCCTGCCGTCTGCGTGAAACGCCAATGCTGCACAAGCCGCCCAGCAGTAGGGAAGCGGAGAGCTGGGACACTAGAAGAATTACCCCCGCCTGTGGATTGTGAAGAAGGCCCATTCCCACCACACTGAGGACAAATGCAGGCCCGGAATTGACACAAAAGCAAAGCATACGGGCGGCCTCTTTGGGCGTGATTTCCCCTTCCTGACAAAGTGCAGCGACAGCACGCGCCCCAACCGGATATCCTCCCACCATACTCATCAGAATCGCCGCTGCTGCGCTGCCTGGGAGTCCAAAGAATAGGCGGCACGGGCCTGCCGCAAGGCGTCCAAGGGAGGCAGAAAGGCCGGACTTTACGACGAATACGGATAGGGCCATAAAGGGGAAGAGGGAGGGAATCAAAATGTCTATGCAATACCCAATCCCACGTTTCGCCCCAGCCGCAGCTTGAGCAGGGTAGAAGAGCAATGCACAGGCAGCGCAGAGCACACTTGCGGGTAGAAATAGATGCAAAAGGCTTTTTTTCATGAAGAGGGCCTCCCTTGTTAAACAGGTTCGTCCCAATCATATGAGCGTTTACGCACAGTTCAGACCCAAAGAGGGGACTTTTTTGTATGGGAAGTTTTATTTGTACGTTTGGACGCATACGTTTATGAGAGTACAACAGGAAAACACGTGTTTGGGGTGAGGCCGATTGGCGGAGAAAAAAGCGGAAAATAAGCGAATACACAAAGGGAATAGCCTCCCCATGTCCTCATATATGGAAATCAAAGGGAATCGAGAGGTCGTTGTGGAGGGATGCCGGGGTGTGTTGGAATACGACACAGACGTCGTGCGTGTTCGTGCAGGGAGAATGACACTCCGCTTTACAGGACGTTGCTTGGTGATCCGGTGCCTAACCGCGGATTCTCTGGTGGTGGAGGGGTTCATTACAGGGATTGAGTTTCTCTCGTAACACACCCAAACTTGGAAAGGAAGGATTGTGCGTGGTCGTATTACATGCTCTTCGCTGGGTGATGGGTACCGTCCGCTTTTCCATACATGGTGCGCCGGAACCGTTTTTGAACCAATGTGCGCGCAGTGGGATCAGCCTTTGGAATATTGAGAAAAAGGAGGACTTTACAGCCTGCATTTTGGCAGGTGGCTACCGGCATCTCTTGCCGTCTGCCAGAAAGACCAAATGCGTCCTGAAGGTAAGAGAACGCCGGGGGCTGCCCTTTCGCCTGGCCTTCCTGCGCCGGCGAAAGGGGCTGGTGGTGGGGGCAATCCTCGCATTTCTGCTTGTTCAGATACTCTCCCTGCACGTTTGGAGCGTAGAGGTTTCAGGGAATGTGGGAATTCCAACCGCACAGATTGAATCCGTAGCGTCTGAACTGGGATTAAAGCCCGGCGTATGGAAGAAGGATATACAGGCGAAGCTTTTACAAGAGCAATTGATGAACGCGTTCCCACAGACAAGTTGGTTGTCGGTCAATACTTCTGGATGTTTAATCCGCATTGAGTTGGAGGAGCTTTCCGAGAAGCCGGATTTGGAGGCCAATAAACGTGCATGTAATATTCTGGCAAAGGCGACGGGACAGATTCTTTATATGGAGGTCTATGCCGGTACGCCGGAGGTAAAGAGGGCGACGCGGTTGTAGAGGGGCAATTACTCCTGAATGCCGTTGTCGAGGACACCTATGGCGGAAACACATTGAAACATGCGGCGGGGAAAATTATCGCGGCGACGCAGCATACCTTCACCACGCAAGTCGAGATGCAAAAGGAGATTGCGCAGGAAACCGGGCATATTGTGACTCGCCGAAGCGCCACCGTATTTGGGCTGCGGATACCGCTGAGCTTTACTGGAAAACCGGACGGTACTTACCGCCTTGAGGCAGAACAGGTTCGTCTCAAGGTAATGGATTCCTTGTTGCCCGTCTCTTTTTATAAAGAAAACTGGATTGAAGAGATGCGCCAGGTTGTGCCGATGTCCCAAGAAGAAGCGCTCCAAAAGGCCCGCGAGGAAGTGGCAATCCAACAGAAGGAGCAGCTGGGGGATGCAACGATAACCGCGCAGCAGGAGACCGTAGAGGTACGGGATGGGGTTCTTTACTATCGTGTGGATGTGAATTGCGAAGAGAATATCGGCGTCGAGTCCGAAGTTTTTCTGCAATCTTGATTTTTTTATGAATTTTGCGGTCAAATTAATGACGAACGAATTTATGTGTGCTATAATCAATTTATTCTGATAGGTGTGGAAAGCAGTGGCACGGGGGTAAAAACCATGGAAATTTTCCGTGCCCAGTTGGAGATTTAAGAATGTTTGAGCAAAGAATCAATATTGACCGGATGGAGCAGGCTGTAGCACTCTTCGGTAGCTTCGACGAGAATATTAAGTTGATTGAAAATGAATATGCTGTCAATGTGGTTGGACGGGGATCAGAGATCAAAGTGAGCGGCGAGCCGGAGAACGTGGCAAAGGCCGTTCGTGTTATTGAGAGCCTCCTGACCCTGATTAACCGTGGCGAGGCATTGAGCGAGCAAAATGTGCGGTATTGCATTGCATTGGTCAATGAGGGGACGGAAGAAAAGATTGAGTCCCTTGCAGGGGACTGTATCTGTGTCACTTCTAAAGGGAAGCCCGTGAAGCCTAAAACCTTGGGCCAGAAAAAATATTGCAGTGCGATTAAGGAAAATACCATCACGATCGGCGTCGGACCAGCGGGTACTGGAAAGACCTACCTGGCTGTAGCGCTGGCCGTCACAGCGTTTCGTGCGCAGCAGGTGAACCGAATCATCCTCACCCGCCCAGCGGTGGAGGCGGGCGAGAAACTGGGCTTTTTACCCGGTGATCTGCAGCAGAAGGTGGACCCCTATCTGCGGCCCCTGTATGATGCTTTGTTTGATATGTTAGGGGCGGAAACCTATCAGCGGTATGTGGAGCGCGGCAACATCGAGGTTGCCCCGTTGGCTTATATGCGCGGAAGGACATTGGACGACAGCTTCATCATTCTGGACGAGGCGCAAAACACCACGCCGGAACAGATGAAAATGTTCTTGACCCGCCTGGGCTTTGGCTCCAAAATGGTCATTACCGGTGACGTCACGCAGATCGACCTCCCGGATGGCCGCCATTCGGGCTTGAAAGAAGCCATTAAAATCCTGCGCAACGTGGACGACATCGCCCAAGTTACCTTTAACGAAAAGGATGTGGTTCGCCACCGTTTGGTGCAGGACATTATCAAAGCTTATGAAAAATATCAGGAAGGCAGGCGTTAGCTATCATGGAAAAAGTCAGAGTTATCATCGACAATCGGCAAAAAGCAGTAAAGATCCCCACGGGCCTGCGTATGTTGGTGCGCCGCTGCTGCAATGCAGTGCTGCGTATGGAGGGGTTTAGCGAGCCCGCTGAAATCAGCGTGACGTTTGTGGATAACAAACAGATTCAGCAGCTGAATAAGCAGTATCGCAATAAGGATATGCCCACAGACGTTCTCTCATTCCCGATGGGGGAGAACGGCGTCTATGATGAGAACCACGCCACTGGCGCAAAGATATTGGGGGACATTGTAATCTCCATGGAAAAAGCGGTGGAACAGGCGGACTGCTACGGCCATGGGCTGGATCGTGAGGTCGGTTATCTCACAGCGCACTCGATGTTGCATCTGTTGGGATACGATCATGAGCGCGGTGGAATGGATCGTGTGCGTATGCGTGAAAAAGAAGAGCAGGTCATGACACAACTCGGTTTGCCTGCTTCAGCTGAAAGCGGCGCACCAAAAACGCGAAAGCGTTTCACGATAAATGCGAAAACTCACACGAGTATGGAGTTGTTCTGGTCAAATATCGGCTGCATAACCGAACGAA
>NZ_JBKEIV010000010.1:50000-201804 GCF_046693725.1 Anaeromassilibacillus sp. SJQ-1 | reverse complement strand
GTCCTCTACTTGGTTCAGTTGCGGTTGGATCAGCCGGTATCTAACCAGAACGACTTCCATACTCGTGTGAGTTTATCGCATTTATCGTGAAACGCTTTCGCGTTTCGTGCGCCGCTTCGGAGAATCTCGAACGTTGCAGCGACTCTCTTTTTCTCCTTCATCATAGCCAGGCGGATGGTATCCAGAACGAGATTCACCGTCTGCTGTGTACCGGTCTTATAGGCAACAATGCTGTTATCATACAAATCACGAATCGTGGATAGGTACAACACTCCCTCTTTGGTGTGGATGTAGGAGATATCGGTCACCCATTTGCTGTTGGGCCTGTCTGCTTGAAATGGACGATTCAAAAGATTTTCATATTTGTGCAGTTGTTGCCCCACCTGAACCCATTTTCTCCGGCGGCGAATTTCTGCCCAAAGGCCGTATTTCTTCATGATTCGCAGAACTATCTTGGGATTGCGACGCGTACCTTGTTTCTCCAGCCACAGCCACATCCGTCGATATCCATATATCTTGAAGCAGCGCCCTCGCTGAACGTGGATAGCTTCCGCCAAATCTGCACCTTCTCCTTGCATTCCAAACGGTGGACAAAGTCATCATATCCACTCCGGGATACCTCAAAAAACCGGCACATGACAGAGGCAGGATAACGCTCTCGGTTCCTATAGATCACATGATATTTTACTTTTGGCCTCACTTCCTTTCTGTGAATTGCAGAAAATCCTGCAACCGCTTGTTTTCCATGCGAAGCCGTTCCAGTTCGCTCTTTTCGTTCTGCCGAGGTGGTTGCCCGTCTTTGCGCGGACGCCCCTTTGGGCGTGGCGCAATTCCGAATGACGTACGTTTTACCTCTTTGTTGTATCGATGAACCCAGTTTTTAATTTGAACTTTATCAAGGCCGAAATAGTCCGCTATTTCTTGTCTGGATTTCCTTGCTTCGCGCATTGCGTTGATCTCTGCCCCGAGAATTTTGATGTTTGTCCATTTCTTTTTTGATATGATAATACCCCCTGATGTAGTACTTTCATTTTCCTACATCAGGGGGCTTTTGTCTATTCTCCGTTTTTACGGGACCTGTTCAAAAGCTGGCCAGGGTTCTGTTTTTATATAAGTTATGGAACAAAGCTGATGGAAAGGATCACATGTGTATTTTGACAATATCCATATTGATCTTATGCATGGCAACACACTGTACGAGTCCAAAACCAAAATAGAGACAAGCGGCAGAAGAACCACCGGCACTGAAAAAGGGAAGGGTGACACCCATCACAGGAAACAGATTGAGACACATGCCAAGATTAAAAGCCATTTGGGAAGCAATCATCCCGAAAAAGCCAAAACAAATGCAACTTCCGAGCGGTTCTGTTGCATGACGTGCAATATAAATAGTGCGCACCAATAGAAGGAAAAGAAGCAAAATAATCAGCATGCAGCCGATAAAACCGAGCTGTTCGCCTGCGACAGAAAAGATGTAGTCGCTTTGTTGAACCGGCACGCTGCCCTTTTGGACGCGAGAATCCGGAGAAAAAAGTCCACGCCCCCACAGCTGGCCACTTCCTATAGAGATTTTCCCTTGTAATTGCTGCAATCCTTTGCCCGTAGGGTCGCTCTCTGGATGTAAAAAGATCGTGAAACGGTCTTTTTGATAATCGTCCAAAAGATATTTCCACACCAAGGGAAAAGCTGCTCCAATTGCAGCGAACAGCCCGACAAAGTAACGAAGCTGTACGCCGGCACCAAAACTCATAGCGAGGAACATACAGAAGAAAATTGCAGCAGATCCGGCGTCTCCCTGCAGCTGAAACATTACAGCAACGGGGATTAGAGCATGAACACCCAAAAGGACGACCTGGAGAGGACGTTCCAATAATCCACGTTCTTTTAAGACAGAGAGATGTTTTGAAAACGTGAGAATAAAGCCGATCTTAACCAGCTCGGATGGCTGGAAAGTCCCTAACCCGGGGATGCTGATCCAAGCGCGTGCATTGATACCACCGGAATTTTGCACGGCAATGCCAAAAAAGTGGGTATATATCAACAAGAAGATGCAAAATCCTGCAATGAGATACCAAAGATTGGACATATCCCGGTAATCGATTAAAGTGATGAGCCAGGCGCCAAGATATCCGATTGCAATGGCCATCAATTGAGTAGCAAAGTAAGAGCGCCTTCCAGCTGGAGAAGGTACGGTCTTTAAAAGCAACAGACTATAGGCGGAGATTGCAATCATGACCAGCCAAAGGAACTTGTCCGCCCTCTTAAAATAATCTAAAAAGGATTTTCCCAATCGTTCCATGTGTGTACCCCTTATATTTTACAGCCCACTTCCCGAAACAGAGGTGAGCATCAAAAATCCTAGATATAAAGAAATCGCGGCACGGCCGCGAATCCTACGAAACAATTGCCAACTTCAAGATGCTGTGCGTCTATTATAGCATAGCAATTTTGAATCCACAATAAACAAATCGTTACAGAAAAACGGAAAGATTAAAAAACAAAAATTGGCACGGAGCCCAATACTTAGGCTCCGGCCAATATATTTGAGCAATTATGAAAGGGGGAACTGGACACGGGCAGTGAAGAAATCCGCATCGATCTGAACAGAGAATTCGCCACCACAAGCTTCTGTAAAACTTTTGGCAATGGAAAGGCCAAGTCCACTTCCAACCGTTGAACGTGCAGAATCTCCACGAACAAAACGTTCGGTAATGTCTACCGTTGGATCGAGCTCATATCGAGAGATATTCTTCAACGTGACACAAGCAGCACCCGTTTCTTCTGTCAATGTGACAAAGACGCGCGTCCCTTCAAGCGAATAGCGCAAAGCATTGGTAACCAAGTTTTGAAATACCCGATAAAGCCGTCTGCCATCCGCTGTAATGGTAACCGGTTGTTCTGGAATATCCACACGGAAGAGAAGTTGAGAAGAGACAATTGCTTCGTCCATATCGGCGAGTGTTTGGCGAACCAGTTTTCCGAGATCGAGAGGTTCCATCTGGAGGTCCATATTTCCACTGGCCGCCTTACTGACATCAAAAATATCCTGAATCATATTTTTCAATCGTAGGGATTTCTCATCCAAAATCTTGATGTAATCCTTCACATGGTCAGGAAGGCCATCCTCCTGCTCGAGAAGGTCCACATAACTGATGATAGAGGTCAGCGGCGTCTTGATGTCGTGGGACACATTGGTAATGAGTTCCACCTTCATTCGCTCGCTTTTGACCCGCTCTTCCACAGCTGTGCTAATGCCTTGTTCAATGTCGTTTAGGGAATGTGCAGCTTCCCGCAGATCGGAATCCTGCGGCAATAAAAGAGGCGCTGTATTTCCGCCCTGCTGTACGGCCGTGATTTGTGTGGTCAGACGTCCTAAATCCTGAGCAAGCTGCCGGTGTTGCTTGCCATAGCGATAGGCGAAATATACCATTAATGCGATGGTGATCGGAGCCAGTAGACCGACCGTAATGATACTGAGAAAGAGTCCAATGCCAAAGGTAACCGCTTCACATTTCATAAAGTCGTCCCAACGTTCCAGTAGACGACGCTCTAAAGGGAGTTTCTGTTCAAGTTCGCTACGGTGCTTGGCATGGCGGTGCAACATGGTATTGATGACATTATGCCGCCAACTCCCACGATTGTAGCGCAAATCGACTGCAATCACGTAGTATCCAGGTAACGATAAAAGGAAAAAGATCACATTTGAAGGGATACCGCTGCTGGTAAATCCTGTGGTTAGTATAATGACCAGAATCACAAAGACGAATTTCCATTCAAAATACATTTTAGCCGTTCTTGCGGCGATCCGGCGGCTCAACTCCCGCCGTTCCTTTCTCCAAAGGAACGCAAACACCAATAGAATGACGGAGAGGATGACAATACAACCCCAGATCCGGAGAAACAAAAGCGTTTCTGCACCTCGCTGCGTAATATCATAGAGTGCACTATATCCATTTACCGGTTCGACAGGGACTTTCCGTGCCACTAAACAGACACGCAGGTCTTCATACGCAGAATTAGATGCCATGTTTTCATAACCCGGTACATTCCACATCCCTGCGTTACTGCGGTAAAAACCGTCCCCATAGACGTCGATTGTTTTCCCATCTTTTTCGATAGAAACGGTTTTCCCATCAAAGATCAGGCGAAAATTGTATCCATCGGGGAGAGCGCCTCGATAAAGGTTTCTGTGCTCCGTATCGTTGGTGTACATGTCCGTATCCGAAGAAGTTCCCGCCTGATATAGAAGGTTTCTTGCTGTATCGTTATCCAATCCAAATGAATTGTTATCCTCAGAAAGGTAATAGATGTAGTCTTCGTAGGGGCTAGCAAGGTCGTCTCCTTCCCAAACGGCCCCTGTAGAAGTACTTGAATAGGCGTTCATCGAACGCAAAATATAATTGAGGGTCCGAGAGAGCTCGGAACGGAATGCATTGGTTTCCTGATAATCTTCTTGATACAAGTCGTCGATGTACTGCATGGCATAATCGTAATTAACCAGAAATGATATGCCAAAAATGGCGGTGGCGATTAAAATGCCTATGCTGAGGAAAAAGCTGACAAGGCTGACAATTGCTTTACTTTTTTTCAATTTTGTATCCAATTCCCCATACCACCTTTAGATATTCGGGCTCCTTTGGGTTGAGTTCGATTTTTTCACGAATGCGGCGAATATGAACCATCACCGTATTCTCAGCGGAGAATGCAGGTTCATTCCAAACCCGACGATAGATTTCTTCTGCTGGAAAAATACGGCCGATGTTCCGCATCAAAAGATCGATGATCTTTGTCTCCGTTGCAGTTAATTTGACTGGTTCTCCATCTGCGGCCAAGCTATGCTCCTCGGTATTATAGCTTAAACGGCCATTTACAATCATATGATTTCCTTGCTGTGCATGAATGTCGCCTAAGCTGGTATACCGGCGCAGCTGGGAACGCACGCGCGCCACCAATTCCATAGGATTGAAAGGTTTTGTTACGTAATCATCTGCTCCCATAGAGAGGCCCAGGATTTTGTCGGTGTCTTCACTTTTGGCCGAGAGCACAATGATTGGAAGATTACGCTTCTCGCGAATTTTCATAATGGCGGATAAGCCATCCATTTTTGGCATCATCACATCGATGATGATCAGACCGACTTGTTGGCTCATCACGGTATCCAATGCTTCCAGGCCATTGTAGGCACACAAAACGGAATATCCTTCTCTTTCCAAATGAATTGCAATCGATCGAACGATCTCATGATCGTCGTCCACCACCAGAATACTACCTTCGTTCATAGTCTCAAATCCTTTTTACCCAAAGTTTTGTCCGTATTTTTATGATAGGAGAAACTCCTTACAAAAAACCAAATTGATTTCTTAAGGAAATCTTAAAAGATGATCGAGATATTGGGATACCTGCTAAGCCCCGAAGCATATCTGCATCAACGCAGGGGTCACATAGGTTTCAATGACAGCGGCCACGAAAAGAAGAGGAAGAACGATCAGCACATAAAAACGTGCTGACTGGTTAAGTGCTTGGAAAAAAGAGCGTTCCCGCTGTCCACAAATTTTGGCTGTGAGCACCCAACACAAATACAGACCAAGAGCAAACGAAGCCAGTAGAGCGGGAAGTTCTAAAATTCCATGTGGTAGAATCCCAACGAAGAATACTTCGAGGCCGATCCCATACGTTTGATAAAGGGCACCCATCGCTCCGAGTACCAGTGCATTTGCAAGGACTGGCAACACTGTCAGAAAGAAAAGGGAATGCCACCCAGAATCGTTGAAGTGGCAGACGCAGTGACATTGTTAAAAAACAGGTGAAAAAATGAGATCGCCACCTTCCTCAAAGAGACCTTTTTCCTCAAATCCAGTAACAATCTGCTGGATGAATTCATTTAAAATATCTGGATAGGTAGCTAAAGCAATGCCGGACAGAACACTCAACCCAACAAATGAAATACAGAGGACGAGAAACAGTTTGCATAGTTTTTCACGAAAGAAACATCCAGCTTTTCGATATTGTTCTAGAATCCACATATTAAAACCCCTTTTCCGGTTTATTGATTGTTTGACAAAGGACGATGTAGCTCTTTTTATGAAATAAAGAACCACGTTTCCTGTTTAGCCGCTTTAGGCCAAATTGTTCAAGGAGGTAAGCTCTGGCGAAACCGGCTTCCGGTTACGATGTGAGGTTATCTAAAACATCCAAGCTTGAAGAATGGAAAGGTGCCAAGAGAAAATTTGCGAAGCCACAAAGCCGGATGTTTCAATGCTCTCTCAGCCGTCGGAAGGAGGCGAGCTTTAGCGGAACCGGCTCTGGTCACGGCGTGAGGTTATTATAACACATTCCCTACGATTTCGAAATGGACGACGATCTACAAAACGGATTGGTTTATCCCTTTTCTACTTTGCCCTCTTGTGGTATAATTTTGATAATTCTATGATTTGGAGCGCGGTTGGCCGGAAGAGATACCGCGCCGTTTTGAAAAGGAGAATGGGAATGCTGACGGATATCGAGATTGCCCAGCAGACAGAGATGAGACCCATCGCAGAGATCGCCGCTTCTCTTGGTATTGGCGAAGAGGAGCTGGAGCCTTATGGAAGATATAAGGCAAAATTGAACGATTCTCTGTATAATCGCCTGAAGGATCAGAAAGATGGCAAATTGATCCTGGTGACAGCAATCAATCCAACCCCAGCAGGGGAAGGCAAAACCACTACAACAGCAGGTCTTGGAGAGGCCATGGCGAAAATCGGCAAAAAAGCAATCATCGCCCTGCGAGAACCGTCCCTTGGGCCAGTATTTGGAATAAAGGGTGGAGCAGCAGGTGGCGGCTATGCACAAGTGGTACCGATGGAGGACATCAACCTCCATTTTACAGGTGACATGCACGCTTTGACTTCGGCCAATAATTTGCTTTGTGCTATGCTCGACAATCATTTGCAGCAGGGAAATGTTCTGCGCATTGACCAGCGCCGTATACTCATCAAGCGTTGTCTGGATATGAACGACCGCGCACTGCGAAATGTAGTGGTAGGGCTTGGAGGAAAGCTCAATGGAATTCCACGTGAGGATGGATTCATCATCACAGTGGCCAGCGAGGTAATGGCAATTCTGTGCTTGGCATCGGATAGCCGTGACCTCAAGGAACGCTTGGGGAAAATTTTAATTGCGTATAATCTGGACGGGGAACCTGTCTATGCAAAAGATTTGAAAGCAGAGGGGGCGATGGCAGCGCTGTTGCGCGAGGCGATCCAACCGAATCTGGTTCAGACGTTGGAAGGAACGCCAGTTATTATGCACGGCGGTCCATTTGCGAATATCGCGCATGGCTGCAATTCTGTACGCGCTACCCGTTTGGCGCTGAAATTGGCGGATTACTGCATCACAGAAGCAGGATTTGGTTCCGACTTGGGTGCAGAGAAATTCTTTGACATAAAATGCCGTTTAGCAGGATTGAAGCCCAACGCAGTAGTGATTGTCGCAACCGCTCGCGCACTGAAATACAATGGCGGAGTTCCAAAGGCAGAGACAGGAAACGAAAATATGGAAGCTTTGAAAAGAGGAATTGTCAACCTGGGAGCACATATCCAGAATATGCGTAAGTATGGCATCCCTGTGGTGGTGGCAATCAATCGCTTTGGAACGGATACGGATGCCGAGCTTTCGTATATTGAACAGTATTGTAAAGAAAACGGTGCGGAATTCGCACTCAGCGAGGTATTTGCCAAAGGCGGAGAGGGCGGCATGGATTTAGCCCGCAAGGTGTGTATGGCTGCAGAACAGCCCTCTGCATTTCAGCCGGTCTATGCAAGCGATTTGCCTGTGCGCGAAAAGATCGCGGTCATTGCGAAGGAAATCTACGGTGCGGATGGCGTGACCTATACCGCGCAGGCAGAGAAGGCGCTCAAAGAAATTGCAGCTCTCGGCGGCGATTCGATGCCGGTATGCATTGCCAAGACACAGTATTCTCTTTCGGATAATGCAGCCTTGTTGGGGCGCCCCACGGGGTTTCAGATTACAATTCGAGACCTGCGGCTTTCCAATGGCGCAGGATTTGTAGTGGCCTACGCGGGAGACATCATGACTATGCCTGGTTTGCCGAAAGAACCGGCGGCAGAACGAATTGATGTGGACGCTTGCGGAAAAATATCTGGCTTGTTCTGAGGTGAGAAATTTGACCTACGTAACCCATTCTCCGAGGGAAACAGAAGTGTTGGGAGAAAAAATCGCTCAGCAACTTTCTGGAGGAGAAGTACTGGCGCTGTTTGGCGGCATGGGAATGGGAAAGACTGCCTTTACACGGGGGCTGGCGCGAGGACTCGGTGTGGAGGACGGTGTTTCCAGCCCTACCTTCGCGTTGGTTCATGAGTATCATGGGCTTATGCCCATCTTTCACTTTGACATGTTCCGTGTGGATGGTTGGGATGATCTCTATTCCACGGGCTTCTTTGATTATCTAAATTGTGGCGGCGTGTTGGTGATTGAGTGGAGTGAGAATATTGAAAATGCTTTACCCGAGAACGCTGTGCGTATAGAAATTTCACGCGGCGCGACAGAGGACGAGCGGATTTTCCAGATCGATGGATTGAACATGGAGGGGATGATTCTTTGAGAATCCTTGCAATAGACTCTTCAGCCGGTGCTGCATCTGCCGCTATTCGGGAGGACGGCAAACGGTTGGGGGAATTTTTTACCAATACGCGTTTGACCCATAGTCAGACTTTGATGCCAATGATTGGTGGGGTGTTAGATTGTGCCCGTATATCGTTGGATAGCATCGATTTGTTTGCTGTTTCAGCTGGACCAGGGTCGTTTACTGGCGTACGAATTGGCGTAGCAAGTGTCAAGGGGCTTGCAATGGCCCAGAGAAAGCCCTGTGTGGGTGTTTCCACGTTGGAAGCCATGGCGCACAATTTAGCGCATGTGGATGGCTGGATCTGTGCGGTGATGGATGCCCGCTGTGGGCAGGTATATAATGCTTTATTCCGGGCACAAGAGGGAACCATCACGCGGATAACGGAGGACCGTGCACTTGCCATCGTGGATCTTGTAGCAGAACTGGAACAGTTGGAGAGACAAAAATCATTGTTTTTAGTTGGTGATGGCGCAAAATTGTGCTATAATAATGAACGATTACGAGTTCTTGGCGCTCAATTACCGCCAGAGTCCCTTTGTACCAAACCGCTTGGGGGGTTGCGGAGGTTGCAGAGGGGTTATATAAAAGAGGAGAGACCCTGACTGCTGCGGCTTTAGCCCCGGTCTACCTGCGTATGCCGCAGGCGGAACGAGAACTGAAAAAACGGCAGGCTGCTCAAATGTAGCCGGAAAGGGAATCAAGATGAAGAGGAAACGACTTGTCAGCACACTTTTAGCTGTGCTTCTGCTGACGTCCAGTTGGGGGCCTTCTGCTTTTGCAGCAGAGGTTGGGTCGAATGCTGCCGCGGTTTCGACTGTCCAACAGGAGCCGGAAAGCAACTTGGAGCAGGCCAAGGAGGCTATTCATAAAGGTTTAACCAACATGAGTGAGAGCATCCAATTGGTCCAGTACCAGATCACAGAACAGCAGTTTTCCAACTTGTATGATGCCATTTTGCGTGAGGACCCGTGGTTATTTTATGTGGAAGGCTGTACGTACCACGCCAACAAGAATGGAATCGTTGTGGATATGATTCCACGAAATACGTACGATAAAGCGACCGTACAAAGTATGCGGGAGGAATTGACACAGTCCATGCAGGCGGCGCTTTCGTGTATTGATCCCACTATGACGGCAACAGAAAAGGTTGTACAGATTCATAATTATTTGGCGCTGACCTGCGCTTACGATTACGAAAATTATCAACAGGACACGATTCCAAGGGATTCTTATACTGCATATGGTGCATTGGTAAAACGTAAAGCGGTTTGCCAAGGATACTCATTGGCATTTGAGTTGCTGATGCAACAGCTGGGAATTCCGTGCGCAATTGTAGAAAGCGATACGATGAACCACGCTTGGAATGCAGTCCAGCTGGACGGTGCTTGGTATCATGTGGACGTTACATGGGATGACAGCGCACCGGATCGGCCGGGGCAATATTCAGCCGACATGTTATTGACCAGCGACATGAAGGCGGGAAACAGCAAAAATCAGCATAAAAACTGGAAGCACCTTCCATCGCCCGCCTATAGCACCATTTTGGACAATATGGATTGGAAGCAGTTCATTTCACAAATGGAGACGAAGTATCGTTCGAATACGACCTTAACGGTGGATACCACTGCTTATACATGTCGAAAGGGTTCCACGTATGTTTTTAAGGCACAGGCGTCGCCAAACCAAGTAGTGGTTGCGCGTGCTGCGGACAGTAAGATTGCAGAGGTCGAATTATTGCGGGCAGATACGGATGGTTCGTATTATTTCCAGCTGGAAGGTCTCCAGGAGGGAAGCACGGATATTGAGATCATCACCGAAAGTGGAACGTCTAAAAAATTCCCATTGACAGTCAAAGGCGAGCTTTATCAGAGCGATACAAGTGGCCAGCTGACTTTACACCCGGGACAGACCTATTACTTTAAGTTGACTTATAATGGGGGAGGTTCCTTGATCTTGCCCCATGTTCGTACAGGAAACGGAGCTGTGGGCGTTCAATTGGCAAAAACATCCGGTAATTATGCTATTTATGCAGTAACGGCCGCAGCAAATGCGACGGGGACCCAGACTTATGTCTATGCAACCCCGGATGGGGGCGTGCCAGTGCCGCAGTTTTCTGTTAAAGTGGCCTGATGGAATATAGAAAGAAGGAATTGCATGATTTTGTTAGGAGCCGATCACGGCGGCGTCGGTTTGAAGGACGCAATCAAAAAATATTTGGAACAGAATGCTATTGCATGTAAAGACTTTGGAACGTTTGACACGGAATCGATTGATTATGTGCCCATCGCTTCAAAAGTGGCGCATGGAGTGGTGAAGGGCGAAGGAGAATATGGAATTTTGTGTTGTGGCACAGGGATTGGGATGAGTATTGCTGCAAATAAGGTGGATGGAATCCGTGCAGCGGTATGTTCTGATTCTTATTGTGTGGAGATGACCCGCCGCCATAACAACGCGAATGTTCTCTGCATGGGAGGACGTGTGATCGACGAACAGAAAGCGGTCGAATTGGTCAAAGTCTTTTTATCAACAGAGTTTGAAGGTGGGCGCCACCAGAGACGGGTGGATCAGATTGCTGCAATAGAACGCGGAGAGCTATAAAGAAACATAGGGAAAATACAGTGCCGCCTGCGCTGTGATTCGATTGGGACGTTATTCATCACTGAATATAAAATGGGGGAAAACAAATGGAAAATCAGGTTTTTGTCATGGACCATCCGTTGATTCAACACAAGCTCACATACCTGCGTGATAAAAATACGGGCTCGAAGGAGTTTCGTGAGTTAGTGGGCGAAATTGCGATGTTAATGTGCTATGAGGCGACACGCGATCTTCCTCTTCAGGAGGTGCATATCGAGACACCGATGGGAGAGGCGACTACAAAGGTAATTGCAGGCCGCAAATTGGCCTTTGTACCGATTTTGCGCGCGGGTCTTGGCATGGTAGAAGGCGTATTGGAGATGGTTCCAGCAGCAAAGGTCGGGCACATTGGTCTCTATCGCGATCACAAGACTCTTCAGCCAGTGGAGTACTACAGCAAGTTGCCGCAGGACATTACGGAGCGCGATGTAATCGTTTTGGACCCCATGCTTGCGACCGGTGGTTCTGCGATTGACGCCATCAGCATCATTAAGCGTAGCCATCCGAAGAGTATCAAATTTATGTGCATTATTGCGGCGCCAGAAGGGGTAAAAGCTTTGACCGAGGCGCATCCGGACATTCAGATCTATTGCGCTGCTGTAGATGACCATCTAAATGAGATTGGTTACATTGTTCCCGGGTTGGGAGACGCAGGGGACCGCATTTTTGGAACACTTTAAAAAGCTATCGTATGGTTTTTCTGTATACGGTACACGGGAATTAATGATAAAACAAGCGCCGGCAAACATTCGGCCCGTACGGATAAGGATGTTAAGAAAGACTTTTGATAGAGTGTGAGTCAGATTGGTTTCATGGACTTGCGACAAAATCCAAATCAATGGAGGCACACAAAAATGCAAAAGCCGAATCTTAACTTATCCTACCATGAGCAGGATGGGATGTGTTATTGCCAAACATTTAAAATTCCAGCTGTGCGGAAGATGACCGTCCGCTGGGGCGATATGGGAGGATGGCGCTCGCTTATCTGCGCACAATCACCCGGATCGCTATATGGCACTAAAAAAATGAATGAATCACTCATGGAAATGATGCACCGGGTTCAAAAAGATGCCGCAGAACAAGTAGAGCGTCTGATCCCATGGATTCTGCTTGACGATCCCATGCCGGTGACAAGCGATATTCTGGAGCGCACGCGCCACTGGAACAGCTTAAAGAGCATGGTTGAAAAGATTGTATTGCAGACGGTTGTATTAACCGCAAGATGACAAAAAAATCCGGGAGAGGATTTTATTCCTCTCCCGGATTTTCTTGTTCTCCCAATGCAGCTCATGGACAATTTTTATACTTTCTCCGGCGGCACGAATTTGTATTCAACCTGAATTATCTTCTTAATGTATATTGGATGCCGTGGATCAGGCTCCAGCTTTTTTCGCAGACGGCAGATTGTGTTTCTACTGTATTGGAACCGAAATACCGTTTTGAATCCCAAGCCGAGGCATAGAGTTGATCTTTTGTAAATACTCTGCCTGAATGTTTCACAAGGCAATATAGCATGGAATATTCTCCATAGTTCAAATGAATTTCTTTTCCGGCTTTTAACACACGCCGAAATGCCGGATAAAGTTCGACATCGCCAAAGGATAGTATGGAAGAGGATACTTCTACAGTTTGGACTGATTTATCGTGCAATGCGGCCATAATCGTCTGAAAAATAGTGCCGTCCGAATCAACTGCCCGTACCACAATGATTTCTTCCATACACACACCTAACCAATCATCTGCAAGCATGTCGCCCACACAATCTCCAATGATATTCGCCCAAAAATCTTTTTTAGGTGTGAAATACCTGGCTTTTAGCGGCTGCATTGGGTTTAAGGCACAGTTCACACAAAAGTTTTCCAATATCCCCGTCAATGCAAATCGCCCGCTTCTGGATTTCTTTCGGGCAGTATGCTTCTGACAGGTTGACGCAAGCGTAAACCGCCTTGGGATTTTGATAGGTCATCCTCCAAAATGGATATTTGATAATGGCCGGTGTATTGCCGCCTACGCCCAGTTCCAGAAAGAGAATATGTTGCTCCTCGTGACGGCGCAGAAAATCCGTATAACGCTGGGCGGCGGCGTGCCAGCCCTCGTCCTCCACAAAGGTATCGTCCGCCCGCAGGTTCATGGACATAGGTGTACCACAACGGGGACAGTGCGGCACCAATTCACTGGGAATTTTCATATCCTTTTGTTCAGCCATCATTCTTCTGACAACAGCTTCGTTGTCATAGGTCTTTTGGTGGCAGGGCTTGGAACACTGCCAAAGGCCATAGTCGCCCTGGGTGTAGAACAGACGGTGTTTATCAAACCCGGCCTTCTGAAAACAGTGATCTACATTGGTGGTCAGAACAAAATACTCTTTGTCCTGCACCAGCTTCAAGAGGTCATGGTAAACCGGATTTGGGGCATCCAGATACCGGTTGATGTAGATATACCGACTCCAATATGCCCAGTGTTCTTCCAGACCGTCAAAGGGATAGAAGCCGCCGGAATACATATCATGGAAGCCGTATTTCTCAATAAAATCCCCGAAATACTGGCGGAAGCGTTCGCCGGTATAGGTGAACCCGGCGGAAGCGGAAAGCCCGGAACCGGCTCCGATCACCACTGCGTCCGCCGTGTCCAGTTCCTCTTTGAGCCGCGTAATATTATCGTAGCAGTCGGTTGTAGATTTCATAGTCGTTATCCTTGAAAACATTGAAAATCACCTCGATTTTATCAGGATTTTTCTGCTGCCATTCCCTGACTGTCCGTATGGCGAGCTGTGCGGCCAGGTCAGCCGGGAAATGAAACTCGCCAGTGGAGATACAGCAGAAGGCTACGCTATGTAGGCCTTTTTCCGCCGCCAGATCCAAACAGGTGCGGTAGCAGCTTGCCAATAGTTCCCGGTCATTTTTTGTTACGGCTCCATAGATGATCGGGCCAACGGTGTGCAGTACATAGCGGCATGGCAGGCTATACGCTTTCGTGATTTTTGCCCTGCCGGCGGGTTCTTCTTTCTTCTGCCCCGCCATGACACGGGCACATTCCAGACGAAGCTGTACCCCCGCATAGGTGTGAATGGCGTTGTCGATGCAGCCGTGACAGGGGACGAAGCAGCCCAGCAGCCGGCTATTTGCCGCATTCACAATAGCATCAGCGGCAAGGGTAGTAATATCACCCTGCCAGAGATAAAGTCCAGGTTGTACCGGCGCCAGATCGGCCAGCTTTGTAACACCCTTTTTGGCAAGACGCTCCCGCAGGTAAGCGTCTTATACATTCAGAAAATCCTCACTTGCCGGGATAGGCGGGCGTACATTCATCAGGCTGCGCAGAAGCCGCCGCTTTCCGAGAGAGTATCCGGCACATGAATCTCTGTATATTCTTTGCGTTCCGCCAGCAGATAGCGGAGCAGATAATCCGATCTTTCGTCCTGTGTCATCCGTCTTACCTCCGCTCAATCGCCCTTGTGGGCAGATCTCATAGCAGTTCCCGCAATGCAAACAGTGTTCCTGCCGGATGATGGCGGGCTTTGCCGAAATATCAATGCACTTCTGCGGGCACTTGGAATAGCACAGCTTACAGCCAATACACTTGTCTGTCACAAAGTAGCCGGTTTTCTCTGTCTGCGCACCACCGAAGGAAAAACTGGCGCGTTCAATCGGCTGTTTGGAAAGGTCAAACCATTCTCCCGTCCCTTCGTAAATTCTGAAAACCGTAAGGGCGCTGCGAGAGCGCACATCGGGATAGATTTTTTCCATGTACGGATTTTTTCGGAACAGGTCGGGCAGGCTGTCCGGCCCGGTTTCCTTTGCCTTACCCTGCACCGACACGGCCACACAGGAAAGGGTATCTTCGCCCTTCATGGCGGTAAATGCGATATTTTCATTGGATTTCAAACGGTTATAAAAATTCTTCCCCTTTGCAGTCAGGAAGTAAAGGCCGTTTTCATCGTAGTCCATGATGTCAATGGCGCAGGTGACTGGTCGTCCCTCGCTGTCCGTCGTGGCAAAAACGGTGGAGTGGATTTTCTCCACGATGTATTGCAAATAATCTTTTGTCTGCATAAGGAACCTCCTATTTCAGCCTGCCCTTTAAGGTAGGGGTAAGCCGTTTGTAAAGCGGCATGGTGACAATGCTGATCCCAATTCCTTTCAGCAAATTAAATGGGAATGCATTGAACAGTACAACATCCAATTTGGTCTTGATGAATGGGATAAACTCACCAAAAGAAGCAATCAGTTGGTCGAGCGGCATAAATACTTCAAATATGGGAAGCAGAATAAAGTAGTTGACAATGGCCGCTCCAACTCCCATAACGATGCTGGCAATCAAGCAGGCAAGCATCGCCGTTTTCTTTGTTTTGTGAAATTTATAGATAAGCCCGGCAGTTACCACAAAACTGCTTCCCATGATAAAATTCGCAAGTTCACCGATTCCACCAGTAGAGGAAGTGAGCAGCTGCAAGGCGTTTTTGACAAATTCAATCAATATGCCCGATACAGGACCGTATGCAAAAGCTCCGATCAGTGCGGGCAAATCCGACAAATCCATACGCGCAAAGGTTGGAGACAGCGGAACAGGAAATTCAAAAAAAGCGAGCACAAAGGCGATGGCAGAAAGTACGGCGGTCATTGTAAGCATACGCACATTCTGGATGGATGATTTCCTTCGGACAGTAATTGTTTTCTCCATAATTCTCCTATTGAGATATGATTTAGATTAAGAACAAGCCCCGCGAAGTCTGACACTTGCGGGGCTGTTCTTGTCATATCCTCTCTCGTCCAGACTTTTACTGTCGGTAACGGAATTGCACCGTTTCGGCTGCCCTTGCAGTTCGCAGACTGTTACTGCCGGTCAGGAATTTCACCTTGCCCCGAAGATATTTGAGTTCTGTTTACAGGTCGTATTCCTTGGGCGGGTTGCCGGAGAAGTCGGCGATTACTGCATGAACATCCTTCAGGTAGAACGCCTCAAAGATAGGATTGGTAGCCTCGCCGTACTGCCCCTTGACGATGGGGTTCTGGATGCACATAGCCTTGGCAGCCATGTTGTTCTCAAACACAGCCTTGCCGTTCAGACGAATCCACGCATAGGCCGGGCTGGAAACGGAAACTTCGATATTGGGGTTGGCCTGCATATCTTTGTAGACTTCCTTCTGGTTGTTGGTGCAGAACCACAGCTTGCCGTCCAGTTCACCGGCAAACATGAAGGGGCGGCACTTGGCCTTGCCGTCACGGCCTACAGTAGCCAGATACTGTACGGGATTTTCCTGCAAAAACTTTACGACTTCGTTCAAGATGAATACCTCCTGATTTTGAATGTAGGTTTTGGGGATTGCAATTTTTGTCTTGCAATATTATAATAAATCTGTAAGTATCTATTGTAAAGTAAGCACTTTATTGTGCTGTAGTTACTTAAAAAGAAACTATTGAAAGGAAGTGATACCATGCAGCAAACAAAGGAGTTGCCCGCCTGCCCGGTGAGAAACAACGCTTATGCTGATCGGAGACAAGTGGAAAGTCCTGATTCTGCGTGACCTCATGCCTGGAACAAAGCGGTTTGGAGAGTTAAAGAAATCCATTGGCAGCGTATCGCAGAAGGTTCTGACCGCCCAGCTTCGGGATATGGAAGAAAAGGGCCTTGTCAATCGCCAAGTATACGCAGAGGTCCCGCCACGGGTGGAGTACAGCCTGACCGACTTGGAAAAAGCCTGAAACCAATCCTGGATGCCATGTGGATCTGGGGCGAGGGCTATAAGGCGCAAAATGGTTGAGCAGAAAAAATATTTTCTGGACATATTTCATCGCCTATAGTTGGATCTTAACCAATCGATCCTGCGCTTTATCATAAGCCTTCATGTCATCACGCATAAAGGAAATTTCAGCAAGTGCTCTTGACAAATCCCTTCACCTGCGCTACTCTCTTTGTAAGACAGGGAGAAGACACAATACCCCGAACGGTACGGTTCTGTCTACATCCCAAAGCAGTTCGGCGGAAGATCAAAAACAGGAAGCCATACACGGCCGGAACAGATAGTTTCGGATCGTGTATGGCTTTTTCATTTGCCGGACGGAAGAAGGCTCCCCTTATGGCGCGGGGCAGGCCGTCAGTACCGGCCCCACAGGGGCTTACCCGAAAAGAGGAGCTTTCCGGGGTAAGGCAGGAATAGCCGCTTGAAAGCAGTGTTTTCAACGGATTTTACAGGTGTGATTTTTGAAGATTGCCCGAAAAAACGTCTTACAGCGTTTTCGGGAGAAAGGGGGCATGATCGAGCCGCAGAGAACCTACTGTTTCGCCAGAATCCTTACGCGGGAGAAGATCCTTACCCCTACCGCCTACGCATACCGCACCAAAGGGGGCCGCAACTCTGCTCTGAATCTGGACAAGCCCTACACCCGGTCCGGCAGCACGGTGGCCGGCATTCTGGAGCATGAGGAATATATCGGCAATACCATCAACTGCCGGACCTATACCCCATCCTTCAAGAACAAAAAGAGCCTTTTGAACCCGCCGGACAAGATACTCCGCTTTGGGGGAACCCATGAGCCATTGATCGACCTGGACACTTGGGAGATCGTCCAGCGGGTACGGCAGGGCAAACGGAGGCCCATCAAGATGAGACAGCAGGATATGCTCTCCGGGCTGGTTTACTGCACGGACTGCGGCTCACGGTACTACCTTTGCCGGTGCGGGAGCTGGGACGAGAGCCAGTACACCTTCGTCTGCGGCAAGTACCACTGCCATAAGGAGGACTGCACGCCCCACACCATCAAAACAGCGGCCTTGCGGCAGATCGTGCTGAGCGAGATTCGGCGGGTGTCTGCCGAGGCGAGGGAACATTGGGACGAGCTGTTCCAGCGGCTTACCAGCAGCCACCAGAGCAGAGTGAAAAAGGAGCTTGCGGCCAAGCAGCGGGAACTGGACAAGGGAGGACGGCGGCTGAAAGACCTGGAAACGCTGTTCCGCCGTTCCTTCGAGGAGCTGGTTTTGGGACATCTCTCCGACGGGCAGTTTCAAACACTGGTAAAAGGCTATAAACTGGAAAAGGCGGAGCTGGAGGCAAAGACAGAAACGCTCAAAGACGAGATTGCAAACTGGCAGGACACGCTTCAGAACGCCGACCGCTTCCGCAAGCTGGTGGACAAGTACACAGATATTGCGGAACGAACGCCGGAACTGGTGCGGGAGTTTATCCAGAGAATTGAGATACACGAGCGTTCCGGACGGTACAAGAAAAAGCACTATACCCAGCAGGTCAATATTTACTTTAATTGCATCGGCCAGGCATAACAAAACGGCCCCAGGATGCCGTAACATCCTGGGGCCGCTCTAGAACTACAATACATCCTTATCCGGGCGGATGATTTGCTTGCCGGCGCTTGTTTTATTTTGCAACAGAATCGTATTATTTTAGATTTTCTATATAATGGGTAATCCCATCTTCATCGGTAGGGGAGACATCACTATAAGTATGGAACAAAGAAAGGTTCTCCACATGGCGCAACGCCCCGCCCGCTTCAATCTGGTAAAGTGGACTCATGGTTTCCATGGAAAGATAATCCCCATTGCAATACGTCTCATAAGAACTGCCGTAATCCGGATAAGCAGCGTCGGACTGCACAAAGCGTTTGATGAGGGTATACGTGCGATCTACATAGGCGGCCCATCCGAGCGCATTATTGGTGCCAAGTTTAAGAGGCTTTTCGTTCGACGAATCGTGCTGAATCGTAATATACCGGTTTCCAATGTAAAGACGTTTATCCCGCGGATCGGTGTAGGGCCAAAACGTTAAAACACGGTTCGGCGGGAGTTCATCCTCCTCATTAACGCGGTTTTGTGGAATAATTTCCAAACCGCCCCCACGAACCATCGTGATGGGCCAAAGGGAGAGCATCTGTCGATCCTTAGAAAAATTCTTGACACTGTGTACCAGCATCACATCAGAGGAGTTTTCCCCCATAACGATTTCCAAACGGGTTTGAACTTCATTTTGTTTCTGTTTTGCCGAGGAAAAGGTCACGCCGTCCGGAAGCAATGCATAAATGACCGGATCGTTATCTGGAAAATAGGATTCCGGCATCTTCTCAGGGGCGAGCCATAATCGGTGTCCACCATAGAAATAACACGCCGCCCCTTCGGAATAATAGTCGTCCATGAATGCGTTCTGCATTTTATACTTGCGCTCCAAGTCGTTGTACAGAACATTTTCGCCTCCAACAAACCCAAAGCGTACAATACGTGGACCACAATCGATGGTCACAACAACATCAATGACGCCGTTGGAGAGCTGTACACACTTTCCATAATTTTCAAAATCAATTTCCTTGAGCTCCAAAAGAATGACACGTCCTTTAAATGAAAATTTATTCTTGCGGAGGCCCCGCAAAAGAGACGGAATCATGCTGGAAAGGAAGCTGCATATTGTCCCGTATCTTGCATATTCCTGCCGTCCAATCTCGCCCACAGGGCTGGGGGATTGGAAGAAAAAGGGAATATACGTCCGTTGATTGGCTCTCTAATTCAATCACATTTCGCGCATCATTGTCAAGAGATAAAATATCCGATGAATTGGCGATGATAGGGCGTTTTGTGGTCATTTTTGATACATGCAAAATTTCTGCTCCCCGCGTATTCATTCCCAATATGCGTACATACGGGGGAAGGCCTGCGGCATGGGTACGATTGATCCCCAGGAAAGCCGAGAGAACCAGCCGGCGGATTCTTGCCAAAGGGTAGCGCTTGGTTTTGACGGATTGATAGAGCGTCTCAAGTGAATCTGCTGTTCGAACAGCGGCGTACAAACGGTTTTCCAATCCTTCGCTGACATCCGGTAAAGAAGCGAATGCAGCTGGCTCCATGGTTCTTAGTTTTGCCAAAATGGCGCGTTCCATCCGCGTTAAGGATGCAGGAGCGTGTCCAGCTTCCAATTCAGTTTGCAAAATCATCGCTGCCGCTGTTGGCATGTGGGCAGCAAAGGCCCCGTTTTCAGCAGTAAGAGAACGGATCAGGCTGGCACTGGCCGCTTGTACATTCATATCCAAAGAGTCATGTGCGGCGCCGATCCGCTTCATGGTAAAGACGCGCAGGGACGAGGATAGGGTGCGGATGGCCTTGCAATATTCTACTCCCAGCGTGTTGTTCGGGCTTTGTAGAATCTGGGCGGTATCTGGACCAGCCAATCGCTCCACGGCGCGTTCCCGTGCACGGGCAAATGTACAACCGGCGGCGAGTTCATCATGCAGGAGTGGTGGAAATGTAGGGGAGAGCAAGATATCCGCTAAAGAGAGCAAGCGAGCGGCATCCCCACATTCACTTCCGAAGCTGATGACATCTGCCCCAAGGCAATCCAATAAAAAAACGCCGCCCTGTGCAAATTTTTCTGCGGGGGCCATCGCCCAGGGAAGGGGAAGCTCCACAACGAGATCCACACCGCAAAGGAGCGCTTGCTTTGCACGCATATGTTTATCGAGGAGGGCGGGCTCACCGCGTTGCACGTAGTTTCCACTCATAACGGCGGCAATATGCGTGGCGCCCTGCCTGCGGGTTTCCTTTACTAGGGCAAGGTGTCCCAAATGGAACGGGTTGTATTCACAAATAATTCCGGCAATCTGCATTTCCTTGGAAAACTCCTTGAATTTGTTCGATTCTTGTACTATTATAATAATACCATATTGTCTGATGTTTTTAAAATAAATTTGGTTCCAAAGAGATTTTTCTCTGTTTTATCCAAACGACAATATCGGATGAAAAGAGCAGTGTGGCTGTATCGGACGAAATCCCCGATATATCCTGAGGGACAGTGCACTGCAAAACAGGAGGAGAGGTTTCCAATGAAAGTTTTGGTTATCAATGCTGGTAGTTCCTCGTTGAAGTATCAGCTGATCGACATGGACAGCGAGCGGATGCTGGCCAAAGGCAATTGCGAAAGAATCGGTATGGACGGCAGCATCTTTATTCATAAAACGTCCGATGGCCGTGGAAAACGGGTTCAGGTCCCGATGAAGGACCACACGGATGCATTCATGTATGTCACACAAGCATTGACCGATGCAAAGGTGGGCGTGATTAAGAATCTGGACGAGGTCAGTGCAATTGGCCACCGTGTAGCACAGGGCGGATCAATTTTCCGGAAGTCTGTTCTAGTCAACAATGAGGTCATCGAGGGAATTCGCAGCTTGATCCCATTGGCCCCGCTGCACAATGGCCCAGAGCTGGAAGGGATTCTTGCCTGCCAAAAGGTATTTGGCGAAGAGCTTCCGGAGGTTGTGGTATTTGATACTTCGTTCCATTCCACAATGCCGCCCAAGGCCTATATGTATGCGATCCCCTACGAGTATTATAAAAAATATGGAATCCGCCGTTATGGCTTCCATGGAACGTCCCACCGGTATGTCAGCCGCCATTGTGCGCATTTGATGCATCAGCCGTTGGAGGACATCAAGATGGTGACCTGCCATATTGGGAACGGTTCTTCGATTGCAGCAATCCAGGATGGCCGTGTCATTGATACCAGTATGGGATTGACGCCGCTGGATGGCTTTATGATGGGAACCCGCTGCGGCTCTTTGGACCCATCCATTGTCACCTTCCTGATGGAAAAAGAGAATTTGACACCCAGCCAAATGGATGAGGTCCTCAATAAGAAATCGGGCCTGCTCGGTGTTTCCGGTGTTTCCAGTGACGACCGCGACGTTACGAAGGCTGCAATTGAAGGCAATCCGCGCGCAATCCTGGCACATGATATGCTGGCCTATCAGATTATCAAGCAGATTGGCGCCTATGCGGCGGCGATGAACGGTCTGGATGCAGTCGTCTTTACCGCTGGTTTGGGTGAAAATCAGCCGCACCACCGTTATGCAATTTGCCGCGGCCTGCGTTATCTCGGATTGAAGATCGATGCAGAACGCAACGAAGAGATGGTTGGCGGCAAGGAAGGGAAAATTTCCACATTTGATTCCCAGGTGGCAGTCTATGTCATCCCCACCAACGAAGAGCTGGTCATCGCGCGTGATACCAAGGTGATCGTCGAGAAGTTGAACTATGCGTCTACAGAGGACAAGACTATTGTCGACTTGGAGGACATCTAAAGCATTTAAAACGTACATTTTTATAAATCAAATTCAAAAAACATCGGGGTGGATTATTTGCAATCCACCCCATGTTTTTGTGTTTTTATTTTTGCAATCCCCCATGCAAGATCGAATCCGATAAGAGATCTTTGACTAAAGTGGGACAGCGTGCTTATGCTTTTCTCTCAACTTCTAAGCAATCTCAGACCTTTCGGCCTTTTGGCTTTTGATCACTTTCAGACGAGAAAATTCTTCGCGTTCCTTTTCCTCCAATGCGTCTGTGATAAATTTGACGGTTTGTTCAAAACGAGGAATCATAATATTTTTCAAGGCATTGGCACGCTTTTGCGTCTTTTTGATGGCGTCTGCCAACCGGTACACACTGTTTTCGACCTCTGCCAATTCAGCGGTTAAACGCTTGACTTCGTTGAATTTATTATAGGCGTCGTCCAACAGGATGTTGGTTGTATTTAAGCCAAAGGGGATGGGGATATCGCGCGGTGTCAAGGAAACCATGGGAATTTCTACACCCATAACGCTGCGATAGGCTACGTTCAGACCGTCATCCAGCGGGACAGTCTGAGAAAGTTCACCGCAGATTCCCAATGTAATATTAGCTCTCTGCAAAGCCGCATAGGCATCCTCATAGGTTTGATCGATCTTTCCTTGGATGGAATTGGCACGATCAATCAACGCCATCATTTCGCGAATCAGGATATTGCGCTTCCGATCCAACAGTTCAAATCCAGTACGGGAGAGTTCCAGGGACTTCTTGGTAGCCAGGAGGTTTCCTTTGGTAGGTACGACTTGATTAGCCATAATGGGTTCCCTCTTTTCCTTACCGGCACAACGTTACGGCGCTTGTTCGGCGGGTTGGACTTTTCGCTCCGCCTCTGATTCAAGCTGCTTTTTGGCCTTTTCATAATATTGATCGAGCAGAGCATCATCCACGCGGTCCAGTTCTTCGCGCGGCAATGTGGCCAGCAGCCTCCAACCAAGGTCAAGGCTCTCATCGATGCTGCGGTTTTCATTGAATCCCTGGTTGACATATTGATTCTCGAATCGCTTGCCAAATTCTAGATATTTTTTGTCTGTAGGGGAAAGCTCTTCTTCGCCGATGACGGAAGCCAGTGATCGCGCATCCATCACCTTTGCATAGGCGGCAAAGAGCTGATTGGACAATGCAGAGTGATCTTTGCGCGTATAGCCGGCGCCAATGCCGTCCTTCATCAGGCGGGAAAGCGAAGGGAGAACGGACACTGGCGGATAGATGCCGCTGTTGTCCAGACTGCGGTCCAGAACAATCTGTCCTTCGGTGATATAACCGGTCAAGTCGGGGACCGGGTGGGTGACGTCATCGTTTGGCATGGTAAGAATCGGAATCTGTGTGACAGACCCCTCTTTGCCGCGAACCATGCCTGCGCGTTCATACAGGGAGGCCAAGTCCGAATATAGATAGCCCGGATAACCCTTTCTTCCGGGAATTTCGCCTTTGCTGGAGCTGAATTCGCGCAACGCTTCCGCATAGGACGTCATATCCGTCATGATGACCAATACATGCATGCCGAGTTCAAAAGCAAGATATTCTGCAACCGTCAGAGCGCAACGGGGGGTCAATATACGCTCGATGATCGGGTCGTTCGAAAGATTTAAGAACATGACCACCTTTTGTAGAACACCGGATTCGTCAAAAGAACGGCGGAAGTATTCCGCTACATCGTTTTTGGCGCCCATGGCGGCGAAGACGATGGCGAAATTGTTCTCGTTCGCATCCTTGATTTTGGCTTGACGTGCGATTTGGACAGCTAACTCGTTATGCTTCATGCCGGAACCGGAGAAGATCGGCAGCTTCTGTCCCCGAATCAAGGTCATCAGAACGTCAATGGTGGAAATACCGGTATTGATGTAGTTCTTTGGATAAATTCGAGAGACCGGGTTGATCGGCGTACCGTTGATGTTCGCGCGCTTGAGCGGGAAAATATCGCCCAATCCGTCAATCGGACGGCCAGCGCCGTCAAAGACGCGCCCTAAAATTTCCGGAGAGAGCGGCATTTCCATCGGATGGCCCAACAGCCGCGTGCGTGTGTTTTGGAGGGAGATACCACGTGTGCCTTCGAACACTTGAATCACGACGCGCTTGCCCTCCATTTGCACAATACGCCCCTGGCGCATCGTGCCATCGTCCATGCGGATGTCGACTACCTCTTCAAAGGAAGCATTTTCTACATCGTCCAGAACGATCAAGGAGCCATTGATCTCCTTGACACCGATATAATCCAGAATCATATTATCACCTGCTTCCCTATGCGTTGACAATGCTGGACAGCGTTTCATCGATCTCTTTAACATATTCGTCGAACTGTTCCAGCTGATTGTTTGGTATGTCGTATTTCATTTTGACTAACTTGTCAAACAAACCGGTTTCGACAATTCCAGAAATCGGGACACTGGCCGCGACCAGTTGCTTGGCTTTTTTATAGAGGTGCAAAATGACACGCATCATTTGCTTTTGTTTCTCCAGTGGTACGAAGGTATCGTCTGCATGGAATGCATTTTGCTGGAGGAATCCGACACGAATGACACGCGCGGTCTCAATAATCAGTTTTTGATCGTCCGGCAAAACATCGGAACCAATTAGCTTGACGATCTCCATCAGTTGATTTTCCTCCTGGAGGATATGGGAGATGCGTTGACGGTACTTGACAAATTCCTCGCCGACATGATCGGTATACCACTGGTCCAAATCGCCAAAATATTCGCTATAGCTCTGGGTCCAGTTGATTGCCGGATAGTGGCGGGCATAGGCCAACGCTTTATCCAGCGCCCAAAAACAGCGGGTAAAACGTTTGGTGTTCTGTGTAACTGGCTCTGAAAAGTCGGACCCCTGCGGGGATACGGCGCCAATAATCGTGACGGAACCATCCGTCCCGTTGAGGTTTTTGGTCATGCCTGCACGCTCATAAAATTCCGACAGGCGGCTGGGCAAATAGGCAGGAAAGCCTTCCTCGGCCGGCATTTCTTCCAAGCGTCCGCTGATTTCGCGGAGAGCTTCCGCCCAACGGGAGGTGGAATCGGCCATGATGGCGACGTGGTAGCCCATATCGCGGTAATATTCGGCCAAAGTGATACCGGTGTAGATGGACGCCTCGCGCGCCGCCACCGGCATGTTGCTTGTATTAGCAATCAGGACCGTGCGGTCCGTCATGGGACGGCCGGATTTCGGGTCGATCAATTCCGAAAACTCATCCAGAACCTGGCTCATCTCGTTGCCGCGCTCGCCGCATCCGACATAGATGATGATGTCTGCATCACACCATTTCGCAAGCTGATGCTGCGTCATGGTTTTGCCCGTGCCAAATCCACCAGGAATGGCAGCTGTGCCGCCTTTGGCGATGGGGAAGAGCGTATCGATCACCCGCTGTCCGGTAATCAATGGGACATCGGTCCGCAGACGCTGAGAGACTGGGCGCGGAATACGGATCGGCCATTTCTGGCAGAGGGAGAGCGCATGCAGTACTCCATTCTCATCTTGTAGAGTCACAATCGTGTCATTGATGCGATACAGTCCATTTGGGACAACCGTTTGAACAACGCCGTTTAATTGTGGCGGTACCATACATTTATGGCGAATGATCGGTGTTTCCGGGCACTCAGCATAAATATCCCCGCTGTTGAGCCGGTCTCCCGGTTTGACAGTGACAGTAATTTCCCACTGACGCTGGGAATCCAGCGAGGATACGGAACTGCCGCGGGAAATGAATGCACCGCTCTCCTCTTCAATTGCTTTCAAGGGGCGCTCAATACCGTCAAAGATGTTGTCCAAGATGCCCGGACCAAGCGTGACATTCATTGGGCTGCCCGTTCCTACTACGGGTTCTCCTGGGCGAAGGCCTGTAGTCTCTTCATATACCTGAATCGTGGTAAAAGCGCTGGTGATACCGATGACTTCACCGACCAGCCGTTCCTTCCCGACATACACCATCTCCATCATGGAGAAAGACTGCGCGGCCTTGACCGTGACGACTGGGCCGTTGATACCGTATATGACCGTTTCATTTTTCATGTTTGGATCATTCCTTTCCCATCCTGTGGCCGCACGGCTATCCAGCCACCGTCAGTCCAGAGTTTTCTTCAAACCAACCGCGCTGTTCCTCCAGCATGGCGTCCAAGGTTTCATCTGCCATGACGCCCATCTCGCTGTTGTAAGCGCGGAGACCACCGATCCGGATGGTGGGATCGGTTTCAAAGGTACAGGGGTGACCAAATGCTTCCGCGATTTGCTGCTGATAAGGGGCATCCTCTTCGCGAAGGCGGATGACTGTACCAGGCTGCTGGAACACGGCAGCTAGATTGCGGGCATACTTTTGCATTAAGGCAGCATACGCCGGTTTTTGTGTATAGGAGCGCAGTTCTTCCGCCGCTCGTGAAAAAATCTGCTCCATAATCCCACGGCGTTTTTCCAGCAAGGCCCGCCGGCCGTCCATCTCCCGCTGTGCCATCTCGCGGGAAATGCCGCTGCGCATCTGGGCCATTTCCTTTTGTATCAGGTGATATGCCTCTGTAAGAACTTCAACCTCTGCCTCGTCCAATTCTTTTTGCTTAAATGCGGCGACCTCTTCTTCGATCTTCTTTCTTTGCTCTTCGCCGTAATGGAGGATCGCCTGATAGAATTTTCCGATTTTTTCATCGTTGTGATTGATAGCCATGTCAAACCCCCATTCTGCCGGGAAGCGGCCTAAATTTTAATCCCGATGGCCTCGCGGACATAGCGGGTAATGGAATCTTTGGTGCGCCCATTGCCATGCCGGTCGGGGATCTCCACAATTAACGGGCGCTTGGCTTTGAGCTTCAGATCGTAGATCATTTCCGGGCAAAGTTGGAGTAGTCGTTCGGTAATTAGAATGACGGCGACATCCTCCATTGCCATCGCTTCGGTCAATGCTTTTTTGACCTCCTCAGGCTCATGCACCACGATTCCTTCGATACCTGCCAGACGCATCCCGACCTGTGTATCTACGTTGTCGCTGATCAGATAAAAGCGCATATGAATCCTTCTTCCTGTAGGCCGTGGGCACGCCTGTGTTATACTTTATTCAGAATTAGAATGGAGATCAATAGGCCATACAGAGCAATGCCTTCACCCAACGCCACGAAAATCAGGGATTTACCGAAAGCCTTCGGGTCCTCGCTGGTTGCTCCGATGGCCGCTGGGGCCGCCGCTGCGACTGCGATACCGCCGCCAATACCAGCCAGACCGGTGACCAAGGCGGCTGCAAGCAATCCCATCCCCTTGGAATTGTCCACCGGGGCCGTAGCTGTTTGCGATGTAGTGGCTGTGGTATCCGGTGTACTGTCCTCAGAAGCAGCAGATGCGATCATTGGCGCTGCAAAGGTAACGACACATACAGCTAGGAAAGCGATTAACTGGGTTGCAACAGCCTGGCTGGTCTTCTTTCCACGCTTTACTGCACGGATGGAGAGCGCCACGGATACAACCAGAAAGACGATTGGAATACATAACACGATACTCATGACAAATACCTCCAAAAATGATTTTTTCACAGCTTTGGAATCTATGTTTCGCCGCGCCAAAGTGGCCGGCGTAGAGGATAACAGGGGACATGTGCGTACACGTTTTGCCGGCTAGACTTGTGCGCATTATGCATCCCTGCGAACCACAACGGGATGAAATGGCCGGCCGTCTCCGTCAAAGAAGCGGCTGAACATCTCATAAAACTCCAGACGCAGAACCTGAATCCCCACCAACAGGCCTTCCAAACCCATCACAAACACATTGCCGACGACGGCAATCAGGATATAACCAATGCCGCTGGTCATTTCTGCCAAGGTAAATACCACGAGCATCATACCAGCATGAACCAATACAAATGCGCCTACACGCAGAAAGGACATAGTGTTGGTTGCATAGCTGAGCAGGTATTCGAAAACCTCAAAAAAATTCTGCATGAGGAAATTTCCCCAACTCTCCGGTTTCCAGTCGGAGCGGCGCTCCAATAGTCCCCCGAGCACTTCCCGGAAGAAAATCACCACAATTGGCAGTACGATCAAACCGAGCACATAGGCGGTGTTGACAATCTGCCAGCCAAAAATCAGCTGCCCTCCAAATCCCACGACCAAAGACACATAGAATACAAGCCCTGCTAACCCATTTGGACCAAATAGGGCATTTTCCCAGTGCCTTCTGCGCAGGCAAGAGTAGATGTTGATGAGAATGGCCACAACGACCAGGAGCATGCCGATACCTACGGCTGAATAGATAATCAGGTTTGTAGTGTTTGGCTCCATCACTTCGATGGGTTTTTCGTCCAGACCGAACACGTTCCGGTAGAATGGGTCCAACACATGTTCAAAGCCAAAAACAGAGCCAAAAACCGTTCCGAAAATAGCCGATGAAATTCCACAGGGGATCAATGCCTTGCCGAGTTTCATCTTTTTGAATTTCCACATCAACCATCCAACGATGGAGACGCAGATTCCCTGTCCGAGATCTCCAAACATGATGCCAAACAGCAACACATAGGTGATTGCAACAAACGGTGTGGGGTCCACCTCATCGTAAGAGGGAAGGCCGTACATATCGACAAAGAACTCAAAAGGCTTGAAAATCTTTTTATTCTTTAGTGCAACGGGAGGAGAGTGGCTCATCTCCTCTTCCGCATTTTCAAAGGTGTATTCGACCGATTCCAGTTGGCCGAGCGCTCGTCGAAGGTCTGGCTCGCGGTCGGCCGGAACCCAGCCGGTCAAAATAAAATTGTCATTGTACCGCGCCGCATAACGGCGGATTCCAAAATAAACAGATTTTTCTGTCAAAAAGGAAAAGACCTTCTGACACTCTTCTTCCTCCTGTTTCCAGAGTGCGTCAATCTGCCGGTCCACGCGCTGGATGCGGGCGATTTCTTTATCGCGCAGGCCGCGCAGTTCTTCCACACCACTTTCCGGCGTACCCTTTAGCTCGGTAAAGCTGGTACGTTCAAAATAGAGGCTGGAAAAAATACGGTCTACCTCGCTTACAACATCAATTGGCGCAAAATAAACGCCCCAATAATGCTGCTCATCGCTGGTACAAGGGAAAAAGATGACATAGGGATTCTGGTTGTAGGATTGCAATTTTTCGTAGCCCTCTTTTGGAAGAGAGCCAAAACGGACCTTGATGTATTTGCAGTCGTGAATTTCATCGAGATTCAAATCCATCCCGACGAAGTGGCTGACTTGTTCAATTTCGCGGGTAAATCGCTCCACTTCCTGCTGCGCTTGAGTGCGTTCTGTTTGTAAATCGTTCAGGGAAGTGGCAAGGCGGCGAACATATGCGTCCAACTCTTCGCGGGAGTATTGGACATTTTCCATCTGCGATTCATCCAGAAGCACCAGTTTTTTATGGGAACCATTCACCGCATCGGTAAGTTTCTGGAGTGGAGCAGAATACGGGTTCTCCTCATTTAACGGAGAGAAACCGGATGTATCCGAATAAAAGGAGAGGGAATTGTCCGGATGGAACGAGCCGGACTTTCCACAGACAGCAGTCACACGGTCTAGATCGATCATCCGGCCGATAATGCTCGCTACCTTAATCTTCTGTACAGCCAACCATCACGCCTCCTTTCATGAAAAATCGGCAACAGTGAGTAGTTTTTGAATTTCTTCAGGCGCCAATTGATAACGGATTCCTTCCACGATGTTGATGATGTCCTGAATTTCGATCTGCGCTAAGAAGATATAAGAGAGCATCACCACGGAAGGATGTGTAGAAAAGCGGATGTCATGACGGCAGGTTAAATATTTCATTCGGTCAGGAACTTGATCGATATACGTGTGTGCAATTTTCTGGCAACGTTTTCCAATCGGTGCTTTTGCCAGAATGTTCAAAACATCTTCTGGTTCCGCATCGAGCATCTCATCCAGAAGGTGTGGATGAATGGTGCCAAAGGGAAGCAGGGTACTGCGGATGAAGTCAGGCCCCTCTTGGTAAACCGCCTTGAGGCGGACAATACGCGACACATTGATCAGATCGATGTAGACCTGAAACATTTCGCGCAGTTGGCGGGCCGCCTCACCGCGGGTATATTGGTCGATGATAGCAAAGGCACTCTTATACAAATAGGTATATAGGGCATTTTCGATCCCAGTGTAGTTCATTGGAATGCCTGGAATCGGCCGAAACGGTTCAATCAATTTCCGATAAGGAGTATGGCTGAGCGCGTTGAGCAAATCATCGTACGTTTTGACGTGTGCCAGCGCATAGAGGTCGATGCGCGTATGACGGTTCAAAAAAGCGGGGAGGGAAAAGAGGTATTCCTCTGGATTGCCGGCGCCCAGATACATCAGACTATGCAAAATCTGTTCGATCTCGCTGTGTTCCAACAGATAGTCGGCAAAATGTTCCCCGACAGAAAGCTCATACCGGCACAGTGACGCATAGTCTTCAAAGAGTTTCTGGCGTAGCTTTCCTTCCAATTGGCCGCGATGAACCTCATTTTCATTGATGCCTGCCAACACCTTGTTGTAGGCAGTGCGACTCTTTAGATACCCGGCGACCTCGCCCACAGACTTACAATTTAGCAGTTCCCGATAGTTTTCCTTTGTCAGACGCTTTCCATACATGGCGCGCGCCTTAGAAAGGATCGCATTGGAAGCTAACGAGGAAAGCATACGATCACTCCCCAATCACTCTGGCTACGATGGTTCGTACCCATTCGTCGCCTTTCTCTTCATATAAGGCGTCCAGGCGTTGTGAAAGTGCCTGGTTTCTCGCAGCTTTACCTTTCCATTCCTCCTCAGCGGCTGCACGTTCCTGCGGCTCGTTCAATGCGATGCGCTTGCGCGCACGCGCGAGGTATTCCTCTCGGATGCGTTCACGGCGTTCAGCCACTTCTTTTTCAGAATTGACCTTTTCCAGCTGGGCAGCATCCGTGATTTCTCTGGCTTTACGGTCCATATCCACAATTTCTTTAATCATATCTTGCATGGCCGCAACCTCCTTCCGAACGGTAAGATTTGTTCGGCCGTATCAATCGGCCGCATACGCACAAGCAGTTCTGCAGCGTTTGGCAAAATCCAGATAGAGTTGCCAAAGCGCACAGAACCACATTGATTCTTCATGTTTGCAAGTTATTTTAAAAGCTCTTGCAAAATTAGGTTCCTATTATAGTCGTTTCTTTTGGGCTTTTCAATACAAATTCCGTTAAATCCACTAAATTAGAAGGGGAAAATTCGGGAAAGATTCCGAAGAAATTTATCCAATCTGCCAATATCGATTTAATTCTTTAAGCTTTGCATGGGTGCAGGAATACGCCCACCGCGGTGGATAAACTTTGCTGGGGAATACCGGTTGACCTCCATAACAGGGCCGCCCCCCAAAAGTCCGCCAAAATTGAGCTCTTCGCCTGCCTTCTTCCCAATTGCAGGGATTAGACGTACAGCGGTTGTCTTGGAATTGACCATTCCGATGGCTGCCTCGTCCGCAATAATGGCGGAGATCACCTCGGCCGGGGTATCGCCGGGAACAGCAATCATATCGAGGCCCACAGAGCAGACTGCTGTCATAGCCTCTAGTTTGACGAGAGAGAGCGCGCCACAGCGTGCGGCATCAATCATACCGGCGTCCTCCGTCACAGGAATGAAAGCACCGGAAAGGCCGCCGACGTGGGAGGATGCCATTATACCGCCTTTTTTGACGGCATCATTTAGAAGGGCAAGCGCGGCGGTCGTACCGTGCGCACCACAGCTTTCCAAACCCATCTCTTCTAAGATATGCGCCACGGAATCGCCGACCGCCGGCGTTGGAGCCAAGGATAAGTCAACGATGCCGAAGGGGACAAACAGGCGGCGGGAGGCCTCCTGCGCGACCAGTTGGCCCATACGGGTGATTTTAAATGCAGTTTTCTTTACAATGTCAGCCACCCCGGAGAGGTCACAGTCACCAGCCTTGGCTAGAGCGGCCCGTACAACGCCCGGTCCGGAAACACCGACGTTGATGACGCAATCCGGTTCACCGGGACCGTGAAAGGCGCCTGCCATAAAGGGGTTATCCTCTGGAGCGTTGCAGAAAACAACCAGCTTTGCAGCGCCAATACAGTCGCGATCCGCTGTACGTTCTGCCACCTCGCGGACAATACCGCCCATTTTTTGGACGGCATCCATATTGATGCCCGCTTTCGTTGTGCCAATGTTGACCGATGAGCAAACAAATTCCGTTTCCGCGAGTGCTTCGGGGATACTGGCCATCAAAGCGTAATCACCCGGGCCAAACCCCTTATGCACCAGTGCCGAATAACCTCCAATGAAATTCACACCGGTTGTTTTTGCCGCCCGGTCGAGAGCCTTAGCAAAGTGCACAGGGCTGCTTCCAGGGCAGGCAGCAGCCAACATGGCGATGGGGGTGACAGAAATACGTTTGTGAATGATCGGAATGCCATATTCTTTGCTGATGTCCTCGCCGGTCTTTACGAGATTTCCGGCATAGCGGCAGATTTTATCATAAATTTTATCGCACGCGGCCGCTACATTGCTATCAGCGCAATCCAACAGGGAAATCCCCATGGTGATGGTACGTACATCCAGATTTTCATTGTCGATCATATTGATCGTTTCCAGAATATCGTGGGAATTGAGCATATTTGGGACTCACTCCTTATCTTTTACTCGAGAGCTTGTAGAAATGAATAGAAAAATTTGATGAAGATTTAAGGCATGCATGTAGAAAGGCAGCAAATACCTTAAAAGGGTTGATCAGATGCGATGCATGGAATTGAAGATGTCCTCATGCATAACATGGATGGTCAGCCCCATGCCTTCTCCGATGGCGGTGAGCGCATCCACCAACTCTTGGAACGGGATGGAACATTTAGAGATGTCCACCATCATAATCATGGCAAACAGATCCTGTAGGACGGACTGGGTTACTTCTACAACATTGACGTTATGCTCTGCACAGATGGAGGAAACGCGGGCCAGAATGCCCACCATGTCCTTTCCAATTACGGTGATGACTGCACGCATAAATAATAACCTCCCAATTATCTTTTTTGGAATACAGCCGAAACGGCCAAAAAGGCTCTCCGAATCTGCACAAATGCAGTCCGGAATGCACAAAATACTTGTCCTCATTATGAACGGAAATGAATCTTATGTCAAGAAAAGGGAGCGGCCTTTCCCTTGGAAAAGCGCCAGATGTTATTCTTGAAAAAGAGAGAAGAGGGCGCAAAACAAATCGAAACATCCAACAGAATATATGGTTAAACTGCGTAAAATCCAGCGGCGGCGCGGTCCGCTTATGCATCTCTTGGGAAATATGTTTAAAAACGGAAGCGTTTTCCAACGCCAAAATGGGAAGGATTCATCTATAAATAAAGTCGATTCTATGTTAGACTGAATACAAATAAAAGGCGGATGATTCTGCTTTGCGATCATACATAATGGACCGATTTTTTTAGAAAGTGAGTTGGACAATGAAATATAGATATCTTTCGGATTGCCACACCCATAGTGATTGTTCCCGCGATGCTTCTGACCCAACGATGATGTTATGCGAATGTGCGTGCCGGTTGGGGCTTTACGCATTGACCATCACGGACCACTGCGAGTGTAATGTTTATGAAGAGGACGGTTATGACCGTTCGGTTCGGCAGTCGTATTTCGAAGCGCGTAAGGCTTCCGCTGTATTTCATGGCCGCCTGCATGTGCGGGCTGGGGTGGAAATTGGGCAGCCCATGCAAAACTTGGCGGCAGCGGAAGAAATTCTGGATGCCTGCGATTTTGATTTTGTGCTTGCCTCCGTACACAATGTGCGGGGAATGCCCGATTTTTATGAGCTAGATTACAGTCAGGTGGATATTACAAAGGTATTGCATCTTTATTTCGACGAAATTTTGGAAACCATCGAATGGGGAAAGTTTGATTCTCTGGCACATCTAACTTATCCTTGGCGGTACATCGTTGGGGAGCATGGCCTTGCCATCGACAATGCACAATTTTCCGGACGCATCGATGAAGTTTTAAAAGCATTGATTAAAAAGGGAAAGGCTTTGGAGGTCAATACCAGCGGCTTACGCCAAAAATTGGGGATACTATGCCGAATTTGCCGATTGTAGAGCGGTATCATGAATTGGGAGGAAAGCTCATAACGCTTGGTTCGGATGCACACCGTTGGCCGGACGTCTGCGGTGGCGTGGAACAAGGGATGGAATTGATTAAAAAAGCAGGTTTTACACATTTTTCCCTGTATTCCCACCACGAGCCAAAGCTGCTTCCCATTGAGTGATCTGAGCGCCGTATCCAATTCACCCATGATTTACGAGAAGGCTTTTCCGAAAACATCGGAAGAGCCTTCTAATTTTATGGATTGGATATTTCCATTGGCCTTCATTTGATGTATACTATATCTTATTATCCGATTTTTCAGATGATGCCAAGGGTTCCAGTCCTTTTGGAACCTTCCAATTTTTAACTGGAGGAGTGAATGTCATGGATCGTTTGTTGGAATTGTTGAATCAAAATGCCCGTCTGACTACCCGCCAGCTGGCCACCATGCTGGACCGCCCTGAATCGGAAATCTGCAACCAGATGGACGCCTATGAAAAGGCGGGAATTATCCGTGGTTATCAGACGTTGATTAATTGGGAACGAGCCGATGCAAACAAGGCGTTTGCCTTGATCGAACTGCGCGTTACTCCGAAGCGCGACCGTGGATTTGACGAGATCGCACAAAAAATCATGCAGTTTGAAGAGGTGGACAGCGTTTATTTAATGTCTGGCGGATTCGATTTGGCTGTGATGGTGCATGGGGATACGATGCAACAAATTGCAATGTTTGTTGCCCGCCGCTTGTCCTTGCTGGATTCGGTACTTTCGACGGCCACCCATTTTATTTTGACCCGTTACAAGGATGGCGGCGTAGTCCTCAATACGGAGGATGAAAACGATGAGAGAAGGAGTGTGCTCTGTGATTGACTATAGCACCGTGCTGAACAAGAAGGTGCAGGCGATCAAGCCATCCGGTATCCGCCGTTTCTTTGACATCGCCAATGAGATGGAAAATGTGATCTCCCTCTCCATTGGAGAGCCGGACTTTACAACTCCGTGGCATGTTCGAGAAGAAGGAATTCATTCCTTAGAGGACGGCAAAACGTGGTATTCTCCAAACCGTGGCTTTATGGAACTGCGCCGGGAAATTGCGCGTTGGCTCAAGCGCCATTACCATGTGGATTATAATGATAAAGATGAGATTCTTGTCACTGTGGGCGGATCAGAGGCCATTGATCTCTGTCTGCGTTCTCTTATTTGCCCGGGGGATGAGGTGCTCATTCCGGAACCCTCTTTGTTTGTTATGTGCCATTGACAGAGATGGCAGGAGGGGTTCCAGTTGTTTTGGAGACCAAGGCGGAAGACTGTTTCCGTGTGACTCCGGAGGCTCTGCGCGCCAAGATCACGCCCAAGACAAAGCTGCTCATTTTACCCTATCCGAACAATCCAACCGGTGCGGTGATGCGCAGGGAACATCTCCAGGCAATTGCGGAGGTGGTTCGGGAAAACAATTTGATGGTGTTGTCGGACGAGATTTACAGCGCCCTTACTTACGGGGATACCAACCATGTCACGTTCAGCGCAATAGATGGCATGCGGGAAAGGACCATTGTGGTGAACGGATTCTCCAAAGCATTTGCCATGACGGGATGGCGTTTGGGATATGCGGTTGGTCCAGCGGACATCATCAAGGCGATGACAAAACTCCATCAGTATGGCATTATGAGCGCGCCGACGACAGCGCAGTATGCCGCAATTGAAGCCTTAAAAAATGGCGATGAGGACATTGTTTATATGCGCGAACAGTACGACATGCGCCGCCGTCTGGTAGTGGATGGCTTTAATTCGATGGGGCTGACCTGTTTTGAACCGGAAGGCGCATTTTATGTGTTTCCTTGTATAAAAGACCGGTCTGTGTTCAGAGGAGTTTTGTGAAAAACTGCTTTATGAGGAGCATGTAGCCGTGGTTCCAGGGACTGCATTTGGCGACTGTGGCGAAGGCTTCGTGCGTGTCTCATATTCCGTATTCCATCAAACATATCACCGAGGCGCTTTCACGAATTGAACATTTCATCAAGCGATTTGAATCTTGAGCATGGGGGATTCGTCGGCGATGAAAAAACAGGTGTACCTTTCTGCCTGTGCGGAATATGATTTTGAGACGGTACGCCATGTGTTACGGGAACAGTTGGATGCGCTCCATGTGCAAGAATTCCTGTTTCCAGGATGCCGTGTGGTTTTAAAACCCAATTTGGTGCTTCGTTCCAAACCGGAGGAGGGGATGATTACCCATCCGGTGGTAGTCGCTGCGGTAGCGGTAGAGCTCTTTGAACGGGGCGCCGGACAGGTCTGTGGTTGCAGAAAGCCCCGGTGGCCCCTCATTCTCCGCCTCTGTTGCGTTCGATTTATGAGGCGGGCGGATACACAGAAATGGCCAAGATGTATGGATTTGCCCTGAATAACGATTGTTCATATGCAGCGCTGGAAGTTCCGCAGGGACGCCGTTCCAAACAGTTTGACATTATACGGCCTATTTTAGAGGCAGACGTTCTGGTCAACATTGCAAAGCTGAAAACCCACGGAATGATGGGCTTGAGCGCTGCGGTAAAGAATCTATTTGGATGTGTGCCGGGTTTGATGAAACCAGAGCTACATTGCCATTTCCAGAGCGGGAGGCCTTTGCAGAAATGCTGGTCGATTTGTGCTGTGCCTTAAAACCATCGCTCAATGTGGTTGATGGGATTGTGGGGATGGAGGGCAATGGCCCGACTGGCGGAAAGCCGCGCTTTGTGGGAGCGTTGGCCGCTTCGCGGGACCCGTTTGCTTTGGATTTGGTCTGCGCGGCGTTAATCCATCAATCGCCCGTCCAGGTCCCTTATTTGCGGGCGGGAATGGCGCGCAACGTATGTCCGGAGAGCGTCGAAGAACTTATCCCTTTGGGGACGTCATTGCCGTCTTTGTCCGTTCCGGATTTTGAACAACCGGAGTCGTGTAGTATCAACTTTTTGGATTGCGCTCCAAAATTTCTTCGTCCTTTGGCGGAAAAAATTGCCACGCCTGTGCCACGCATCCAGCAGAACAATCTGTGTAGGGTGTGGAAAGTGTGCGGAGAGCTGCCACAGCACACCATACAAATGGTAGACGGGCATGCAACCATCGATTACCGAAACTGTATCCGCTGCTATTGCTGCCACGAAATGTGTCCAAAGCATGTGATCGACATCAAGCGTTTTCGGCTGTTTCGTTTATAAATGAAAAGATTTTTCTGGGATTGCCGTCAGGCGGTGATCCCGGTTTTGCTATGGGGGATGCATCTATGCGAATCAAGGCATATGCAAAAATCAATCTGGCTTTGGACATTGTGGGCAGGCGTTCGGATGGTTATCATGTACTGGATATGGTGATGCACACCATTTCGCTCCACGATACGCTTACTATCAAACGGGGTACAGGGGGACTTTCGATCACTTGTGCAAGGGAGGATGTGCCGTGCGGTGAGGGCAATACCGTTTACCGCGCAGCGAATGCCTTTTTCCAAGCGATTCAGACACTGCCCGACGTATCCATCGTGATTGAAAAGCAAATCCCTTCTCAGGCAGGCCTGGCAGGAGGAAGTGCGGATGCAGCAGCGACTCTCCACGCATTGAATCGATTGTATCATGCGAAGTTGCCTTTGGAGACGCTCTGCGAGCTTGGTTTGACCGTAGGGGCGGATGTTCCCTTCTGTTTATGTGGGGGTTCTGCGCGCGTCCAGGGAATCGGAGAGATCCTGAAACCTGCGCCGTTGCTGCCAAAGTGTTGGTTGGTGGTCTGCAAGCCTCCCATGGGTGTGGACACGCGGCTGGCATACCGGGCAGTGGATGAACAGGGAGGAGGCCCTTCCGCACATGCCCAACACGTTTTAGAGGCTCTGCAGCGAGGCGACTTGAAAAAGATTGGAGCAACTTTAGGGAATGTATTTGAAGAAGTTCTACAGCTACCAGGGGTGAAAGCGATTAAGGAACAGATGCTTGCATGGGATGCAAAAGGGGCTTGTATGACCGGCAGTGGGTCAGCCGTATATGGCTTGTTCGATCAAGCGGATGCCGCTGTAAACTGTGGAGAACAGCTGCGGCCGTTCTATCCAGAAACGTTTGTGTGCCAGCCAATGGGCATGCCTGTAGAATTTATGGAATAAAATGGAGCACATAAACCTTTTTAGGGCTTCGTCCACAGAACCGTGTAGATACAAAAGTATCCCCCATCCCGGTGTGTGAACAGGTCCAGTAAAAACGGACAATAGACAAAGCCCCCTGATGTGGGAAAATGGTGCACTGCCCCAGTTTGTGCGGATAGCACAAGCTGGGGCAGTGCACCATTGGCATGAGGGATATTTTATTTGTTCAAGATGTTAACAACATAAAAGAAAGCACAAAATTTAGGACCCAAATGACAATTCCAAGAACAAGGCCAATGATGCCTGTGATAAAACCGGCGGTTGCCAGGCCTTTTGCAGTGCTCTGTTTACCAACTTTGCCGGTTGAAATTCCAATGATACCGAGGATGACACCAGCTAATGGAATATACAGAGAAGCGATGATACTGAGAATGCCTGTAATAATGGATACAGTTGCCTTGCTGGTGGGATTATGTACGGCTACAGGGACAGGAGCCGGAATTGGCTGTGCCGTGCCATCCATTGTTGAAGGAGATTGTACAGAGGCCGCATCTGGAATCTCCTGTGTCAGCAGCCGCACTAAATTTTGAACTCGGCTGTTCAATTCGCTCTTGGGCAGAGCGCCATAAAAACCGGTCAAACCGTGCTCGCCAAAGGATTTAATCCAAGCCTCTAAATGGACTTTTCCCTGTCCATATTCCAATTTAATAAATTGGGGAGCGGTGACGGCCCCGATGCCCTTTTTCCAAACATTTTCCCCTTTGTAAACCGTCTGCTGGAAGCCTTCTTTGGTCAAAAAATCCTCTGCAATGAATTTGATGAGGTCATCCGATTTGTTCACATTGTACTCTGCAACGTATCTGGACATAGTCTCCCTCCCATTTTTAGATATTAGCATTATATCTGATAATTTATAATTTGTCAAATAATTTCTTGTGAATTTGCACATTTTTTATGTTGATAGGTGGGGGTTTACACCGAAAAATGAAAAAGTATAGCATCGGTTATCTTTTTTAACTGTTACATTTTACAGGTAGGATGGCGACTTTTTTTACAAATCGACGTATAATTTGAAAAAAATGGGACAATACTCCCGACATCAAACATAAAGAGGGATGTTCCATGAAAAGACTTGAAAAGGCGATTTGTCTTGCCATGATTTTTACGGTGTTGTTTTCCTTTACAGGATTTGCTGCACAGTGTGAAGATATCCCAGAGCATGTTCTACGGCTGCATGTTCTGGCAAACTCGGATTCGAAAGAGGACCAGACGTTAAAGCTCCAAGTGCGTGACCGCATTTTACAGGAAAGCGCTGGGATGCTCGATGATGTTCAGAACAAGGAGGATGCGGAACAGTGCATTCGAGAAAAGCTGCCGGAGTTACAGCGAGCTGCTGCGGATGAAATTGCAGCGCGTGGATATGACTATCCGGTTACAGTGGAATTGGAACGCACCTATTTCCCAACAAGAGAATATGAACAGGTTACATTGCCAGCGGGAATGTATGAGGCTCTACGGGTTTGTATCGGGAACGCAGAAGGGCATAATTGGTGGTGTGTGATCTTTCCTCCTATGTGCCTTCCAGCCGCAGAGGAATCGCAGGAGTTGGAAGATGTCTTGGACGCCCAACAGCTTCAGATTGTAGAGGGACAAAACCGGTATATCATCAAATTCAAAACCTTAGAGTACTATGAACAAATAAAAGCATGGCTGGCCGGCTTTTAAAAAATGTACACAGGAAGGGAACCCGTGTAGGGTTCCTTTTTTTATATGCGGAATTATTCTTGCGTAGAAAGAACGTATAATGAATAGGAACGAACGATCGGAGGGGTTCATATTGCTACATTTACTTCTTGGACGTGCAGGAAGTGGAAAGACCACATATCTGCGCAATTTGTTAAAGGAAACACCTGTAACCCGACAGCCGATTTTGCTTGTACCAGAACAGGGGTCCTTCCAGAATGAACGGGCAATGTTGCGCCTTTTGGGACCAAAAGATGCACAACGTGTTTGGGTGCTCAGTTTTTCTCGACTGGCGGATCGGGCGTTTCGCACATATGGAGGTGTGGCGGGCCGGCGTCTGGATGACGGTGGACGCAGTATCTTTATGAGCCTGGCGCTGGAACAAGTGAAGGACCAGTTGGATTTTTACCGGAAAAGTGCAGAGGATACAGAACTGGTTCGCTTGCTTCTGGAAGCAGCAGCAGAATTAAAGATGTGTGGGATTCATCCGAAAGATCTGTCCGATGCGGCGGAGATACCGGCAAGTCCATTGTCCAGTACACTGCGGCAGAAGGCGAAAGAGCTCGCCTTGATCTTCGCGGCATATGATGCCCTGGTAGCGCAAAGTTATGTGGACCCCCTGGATGATCTTACCCGATTAAAGGCCCTGCTGGAAGAGCATGCCTTTTTCAAAAATTGTGTGGTGGCGCTCGATTCTTTTCAGAGCTTTACGGTTCAAGAATATCAAATCCTTGCTTCCATGCTGGAACAGGCGGACGAAGTGTACGTCTCCCTGTGTGTCGATCAGCTGGATGATCCGGAACGGGGGATGGGATTGTTCTCGCTTGTGCGCCATACGGGAAACACGTTGATCCGGATGGCCAAAGAGCGAGGGGTTAAAGTGGCTGCCCCGGAGCTTCTGGAGCCAGGAAAGCGATTCCGGTCAAAAGGGCTTTCTGCTCTGGAAGCGAATGTATTCCGGACGACTCGCCGTGCTTCGTGCCCCGCCTCAGGAGCGGTTCTCTATGAAGCGAAAGACTTGTATGATGAAGCGGAATATGTAGCAGCTACGATTCGCAATTTGGTGATGGAGCGCGGATACCGTTATCGAGACTTTGCAGTCATCGTTCGTACGCCAGAGCAGTATAGGGGAATCCTGGATGTGGCTTTGGAACATCGGAATATCCCATATTTTATGGACAAGCCACAGGCGATAGACGCTGAACCACTGATGCGGTTGGTTCTTTCTGCCTTTCAGGTGGTGCGGTCAGGTTTTGCCTCTGGGGATGTATTTACGTTTTTGAAAAACCGGCCTGGTGGGGCTGTCCACAGAGCAAATTTCCGAACTGGAAAACTATACATATCTTTGGAATCTCTCCGGACGAAAGTGGAAAGAAGAATGGACGGATCATCCACAGGGATTTGCAGAGGAATGGACCGATCATGACCAGCAGCAGTTGGAATCTTTGAATCAGAACCGGAGAACGATCGTAGAACCGCTGCTCCGTTTTTCAAAGCGTGTGGTAGAGGCGGACGGAGAAGGAATGGCTTTGGCGGTGTACCGGCTTTTGTCCGATCTACAGGCTGCCGAACATCTGAAAGCATTGGCGGGTCGGCTTGCTGCAAATGGTAGGACAGAACTCGCGGAACGACAGCTTCGCCTGTGGGACATACTGATGGCGATTCTCGACCAAAGCGCTCTGGTGCTCAAGGGATGTTGCCTACAGTACACGCGGTATGCGGAGTTACTGCGCTTTGGTGATCCTAGCGAATGACATTGCGAGCATTCCAGAGGGGTTGGATGAGGTGACCGTTGGCGCAGCGGACCGTATCCGAACAGAAGAACCCAAGGTGGTTTTTCTTTTAGGGGCGACCCAGGGGGATTTTCCCCTTTCTCCCAGTGCGAACTGTGTATTTAGCAACGGAGAACGTCGGGAATTGATTGCCTTGGGGTTGCCGCTGAACGATACCTTAGAGGGGATTGCTGTGCAGGAGCGGTTTTTGGCCTATGCGGCTATGAGTGCAGCTTCTGAACGCCTTTATATCAGCTTCCCGGCTGCTGGAATAGAGGGGGAACCGAAGCACGCATCTCCGATTGTCACAGAATCACTGGCAATTTTGCAGGATTTGCCGGTATATACTCCTTACAGTATTCCTCAGACGTGGATGGCCAATGCAGAACAGCCTGCGTTTGCTTTAGCGGCTCAAAACTGGAACGATAATACGCCGCTCTCCGCTACGATGCGGAAGCTCTTCACCGAACGCCGGGAATACGAGGCGCGTATAGCAGCCTTGGACCGCGCTGCAAAGAAACGGGTGGTTACCTTTGCAGATGAGCGAAAGGCGCAAAAGTTATTTGGCGTAAATATGAATGTTTCAGCAACTCAAATTGAAACGTTCTATCTCTGCCGGTTTCAATATTTTTGCCGGTATGGGTTGCGGGCAAAGGAACGCCGTACCGCCGAGATGGACGCCTTGGAATATGGAAGCTTGATGCACTATTTACTGGAACATCTCTTCCGCGATACAGGTGCTCAAAAGCTCCACGCAATGAAACAACAAGAACTCGAAAGAAGAGATTGGCAGCCTTTTGGAACAGTATCTGGAGTACCCGCTTGGGGGGATGCAGAATAAAACGCCGCGGTTTACCTATCTTTTTGCGCGGTTATCCGAGGCCGCATTGGTGATCGTTGCCCACATTGCAGAGGAACTTTGCCAGAGCCGGTTTGAGCCGGTCGATTTTGAATTGCCGATCGGCGGCGATGGAATCCCTCCGCTTGGCGATCTCTGTCGGATGGAGGAATGGTATCTATCAATGGAAAAGTGGACCGGGTGGATCTGTTTGATCGGGACGGCGTGCAGTATCTGCGTGTGGTGGATGATAAAAAACTGGAAGAGAGAAGAGTTCAAACTGTCCGATGTGATCTATGGCGTCAACATGCAGATGCTGATTTATCTGGCTACTCTCAGTGAAAATGCAGAAGCACGTTATGGTGGCAAACTTGCACCTGCGGGAATCCTTTATGTCCCAGCTTCCCGGCCGAACCTTTCTGCCGCGCGCGATGTTTCTAAAGAAAAAATCCAGAGGGAAGAAGCCAAAAAGCTTACGCATGAACGGCTTGCTGATCGATGACCCAGACATCTCTGACCGCGATGGAGCCCGATGCTGCTGGGACCTATATCCCGGTAGTCCTGAAAAATGGCGTGCCTGCGAGGCGGGATAGCGTGGTATCTCCGCGGGAAATGAATGCCATTCTGCGCCGGGTGCGGGACTTAGCAGCTTCTATGGCGGAAGAACTTCACCGCGGCCATTTGGCAGCTGTGCCCCTCAAGGGGGATACGGACGCCTGCAACTGGTGTCCCTATTTTGCGGTTTGTTGCAGGGAACAGGAGGATACAGCAAGACAGATGAACAAATGGGATCGCGATGCTGTGATCGCAGAATTGACGGAGAGGGAGGAAGAACCGGATGGGGCCGAAATTGGACCCCCAGCCGAGCGGGACGCCATTGAGGCGCGCGGCGGAACCCTATCGGTTTCTGCTGCTGCTGGTTCGGGGAAAACCGCTGTTTTGGTGCAGCGCGTGATGGAGCGGTTCGACGGATGAGCAGCATCCCACAGATGCAGACCGCCTTTTGGTGGTTACCTTTACAAAGGCGGCAGCGGCCGAAATGCGCGACCGTATAGCTGCACAAATTTCCCGTCTGTTGGAAGAGGACCCATATAATGTTCGCCTACAGCGCCAACAGATTTTATTGGCGCGGGCACAGATCAGCACCATACACAGTTTTTGCAGCGAACTGGTGCGAGAAAACTTTTATAAGCTCGATGTATCGCCGGATTTCCGCATCTTAGACGATGCGGAAATGACGTTGCTGCGGCACGATGCGATCACTCAGGTGTTGGACGAATATTATGCGTTGGGAGACGCGCTATTCTTTCAGTTAGTGGATGCTTTTTCTGCTGGACGCGATGATGCACAGCTCGTATCGACTGTGGAAACACTCTATGAATTTGTTCGTTCGCATCCGTTTCCAGAGCGCTGGTTGCGTGAGAAAGCCGCGCTTTACCGGGAGGAACTCCCTGCCTCTCAGACGGTTTGGGGGGAAACCGCTCTGCATTATGCGCAGGATGCCATAACATATGCGGTCGCGTTGACGCAAAATGCGTTGTCTTTGATGGAACAGGAGGCGGCCATCCAGAAAGCCTATCACGATGCATATGCTTCGGATTTGGCCGGATTGCTTGCATTGCAGACGTACGTACAAGAGAAGAATTGGAACGGACTTGCTTTTGCATGCCGGAATTTTTCCTATGAGAAGCTGAAACCTTTGCGTGGCTATGGAGATGACCCGCTCGAATGAGTTGACCGCATCCCGCAAAGAAGTCAAAGCGACCGTCGAAAAACTGACGGGGTTATTCCATGAGAGCGAGGAGGAATGTGCAGAGGACATCGCACAATTGGCTCCATTGGTAGCCAAACTATTTGAAGTCACCCTTCGCTTCGGGGAAGCACTTGACCGGATGAAGCAGGAGCGCCGTGCAGCCGACTTTGGGGATTTGGAGCATTGGGCGCTAAGGCTTTTGGTCCGCGATACGCCGGAAGGTGTGGTCCGTACTTCGGATGCCGAGGAGTTGGCTGCCCGCTTCGATGAGATCATGGTGGACGAGTACCAAGATACCAACGAGGCACAGGATATGATTTTTCGCGCAGTTTCCCGGGAGGAATCCAATCTCTTTTTTGTAGGCGATGTTAAGCAGAGCATTTACAGTTTCCGGCAAGCCATGCCGCAAATTTTTCTGCGCCGTCGGGCTGCTTACCCGCCCTATGACCGAACATTGGACGCCTATCCGGCAAGCATTGCCCTGGATCGGAATTTCCGGAGCCGGGTGGGGGTCACAGGCGCAGTCAATTTTGTTTTTCGCCAACTGATGAGCGTCCAAACAGGCGACCTTGATTATGGAGAAGGGGAAGAGTTAGTTCCCGGTGCAGCGTATCCACCTTCCTCTGGGGCGGATACAGAATTGACGGTCCTCGACCTCTCCAAAGGGGACGAAGAGGAGATGGTGCGCGCAGAGAGCCGTTATATTGCACAACGGATTCATCGAATGTTGGCGGAAGGCTTGCAGGTCACAGAGGACGGCGTTCAACGTCCGGCAGGGTATCACGATTTTTGTATCCTGCTGCGCAGTGCAAACCGCTATGCCAAAGAATACGCCAAGGAATTGCAGCGATTGGGGATTCCCGCTTGGGCGGATACCGGCGGGGGATTCTTTGCCGCTCCAGAGGTGGCCGTAGCGGTGTCGTTGTTGCGCGTCATCGACAATCCCATTCAGGATATTCCACTTTTGGCGGTACTGATGAGCCCTATCTATGGATTCACTCCGGATGATCTGGCGGATATTCGTGCGAAGGAGCGAAAAGAACCGCTCTACGTTGCCCTGGTACGGGCGTCTCAGGACGGGAATGGGCGTGCGGAGCAAGTTCTGCGGGATATTGAAGAATATCGCACGTTGGCCGCTACACTGCCTTCGGACCGTTTGATTCATCTTGTTTACGAAAAGAGCGGATATCCCGATCTGGTACAGGCGATGCCCAATGGGACGCTTCGATTGGCGAATGTACGCCTACTGATGGAATACGCAAAAAAATATGAGAGTTCTGGCTTCAATGGTCTGTCCGGTTTTGTGCGTATGCTGGATCGCTTGGAGCAGCAAGATGCAGACCTCGCCTCGGCGTCCTCTGTGAGTGGAGCCGAAGTCGTACAGATTATGAGCATTCATCGAAGCAAAGGTCTGGAATTTCCCGTGTGTATTTTGGCTGGATGTTCTCGCCGTTTCAATAAGGAGCGCGGCGATGTATTGCTGCATCCGGAATTGGGGTTGGGGGTAAAACTGAGGGACTCGGAAACCGGTGCACGGATGACCACGCTTCCGCGGGAAGCAGCTGCTTTGGAGATCGACCGCGGAGAGATGAGCGAGGAGTTGCGCGTATTGTATGTGGCAATGACACGCGCAAAAGAAAAGCTTCTTCTGTTGACTACGGTCAAGGATGCAGAAAAGACACTGGGAAAGTTGGCCTCCCGTTTGACGGAAGAACCGAGGCTACAGCCCTATGTGGTGCGCAGTGCTTCCTGCATTTCCGACTGGCTGCTCCTATGTGCGATGCGCCATCCGGATGGAGGAGTATTGCGCGAGATGGCTGCCGCTTTGCCGGGGATTACATTGCCCTGCGATACTCCATGGAAAATCGGTGTGGTTTATCCGGAAGTACAGGAAGAATCTTTGCCCATTGAGGAGGAAGGGCAAGCGCTTCCGGACATAACCCTTCAGAAAGATTTGGAACAGAAACTAAACTATGTTTATCCATACGATGGATTGCGCGGTGTGCCAACCAAGGTGGCTGCCAGCGATTTGGCGGCAGAACCGTTTTCCTTTCAATATGCTGCTACGGCACGGCCAGCCTTTTTAAGCGAACAGGGGTTGACTCCCGCAGAGCGCGGGACAGCCTTGCATCATTTTATGCAGTTCTGCGACTTTGCGGTGGCGCGTGTTGATCCTGCACAAGAGAAGGACCGTTTGGTAAAGCAGGGATTCCTTTCTCGGGAAGAGGGGGAGGCTGTAGAGATCAGACGTGTACAAGCATTTTTTGCTTCCTCTTTGGCACAGAGAATGTTCCAAGCAGACCAGATCCTGCGGGAATACCGATTTACAGTGGAAATTACTGCGGGCGAGGTACAGCCCGGATTGCCCCAAACGCTCGCAAATGAAGCGGTTGTAATGCAGGGGGCAGTGGACTGTGCTTTTGAGGAGGACGGCAAATGGGTGGTGGTAGACTTTAAGACCGACCATGCCAAGGATGAAGAAGCCCTTTGGAAGCGATATGCGGCCCAGCTCGCCCTGTACCGCCGGGCACTTGTGGCTTGCACCGGCATTCCGGTCAAGGAATGCCTGCTGTACTCGTTCTTCTTAAACCGGGAGATTCGTGGAAAGGAGTTGCCTGAATATGCAATTAAAGCTTTTGAATGAGGAGTTCGCCGTCTGTAAACTTGCTCGTGCGGAACAAGTTCCGTGGGAGGCCCAATTTGTGTTTGTGGGAAAGACAGATGAAGAACTGTCGCTAGTCTGTCCAGTAGAGTCGGTCCCAATGGAGTGCCTCCAACAGGAGAGGGGATGGCGGTGTTTCCGCGTGGAAGGCCCCTTGAATTTTACACTGGTTGGCATCCTTTCAAAGATAACCGGGGTGTTGGCGGAGAGACAAATCCCGGTGTTTGCCGTATCGACATTTGATACGGATTATCTCTTGGTGCGTACCGACCACCTCTGCCAAGCCAGGAAAGCGTTGGAATTGGCGGGATATACCTTTGTTTAACAGGATGTTTTTTCGTACGTGACCAGCATTTTCTACATTTCTACAAAAGTGGTTTGACCGTATGGATGCAGGGAATATCGGAAAAATGAAAAACGGGGAGACAGCGTGTAGCTATCTCCCCGTTGGCGCACGAGTGCGTAAGACCTATTATTTAAACTTTACGGCTGTACCGTATGCGATGACCTCAGCAGCGCCCTGCATGACAGCTGCTGAAGCATAGCGGATATTGATGACCGCGTCCGCTCCCAATTGCTCTGCTTCTTCCACCATACGTTTCGTGGCCAGTGCGCGGGCTTCATTCATCATATCCGTATAGGCTTTTAGTTCACCGCCGATGATGGTTTTAAAACTCTGCGTGATGTCGCGTCCGATGTTCTTTGACTGGATGGTACTTCCTTTTACAAGACTGAGCATTTCCAGTTCTTTGCCCGTGATATAATCAGTATTTACTAAGATCATTTTCTTCACCGCTCCTTATTTCTTTGATTCGTTGAACCAACACATATACCGATACGCCGATCCATGCAGCGGACACGAGGATTCCGATTCCCTTCCAAAACCAAGGGATAGGCAGTAGGGCACAACCAATCAACCAGACTGCAAACCAGGCGACTAAAAGGACAGTAATCAGAATCGGTGCCAGCATCTTTTTCCACATGGCGCTCATCCCTTTCGCGCTCATAGTAGTACAGGGAACCGATAAAATAGTTTTAATAAAGAATATTACACAATTTTTATCTTCTACCCAAATGGATGAAATAATCCTTGACAAATGAAGGATGGAATGATAAAGTTAATAGGTAAAAACAAAGCGGGGCATTGCCCACACCTGTGTGGTTCCGTCCGTCATGGGTCAATACGTACACAGAAGCGGTTTGTAACTGTGGTATTGATGCGCGAGCGGAGGAATTCTGCCCGCGTTTTTTGTTGAATTGCAGATAACGTGATTTGGAGGTGCTTAACCATTAGCAACAAGGAACTACAGATTAACGAAGAAATTCGTGACAGAGAAGTGCGTGTCATCGGTTCGGATGGCAACCAGCTTGGGGTGATGCCCACTGCAAAGGCGCTGGAGATGGCGTTCGGACAAAATTTGGACCTTGTAAAAATTGCACCGCAGGCAACGCCCCCGGTATGCAAGATTATCGATTACGGAAAGTACCGGTTTGAACAGACGAAACGTGAGAAGGAAGCCAGAAAGAACCAGCGTGTCGTCGAGATCAAGGAAATCCGCCTGTCCCTCAATATCGACACCCACGACTTTGAGACGAAGGTTGGCCATGCCACCCGATTCTTGAAGGAAGGCAATAAGGTCAAGGTTTCCATCCGCTTCCGCGGCCGTGAGATGGGGCATCCCGAGCAGGGCCACGAGATTATGCGGCGGTTTGCAGAGGCGCTCAGCGAGATTGCCAATGTGGAGAAACCGTCGAAGCTGGAAGGACGCAACATGCTGATGTTCCTTGCATCCAAACCCGCTAAATAATCATTTTTAAGGAGGAGCATACCATGCCCAAGATTAAAACACACAGCGGCGCGAAAAAGCGCTTCAAGCTTTCTAAGAACGGAAAGGTCATCCGCGCCCACGCCAATAAATCTCACATTTTGAACAAGAAGACCACCAAGCGTAAGAGAGGCCTGCGTCAGACCACTGTGGCGGATAAGACGAATGTACGCCAGGTGAAGCGCCTGGTGCCTTATAAATAAGCACAGGCAACGCTTCGTTTTTCACAAAATTATAACCATTACTGGAGGTATATAAAATGGCACGTGTAAAAGGCGCGTTGATGACACGCAAAAGAAGAAAAAAGACTTTGAAGCTCGCAAAGGGCTACTTTGGTGCAAAGAGCAAGCACTTTAAAATGGCCAAACAGGCCGTTATGAAATCCGGCAACTATGCATACATCGGCCGCAAGCAGAGAAAGAGAGATTTTCGCCGCCTGTGGATCACCCGCATCTCCGCCGCCTGCCGCATGAACGATATCAGCTATTCGGTGTTCATGAACGGGCTGAAGAAGGCAAACATCGCCCTCAACCGCAAGATGCTCGCTGAAATCGCTGTGAGCGACGAGGCCGCATTCAAGGCGCTGGTCGAGAAGGCAAAAGCAGCAAGATAAAAAAGCTGGAATTGCGCCCGGAACAGAAACCGGGCGCAACTTTTCGTTATAGGTGAATTTATGCCGGATGTGATTACAAGCCGAAAAAATGAATGGGTGCGCTATGCCGCAAAGCTTGCCTCCTCCGCGGAATTTCGCCGGAGCGAGGGCCTTTTTATACTAGAGGGCGCTCGTCTGTGCGCCGATGCGGCGGACAGCGGCATAGTGATTCAAACACTGTTTTACACAGAACAGGCGGCACAGCGTTATAAGCCTTACCTTGAGCGGATCATGCCCCTTGCGGCACACCGCTGTTTCATTGTCCCGCATGTGGCAGAGCTGTTAGCAGAGACAAAGACGACGCAGGGAATTTTTTGCGTGTGCCAAAAACGGCCGGGGACCGTAGGGCTGGAAGATCTTCCAGTAAAAGGCCATCTGTTGGCTGTGGAGAATCTGCAGGACCCGGGCAATATGGGGGCGGTATTGCGTACAGCGGAGGCCTTGGGTTTAGCCGGTGTGTTATTGGCAGGGACTTGTTGCGACGTATACAGCCCAAAGGTATTGCGTGCCAGTATGGGAGCGGTGTTTCGTCTGCCCTTTCGCTTCGTGGAAAGTTTGGCAGGTGCGGCGCCGGTTCTTCGGAACCGCGGATTCGCATTATATACTGCGGTGCCAGATCGCACAGCAAAGCCAGTAACCGAGCTTTCCTTTGAAAAGCCTGTTATCATCGCTGTGGGCAATGAGGGGAACGGACTGGATGCAGATACTGTGGCGGCCTGGGACCAAGCTGTGACGATTCCCATGCGAGGGCGTGCGGAGTCGCTCAATGCAGCGGCTTCTGCGGCGATCCTGATGTGGGAAATGATGCGAATTTGAAAGGAGAAAGGACAGGATGGCTATCGACCAGCGTGCCTATTGGGTTTGGTTGCAGCATGCCTTACAAGCGGGCAGCAGTAAGACGCGCCACATCCTGGAATCCTTTGAGAATTTGGAGGCATTCCATCGTGCGGGGTTACGGGAATGGAGCTTAATGGGAATTTTTACCCAGCGTGAATTGGCTGCGTTGCGGACCTACACGTTACAAGATGCGTTGGCGCAGATCGACCTTTGCCAGAAGTTGGGGCAGCATATTTTGACGCCAGAAGACCGGGACTATCCCTTTTTGCTCCGGCAAATCCACAACCCGCCAGCTGTTTTATATGTACAGGGAAGGCTTCCAGATTTTTTGGAATTTCCGTCCGTTTCCATTGTGGGAACACGTAAGGCGACGCTGGTAGGAAAGCGTGTTGCCCATAGTTTGGGATATGGACTGGCCAAAGGCGGCGCAATTGTTGTCAGTGGCGGCGCGTTGGGCATTGATACAGCAGCACATAAAGGCGCGCTTCTCGCAGGAGGGAAAACCGTTTGCGTTCTCGGATGCGGCATTTCCCATCCGTATTTATTGGCCAATGCCGATCTCCGCGATTCGATTGCGCAAAATGGTGCGCTGCTTTCGGAATATCCTCCCCATACGCCCGCTCTACGCAACCATTTTCCGGTGCGCAACCGCTTAATTTCTGGGCTTACTTTAGGGACAGTGGTAGTGGAAGCCACAGAAAAAAGCGGCTCACTGATTACCGCAAACGAAGCCATCCATCAAAACCGCGATGTTTTTGCCGTGCCCGGCTTGGTGGGGAGCCGCGCTTCTCAGGGGCCGAACAACCTTTTGCGTGAAGGAATGCGGGCAGTCAGCTGTGCGAATGATATTTTGCAGGAATATCTTTTCCGATTTCCAGGAAAAATCCACTTGGAGGAATCGACGGAAAGTGTTATGCTGATAGAGACCGCTCAAAAAGAACAGAAGACGGTACAGGGGAATACGAAAGACAGAGAAGAACCCGCCGGGCTTTCCCCTTATGCAGCGGCGTTGTTTCGTGTGCTCACCTGTGAGCCGCGTCCTTTTTTGGAGTTATGCCAGGAAGCTGACATCCCCACAGTTTGTGCGCTGCCAGCTGTCACAGAATTAGAGCTTGCGGGGATTATTCAAGGGTATTCCGGAAGGCGCTATTCCTTAAAAGAATCTTAGGCTTTATGAAAGCCTGCCCAATGGGTGTTTATGGAAAGGGCAGGTTTTCACAAGGTCTAAAAGACTTTGCATTTTTTAGAGATCAACATTGTTTTATGTGACATAGATATATAGGAAGGTTGTTGTGCGGGGAAATGGAGCGCCCGCAATGGTATGGCCTGAGCGCTATACGACATGAAAGAGGTGTATGGATAGATGTCGAAATTGGTGATTGTGGAATCGCCGGCAAAAGCGAAGACGATTAAGAAATATTTAGGTCCCGGGTATGATGTGATAGCGTCTATGGGACATGTGCGCGATTTACCGGAAAACCGGTTGAGCGTTGATATTAAAAAGGATTTTAAACCGAAGTATGAAGTGATTAAGGGCAAGGAAAAGCTGGTAGACGAATTAAAGGAAAAAGCGGAGAAAAGCGACTACGTGTTTCTGGCGACTGACCCGGACCGTGAGGGGGAGGCAATTTCTTGGCATTTGGCCTATCTGCTCGATTTAAAGACAGAGGACGAAAACCGTGTGACATTCAATGAGATTACAAAGACGGGTGTCACCAATGGGATGGAGCATCCCCGCAGCATCGATATGGATTTGGTCAATGCACAACAGGCGCGGCGTATTTTGGACCGGCTTGTAGGCTATAAACTCAGCCCATTTCTTTCCCAAAAGATTCGACGGGGCCTCTCTGGGGGGCGCGTACAGTCCGTGGCGGTCCGGCTGGTAGTGGACCGCGAGGAGGAGATCCGCAAATTTGTTCCAAAAGAGTATTGGACCATTGATGCGAAGATGATTCCCAAAGGTTCCCGTAAGGCTTTCCCTGCTACATTCTACGGCGATGAAAATGGAAAGATCGAGATTGAAAATAAAGAGCAGGCGGACCGTATTCTCGCAGAACTGGAAGGAGCGGACTATAAAATTTCCAAACTCAAAAAGGGAACGCGCCGCAAATCTCCGGCGCCGCCGTTTATCACCTCTACGTTGCAGCAAGAGGCTTCCCGCCGCCTGGGTTTTCAGGCCCGCCGCACCATGAAGGCTGCGCAGGAACTCTACGAAGGTGTAGAAATCGAAGGAATGGGAGCGGTCGGTTTGATTACCTATATGAGAACCGACTCTCTGCGTTTGTCGGAGGATGCGCTCAAGGATGCTGCCGACTATATTTTGGAGCGATGGGGAAGAAGTATCTGCCGGATACGCCGCGCCATTTTAAAACAAAAAAGAATGCGCAGGATGGGCATGAAGCCATTCGTCCGACAATGCCGAGTCTTTCTCCGGATCAGGTAAAGGAAAGTTTGAGTTCCGATCAATATAAGCTCTATAAACTGATCTGGGAGCGTTTCATTGCGTGCCAGATGGCCAACTGTTTGCAGAGTACGACCCAGGCAGAGATTTCTGCGAAAAACTATGTCTTCAAGGCGTCTGGATATACCGTCACATTTGATGGCTTTACAGTCCTTTATGAAGAGAAAAAGGACGAAGACTCTGAGGACAGCGGCGCTTTGCCGCCTCTGGAAAAGGATATGCCTTTGCGTTGTAAGGAAATCGCTGGAAACCAGCATTTTACCCAACCGCCGGCTCGGTATACAGAGGCGTCGCTGATTAAGGCACTGGAGGAAAATGGCATTGGCCGCCCATCCACCTATGCGACGACGATCTCGACGATCACAGGGCGGGAATATGTGATTCGGGATGGAAAGGCGCTCAAACCCACCGAATTGGGCGAGGTCATTACCAAGCTGATGAAAGAGCGTTTTCCGAAAATCGTGAATGTCAAATTTACCGCCCAGGTGGAAGAAGAACTGGATGAAGTTCAAAGCGGAAAAATCAATTGGGTTGAGACCCTGCATGATTTTTATGGGGACTTTGAAAAGACATTAAAAAAGGCCAAGGAAGAGATGCAGGGTGTCAAAATCCAGTTGAAAGAGGATGAAACCGATATAATTTGCGAGAAGTGCGGCCGTAAAATGGTGGTCAAGATGGGGCGCTACGGAAAATTTATCGCCTGTCCAGGATACCCGGAATGCAAAAACGTCAAGAAGTTGGTGCAGGAGACAGGAGCGGAATGCCCAAAATGTGGCGGTAAGGTGATTGTGAAGAAATCCAAAAAGGGCCGTATCTTCTATGGATGTGCAGAATATCCCAATTGTGATTTTATCTCTTGGGATGAACCGAGTATGGAAAAATGCCCCCGTTGTGGAAAAACGCTGTTAAAGAAAAAAGGCAAGCATCCCAAGTACTACTGTATTACTCCCGACTGTGGCTATGAGCGGGTGGAACATCCAGATGAGGAAAATAAAGACGAGGCTTAAAGGAGACATCGATGAAAATACGAGTGATCGGCGCTGGGCTGGCTGGTTGTGAAGCTGCGTGGCAGGTAGCCCGTGCAGGAGTGGAAGTGGAACTCTGGGAGATGAAGCCGCAAAAGTACTCCCCAGCGCACCACAGTCCTGGCTTCGCGGAATTGATCTGCTCGAATTCGTTGAAGGCAGAACGTGTGGACAGTGCAGCTGGCCTTCTCAAAGAGGAGATGCGGCGTCTGGATTCCCTTTTGATGCAATGCGCAGATCTCTGCCGTGTGCCGGCAGGCGGAGCGCTTGCCGTTGACCGGCATGCGTTTTCTGCGGCAGTGACCAAAGCGATACGGGGGAATCCGCTGATACAAATTTGTAATGAAGAGGTCACCGAGCTACCAACCGATGGCATTCATGTGGTCGCCACAGGGCCGTTGACGTCCGACGCGTTGGCGGGGCAAATCGCCGCCCTCTGTGGAGGATGTCTGAGTTTTTTTGATGCGGCAGCCCCTATCGTCACTGCCGAAAGCTTCGGGCCGGGAGCGGATTTTTGCCGCCTCACGCTATGGTAAGGGGGAGGACGATGCCTATTTAAATTGTCCGATGAATAAAGAGGAATACGAGCGTTTCTACGAGGCGTTGGTTCACGCGGAGCGGGCGCCAATCCATGACTTTGATGTGGCAGACCCAAAGGTTTACGAAGGATGTATGCCCATTGAAGTGATGGCACAGCGCGGACCGGATACCATTCGTTTTGGCCCGCTCAAGCCGGTCGGACTTCGCGATCCGGCCACAGGACACAGGCCTTGGGCGGTGGTGCAACTGCGGCGCGAGGATCGAGAGGGGACTCTTTACAATTTGGTCGGTTTTCAAACGAACCTCAAATTTGGAGAACAAAAACGGGTGTTTGGCCTGATTCCTGGCTTGGAACAGGCTGAATTTGTGCGCTATGGCGTGATGCACCGCAACACGTTTCTCAATTCCCCAATGGTATTGAACAGCGATTTTAGCCTGCGGTCCCACCCGAATCTATTCTTTGCGGGACAGATCACCGGTGTGGAAGGCTATATGGAGTCCGCTGCAAGCGGAATAATGGCTGGACGAAATGCGGTGCGTAGGCTACAGGGAAAGCATACGATCACGCTTCCGCCTGAAACGATGATCGGTGCGTTGAGCCGTTATGTACAAGATGGAGGGGACAGCGACTTTCAACCCATGGGGGCTAACTTTGGCGTGATTCCCCCGATCGTTCCACATATTCGGGACAAGCATTCCCGTTATGCTGCATTCTCAGAGCGTTCGTTACAAAGCTTAGATGCGTTTCTAAAACATATATAGAAAATTAGTAAAACAAAGTAATAGCCGCGACTGCGGCAGGAGGTAATCGCGATGAAGATTATAGTGGATGCTTTCGGCGGCGACAATGCGCCCTTGGAAATTTTGAAGGGTTGTGCGGAAGCTGTAAACGAGCTGGATATCGACATCCTGCTTACTGGTAGCGAAGCGGAGATCCGCCGTGTGGCGAACGAGAACAACATTTCGCTGAACCGCATGGAGATTGCAGATACCCCGGATGTGATTACCATGGAGGATCATGCGGGCGATATTCTGAAGGAAAAATCCAATAGTTCCATGGCTTTGGGATTGAAGCTTCTTGCAGAGGGCAAGGGCGACGGTTTTCTCTCGGGCGGCAACTCAGGAGCCCTTGTAGTCGGTACAACCATGATTGTCAAGCGTATTAAGAACATCAAGCGAGTGGCTTTTGCGCCAGTTTTGCCGAAGGAAAAGGGATTTTTCATGTTGATTGACAGCGGGGCCAATGTCGATTGTAAGCCGGAGATGTTGCGTCAATTCGGTGTGATGGGCTCAATTTACATGAACAAGGTAATGAACGTCTCCAATCCGCGTGTGGGCTTGGCCAATATCGGTACGGAGGAACATAAGGGCGGCGATTTGCAGCATGAGGCCTATGCGTTGTTGAAGAGTTCCGGGTTGAACTTTGTTGGGAATATTGAAGCGCGCGAGGTACCGCGCGATGCCGCCGATGTGGTTGTGACGGATGGTTTTACCGGGAACATGCTGCTCAAGATGTATGAGGGTGTGACCACGGTCATGATGCAGTTGTTCAAGGGAATTTTCTTCAAGAATTGGAAAAATAAGCTGGCGGCCTCCGTGCTTTTAGGGGATATTAAAGATCTCAAAAAGACCATGGATTATAACGAATACGGCGGGGCGCCGATCATGGGAGCAGCAAAGCCGGTGTTCAAGACCCACGGAAGTGCTAAGGCAAAGACCGTGAAAAATGCACTTCGTTTGACAAAGTCCTATATCGCTGGAAATGTTGTGGATGAAATCGCCGCTGCCGTGGCAGCCTATAAGGAGAGCCAGACGAAGGAGAATCAGGCGGACTAATTGGCAGGAGGCCGAGAGATGGACTATAGAGCATTTGAAGAAAAGTTAGGGCATCATTTTCACAATAAGAAGTATCTAGTCACAGCGTTGACCCACTCCTCCTATGCGAATGAAGCAAAAGGGAAAGAAGAAAGCAATGAGCGCTTGGAATTTTTAGGAGATTCTGTTTTAGGGTTTGTTGTGGCGGATTATTTGTTTAAAAACTACACGGAATTTCCAGAGGGCGATCTCACCAAAAACCGCGCTGCTTTGGTATGTGAAAAGGCATGCTGTGGATTTGCAAAACAGATTGATCTTGGAAATTACCTGCGGTTGAGCCATGGAGAACAGAATTCTGGCGGACGCACCCGTTCCTCCATTTTAGCGGATGCTTTCGAAGCCGTAATTGCAGCGATTTATCTGGATGCGGGGATGGAGGAAGCTCGCAGCTTTATCCTGCGTTTTGTGTTGCCCATGCTCAAAACCCAGAAGCCCAAAGCTTTTAAGGATTATAAAACCGCATTGCAGGAGATCATCCAACAGAATCCGGAAGAGCATCTGGAATATGTGCTCACAGGGGAAAGCGGTCCCGACCACGACAAGCATTTCACTGTAGAGGTACACCTCAACAGCAATGTGATTGGCAAAGGCGGCGGACGTAGTAAAAAAGAAGCGGAGCAGCAGGCTGCCCGCGAGGCATTGGAGCTGATGGGCTATTGAGACATGCCAATGTGGCGATTTTTGTACCGCACAACGGCTGCCCGCACCAGTGCAGCTTTTGTAACCAGCGGAGCATCACTGGCCAGCGGGAACAACCAACACCGGATGATGTACGTAGAGTGGTCCAAAAAGCCAAGGAATGCCTGAACGGCGAAGAGCAGGCGGAAATTGCCTTCTTTGGGGGAAGTTTTACGGCAATCGACCGGGGATACATGGTTGCCCTTTTAGAAGCAGCCGTACCGTTTGTGCGGGAGGGGTCCTTTATGGGAATTCGGATTTCAACCCGTCCGGATGCGATTGACCGTCAAATTCTCGCCCTGTTGAGGACATACGGCGTGACCTCGATCGAACTCGGTGCACAAAGTATGGACGATTGTGTGCTTGCCTGTAACGGAAGGGGGCATACAGCCGTACAAGTGGAGGAAGCCGCCGCATGTATCCGTTCGGAAGGATTTTCTCTGGGGCTACAGATGATGACCGGTCTTTATGGCGACACGCCTGCAGGAGCAAAACAGACAGCACACAGGCTTGCGGCCTTAGAGCCCGATACGATGCGAATCTATCCGACAATTGTGATGCGCGGTACGGACTTGGAAAGGAAATATCGCGCGGGTGACTATTTGCCCATGCCGTTAGAAGATGCAGTGAACCTTTGTGCGGAACTGTTGGAGGGGTTTGAGCGCCAGGGAATTCGTGTGATTCGTTTGGGATTGCACAGTACGCCCGAACTTGAGAGAGATCGTGTAGCAGGTCCGTGGCATCCAGCCTTTCGGGAGCTCTGTGAAAGCAGGCGCATCTTCAATGGCCTTTTAAGAGCGTTGGAAGAAAATCTTATTTACAATGCAACTATTAAAATCAAAGTAAATCCAAAATGGCGATCAAAAGTTGTCGGCCAAAAACGCGCAAATGTAATGGAGCTGCTTAAAAGAGGGTATACCGCTTATGTGGTGGAGGCCCCCACCGTGTTGGAAAATCAATTGGTTATTGCCTCTTCGAAGAAGGATGTGACAGTTTGCTTTTAAAATCGTTGGAAATACAAGGATTTAAGACGTTTTCCGGATAAAACGACCCTTCGGTTCGACCGCGGTATCACGGCGGTGGTGGGGCCGAATGGAAGCGGCAAAAGCAATATCAGCGATGCGGTAAGATGGGTGCTGGGAGAGCAATCCACCCGTACTCTGCGTTGTACCCGGATGGAAGACGTGATCTTCAACGGGACGCCAGCGAGAAAGCCCCAGGGGTTTGCCGAAGTGACGCTCACCATTGACAACGCCGACCGGCGTTTGGACTTTGACAGCGATACAGTAGCGGTGACGCGCCGGTATTACCGCTCCGGCGATAGCGAATATCTCATCAATAAAGTGGCTGTTCGTCTGCGCGATATCAATGAACTGTTCATGGATACCGGTTTGGGCCGTGATGGATATTCGATAATTGGGCAAGGGAAGATCGATAGCATCGTTGGCGCACGCAGTGAAGATCGGCGTGAAATCTTTGAAGAAGCAGCGGGTATTTCCCGCTTTCGCTATCGGAAAGAAGAATCCGAACGCCGTCTGAATCAGGCGGAGGAAAATCTGTTGCGCCTGCGGGACATTCTCGCCGAACTAGAAGACCGTGTTGGGCCTTTGAAGGAGCAAGCTGAAAAGGCGCAGCGTTATTTGGAATTTGCCTCTGAAAAACGTACACTCGAAATTGGCCTGTGGCTCAATACACTGGAACGTTCCGGACATGTCCTTCGGGAACACGACGACCGGATTGTGATTGCCAAAAGCCACTATGACGAATTGGAGACACAGCTGGCAGCGATTGAGCAGCAAATCGAGGAAGATTTTACGCAGGCAAATGCCTGTACTGCGCGCGTGGACGAGGCCCGTCAAGAGGCTGGCACACTTGGAAGAAGCAGCTGTTGCCAAAGATGGGGAGGCTTCCGTCCTTGCAAACGACATTTTACATAACCGCGAGAATATTGCCCGCATAGAACGAGAGATTGCGCAGTCTGACCAGTCTGGCAAGGACATGGAGGAGGAGATTGCGCGAAAATCTGCGGAAATTGCGGAAAAGACTGCGTTTATTGAGGCAAAAGAGGCGGAGAGCGCTGCCTGTATGAAGCGGTTGGAAGAGATCCGCAAAGGAATGGGAGAGACGGCGGCGAAAAATAGACGACTATTCCCGACAGATTCGTGCATTGTCCGCAGAATCGACACAACAAAAGTTGGCTTCCATGACAGCTGCGTCGACCATTGCGGAGATTCAGCTGCGGATGCAAACCGTCGACCAAACGCTTGCGGAAAAGCACGAACGTGCAGAGGCGTTAGAGCAAAGTGATGCGGATTTTACAAAGATGCTGGCGGATAGCCAGGAGCGCATACAAGCGCTCTCCAATGCGGTAAAAGGTTATGAACTGCGGCTCAATTCCCGCCGGCAACGCGCTGAAACGGCCAAACAGCAGAGTGAAAAGCTCAATTTAGATGCCAATGAATGTGCGCGCCGTGCACGCCTGTTGGAGGATTTGGAGCGCAATTTGGAAGGTTTTTCCCAGAGCGTCAAACTTGTGATGAAAGAGGCAAAGCATGGGACGCTTCCGGGAATTCATGGGCCGGTTTCCCGCCTAATTAAAGTGCCACGTGAATATGCGGTGGCAATTGAAACCGCTTTGGGCCCGGCCATGCAAAATGTCGTGGTGGGCAGCGAGCAGGATGCAAAGCGCGCCATCGGCTTTTTGAAACAGAGAGACGGCGGACGTGCGACCTTTCTGCCGCTATCCAATATCCATGGGAATGTGCTCAACGAACCGGGGTGGAGGATTGTCCAGGCGTAGTTGGAATTGCAGGAAAGCTTTGTACCTGTGACGAGCAATACAATGGGATTTTGCATTCCCTCCTGGGGCGGATTGTAGTGGCTGAAGATTTGGATGCTGCCACTGCGGTTGCTCGGCGCTATCGTTACCGTTTCCGCATCGTTACCTTGGATGGCCAGGTAGTCAATACAGGCGGTTCCTTGACCGGCGGTTCTTTGGCCCGAAATTCCGGTCTGTTGAGCCGCGCTTCGGATATTGAACGGATTCGTGCGCAAGCAGATCAGCTCCGTGAAAAAGCGGAGGAGGCCGCTGCTGCTTTGCGCTCTGCCAATGAGGAGGCCAGCGCAGCGGAGGCGGCTCTTGCCGGTGCGCGTGGGGAGTTGGCAACGGCACAGGAAGAGCGCATTCGCATAGAAGCAGAGCATGACCGTGCAAAGGCGGACCGGCGAAACGATTGCGGCAGATCTTGCATCCTTAGCGCAGGAAAAAGCGGTTGCTTCAGAACGTCTGGAGGAACAGCGCGCTGTGCAAAAACAGGCAGAGCAAAAGCTGGAAGAAATGACGATCGAGATTTCCGTGTTACAGGGAAAGATGAACGAGGTCAGTTCCAGCCGCAGTGAACAAAACCAAATCTGTGATGCTCTGTCCGTTGACGTACAGGAGTTGCGCATTGAAAGCCTTTCTGCGCAAAAGGACATTGAATCTCTGCGTGCTGCAATTGCAGACATCGAGCGCAGAAAGGAAGACCGTGTGGGTCACGTGGAGGCATTGCGCCAAGAAATGCAGCGGGTTTATGCTTCTATTGCCAGCTTGCAAGAGCGTATCGAGGACTTGAAACAAGAGGCGGCCTCTCTCCGGGAACAGGCAAAGGCCTCCATTGCGCGAATCGAAGAGCTCAATGCGCAAAGAATGGCCTTTGAAAAACGTCCGCGGAGTTGCGCGCCAAAGAGCGTGAACAGTCTGGCGCGCGGGAGAATGTTGGCCATGAATTGGCCCGTTTAGAGGAACGAAAGGCAAGCCTGCAAAAGGAATACGATGAAATTATCAGCCGCTTGTGGGAAGAATACGAATTGACCCGGCGGGAGGCAGAAGAAATCGCTGGACCCATTGATGATGAGGGGCAAGCGCAAAAGCGTTTGAATGAATTAAAGGGGAAGATCAAGTCTCTGGGAATCCGTCAATGTAGCGGCTGTGGAAGAGTACAAAGAGGTTAGCGAACGATATGCATTCCTGAATTCGCAAGTAGAGGATGTTGAGCAAAGCCGTGACGAGTTGAAGCGTTTAATCGGGGATTTTACCCGTCAGATGCGGGACCTCTTTATAGAACGGTTTCAACAGATCAACACGAACTTTTTGCAGACCTTCAAGGAATTATTCGGAGGTGGAACGGCGGGCCTCTCCCTGACCGATCCGGAGGATATTCTCCGGTCCGGCATAGAGATTTCGGTTCAGCCTCCCGGAAAAATTGTCACCCATTTGGAACTCTTATCCGGCGGGGAAAAAGCGTTGGTGGCGATTGCGCTCTATTTTGCGATTATGAAGGTGAGTCCTCCTCCGTTTTGTATGCTGGATGAGATTGAGGCTGCATTGGACGATGTCATATGTCGACCGTTTTGCGGCCTATCTACGGCGTATGACGGACAATACGCAGTTTATTGTCATCACACACCGCCGCGGAAGTATGGAAGAAGCGGATGTTTTGTATGGCGTTACCATGCAGGACGAGGGTGTGTCGAAGCTCTTGGAGTTGCGTGCGAGTGAAATTGAACAAAAACTGGGGATGGATGCTGCAAAGTAAGCAGCTGTCGTCCTTTGAATTTTTCAGATAGGCAGGTGTAATCATCATGGGTTTATTTTCAAAAATTAAAGAAGGCTTAAAAAAGACCAGGGAAAGCTTTAGCGCATCTTTGGATACGATGCTTGGCTCTTATACAGAAATCGATGAATCTCTCTTTGAACAGCTGGAAGAGTTGCTTGTCATGGCCGACACGGGCGTTCCAACAGCGGAACGTATCTGTGATGAGGTCAAGAAGCGCGTCAAGGAACAGAGGATTACCGATCCAACGCAAATTTTTGAGATGCTGCGGACGACGGTGGCAGAGATGATTGCCGGAGATGAGGAGCTGCATGTCCACACAAAACCTTCGGTGATTTTGGTAATTGGCGTAAACGGCGTGGGAAAAACCACCACAATTGGAAAGATTGCTTCTCGCCTGCGCCAAGAACGAAAACACGTTCTCTTGGCAGCTGCGGACACCTTCCGTGCAGCGGCAATTGAGCAATTGGAGGTCTGGGCAGATCGCAGTGGCAGCGACATTGTGAAGCATCCGGAGGGTTCGGACCCGGCGTCCGTGGTGTATGATGCAATTGCAGCGGCCAAGGCCCGTGGTACGGATGTGGTGATTTGTGATACAGCAGGGCGTCTGCACAATAAGAAAAATTTGATGGATGAATTGGCAAAAATCAACCGCATTATCGACCGTGAGTTGCCCGATGCGGACAAGGAAGTTTTATTGGTTTTGGATGCAACAACCGGCCAGAATGCCGTCAACCAGGCGCGAGAATTCCAAAACGTCGCCAACCTCACCGGGATTGTGCTGACCAAGCTGGACGGTACCGCGCGCGGCGGTGTTGTATTGGCCATTCGTGAGGAGCTCAAGTTGCCGGTGAAGTTTATCGGTGTGGGCGAGCAGGTGGATGATTTGCAGCCATTTGATGCAAGAGCGTTTTCAGAAGCTTTGTTTACACGATAAGGAGGGGCGGCTTGTGAAATATGTAATGGCGACGCACAATCCCAACAAATTGTTGGAGTTGCAGCGAATTTTGGAACCCCTGCATATTGAGGTGACAACAGCCGATTTGCAGGATGTGGAGGAAACCGGCGAGACTTTTGCAGAAAATGCATTTTTGAAGGCAAAGGCAGCCTGTGACCAGACCGGCCTTCCAGCCGTGGCGGATGATTCCGGGCTAGAGGTAGACGCCCTGCATGGAGCGCCGGGAGTGTACTCCGCACGCTATGCCGGACCGGATGCTACGGATGCACAGCGAATGGAGAAGTTGCTGGGGGAGTTGGAAGGGATTCCCGCCGGACAGCGAACAGCGCGATTTGTCAGTGCTATCTGCGTGGTTTATCCGGATGGAAAACGGATCGATGTAGAGGGAACCTGCGAGGGGAGCGTGGCTTTTGCGCCGCGCGGTACGGACGGTTTTGGCTATGATCCGATTTTCCTTGTGGGGGAGAAAACATATGCGGAGTTGACACCAGCGGAAAAGGATGCGGTCAGTCACCGTGGAAAGGCGCTGCGGGAACTAGCTGTACGATTGGAGACGCACCATGGCATTTGAATATTCCATCCACAAGGCCACACAGGAAGACCTGGAACATGTGGCAGAACTATACGATGCGATTTGCAATTATTTGGAATCGACATACAACTATCCCGGCTGGAAACGTGGAGAATATCCTGCGCGGTGGACGGCGGAAGAAGGCCTAAAAAATGGTGAGCTTTATATCTGCACCGATGGGGAAGCCGTTTTAGGAACCTGTATTCTCAATGGTGTACAGCCCGATGGGTATCAGGACATTTGTTGGCAAGAAGGGATTGCGCCCAATGAAGTATTGGTGGTGCACACCTTGGCCGTACATCCGGCTCATTTGCGCAAGGGAGTCTCCGGGCAGCTGCTGCGATTTGCGGAACAGTATGCGCGTGAGCATGGAAAACACAGCATCCGGTTGGACGTATATGAGCGGAATATCCCCGGCGTACAGTTATATGAACAGAACGGATATAGGGTAGCGGGAAAAACAGATTTACATCAGGGGAACAATGGCCCGCAGATTTCTCGTTGTTACGAAAAGATTGTATAAAAGGAAAAAGGAGAACCCGATATGTTGACCAGTAAACAGCGCGCTTATCTCCGCTCGTTGGCAGTGGACATCGATACGATTGTAATGGTAGGCAAGTCAGGGATGAGCCCGGAGCTGACTAAGCAGGCGGATGATGCCCTGACAGCAAGAGAACTCATCAAAGGGAAAGTACTTGAAACGGCTCCTGTGTCTTCGCGCGAAGCAGCAGAAGAGATTGCCGCAGAGGTACACGCCGACGTGGTACAGGTGATTGGCTCAAAGTTTGTTTTGTACCGTAAAAATGAAAAGGAACCGAAAATCACTCTTCCCAAACCGGCAAAAAAGTAATAAAATAGTGAGGAATAGAGCAGCATGAACCGGATTGCGATATTTGGCGGTACCTTTAACCCTATTCACAACGGCCACCTGCATATTGCACAGCAATTTGAAAAGCAATTGCATGTGCAGCGGCTGCTGTTTATTCCGACCTTTGTGCCTCCGCATAAGCAGATATCCGATTTAGCGCCGGCTGAGGATCGACTGGAAATGTGCCGTTTGGCCTGTTTAGGGACATCCTATGAGGTGAGCGACTTAGAAATCCGTCGTGGTGGGCCGAGCTATACAGCGGATACGCTCGCGGAGTTAAAACAGAATAACCCTGGGACAGAGCTCTATTTTATCACAGGGGAGGATATGTTTCTCACATTGGAGCAATGGTATCAGCCGGAGTTGATCTATTCATTGGCGACTATCTGTGCGGCACCGCGCAGTACAGATGGAGTGGATAAGCTTCATGCATATGCAAAGCGGCTTGCTGCGCATGGAGCGAGGGTGATTTTGCAGAATATCGATTATTTGCCGGTTTCCTCGACGATGGTCCGCGATGCGGTGCGTCAGGGGCGATCGATTGATGCGCTGGTCCCACCGAGGGTAGCACATTATATCCAGGAAAACGGCCTGTACCAGCGAAACTGAATCGAAAAGGAAGCGGTAAAATGAGCCATAAGGATTATAAAGCGGTCATCAAACCGTTTTTAAGTGAAAAGCGTTATCGCCATTCTTTGGCAGTTGCAGAAGAAGCGGTACACTTGGCAAAAAAATATGGGGCGGATGAGGAGAAAGCCTATACAGCGGGAATTCTGCACGACATCATGAAAGATATGGACCCAGAAGAACAGCTCAAGCGTATGACACGGTACGACATCATACTGACCGAGGTCGAGCGCAGCGGCCAGAAGCTTTGGCATGCCATGCTGGGAGCAGCCTATGTGGAGAATGAGCTGCACATCGACGACCCGGAGATTTTAAACGCCATTCGGTATCATACCACTGGCCGCGCCCATATGACGTTGTTAGAAAAGGTACTGTTTGTGGCTGATTTTACCTCTTCTGACCGGGACTATCCCGGCGTGGAGGACATTCGCAAAGCGGCCCGAAAGAGTTTGCTGGAGGCCATGCTGTCCGGCATGACTTATACCATCCAGGACTTGACGGAACGCCGTTTAGCAATTCATCCGGATACCATCGCTGCTTACAACGAGGCAGTGCTGGAAGCCCGGGCTATTTAACGCCGATTAAAGGGGAGAAGGATATGACATCATTGGAATTGGCCAAGGCGGCCGTTCAGATACTGGACAAGAAAAAGGGAATGGATCTCAAGCTGATTGGAATTCGGGATATTTCGGTTTTGGCAGACTACTTCGTGATTGCCACTGGTACAAGTAGCACCCACGTAAAGGCGCTGGCAGATGAAGTGGAATTTCAGTTGAAAGAGCAATATGGGGTTTCGACCGAGCACACAGAGGGCTATCGTTCCAATTCCTGGATTCTGTTGGATTACGGCAATGTGATCGTCCATGTCTTTACAGAGGAATCCCGTGCGTTCTACGATTTGGATCGTTTGTGGCAGGACGGCGAAATCGTAGATATTCAGGAGATCCTGAAGGCAAATGAAGAATAAATTTTGGGAGCGAAACAGATCATGAACAAATACGACCATAAGCCAATTGAGAAGAAGTGGCAGGACAAATGGGAAGAGGCGGGAGTTTTCCACGCTTCCAATACGGATACACATAAACCCAAGTATTATGCGTTGATCGAATTCCCATATCCGTCCGGGCAAGGACTTCATGTGGGACATCCGCGTTCTTATACCGCGTTGGATATTGTGTCGCGCAAGCGTCGCTTGCAGGGCTACAATGTTCTGTATCCGATCGGCTGGGATGCGTTTGGCCTGCCGACGGAGAATTATGCGATTAAGAATCACGTTCATCCGGCTATTGTAACGGAAAAGAACATTGCGCGGTTTAAGCAGCAGCTTCAGTCGCTCGGAATTTCGTTTGACTGGTCCCGCGAGATCAATACGACGGACCCGGATTATTACAAGTGGACACAGTGGATTTTTCTCCAGCTTTTCAAGCATGGATTGGCCTATAAAAAGGAAATGTCCGTCAACTGGTGTACCTCCTGCAAATGTGTATTGGCCAACGAAGAGGTGGTTGAGGGCGTCTGCGAGCGCTGTGGCAGCGAAGTGGTGCACAAGGTAAAATCCCAGTGGATGTTGAAAATCACAGAGTATGCACAGCGTTTGATCGACGACCTGGAACTCGTCGACTATCCGGAGCGCGTCAAGGCACAGCAGCGCAATTGGATTGGGCGCTCTACAGGCGCAGAGGTGGACTTTTCCACCACGGCTGGTGATAGACTGACCATCTACACGACACGCCCGGATACGCTTTACGGGGCAACTTATATGGTGATTTCTCCGGAACATCCGCTGATTGAGAAATGGGCGGATCGGATTCAAAATATGGAAGAGGTCCGCGCTTATCAGGCGGAGGCTGCTAAAAAGTCTGACTTTGAGCGAACCGAAGTCGCCAAGGAGAAGACGGGCGTACGTCTGGATGGCGTCATGGCGATCAATCCGGTCAATGAAAAGGAGATCCCGATCTTTATCTCCGACTATGTACTTGTCTCTTACGGCACGGGCGCGATCATGGCCGTACCGGGACACGATACCCGCGACTGGGATTTTGCCAAGAAATTTGGCCTGCCGATCATCGAGGTGGTCAAGGGCGGCGACGTGGAAAAGGAAGCCTTCACAGACTGCGCCACCGGTATCATGGTCAATTCCGGCATTCTGGACGGACTGACCGTCGAAGAGGCCAAGAAAAAGATCATTGCTTTTTTGGAGGAAAAGGGTATTGGCCATGCAAAGGTCAACTTCAAGCTGCGCGACTGGGTATTCTCCCGCCAGCGCTATTGGGGCGAGCCCATCCCGATTGTATATTGCGAGAAGTGCGGCTATGTACCGCTGCCGGAGAGCGAGCTTCCGCTGCGCCTGCCGGACGTAAAATCCTATGAGCCGACGGACAACGGCGAATCCCCGCTGGCCCATATGACGGACTGGGTGAACACAACCTGCCCGCATTGCGGCGGCCCGGCCAAACGCGAGACGGACACAATGCCGCAGTGGGCGGGGTCTTCCTGGTATTTCTTACGGTATATGGACCCGCATAACGACCAGGCATTGGCCAGCCCAGAGGCACTCCGGTACTGGTCCCCGGTTGACTGGTACAACGGCGGAATGGAACATACGACTTTGCACCTGCTGTACAGCCGTTTCTGGCACAAGTTCCTCTACGACATCAAGGTAGTCCCGACGCCGGAACCGTATGCCAAGCGCACCAGCCACGGGATGATTCTCGGGGAAAACGGAGAGAAAATGAGTAAGAGCCGTGGCAATGTAGTCAATCCGGACGATATTGTAAATGAATATGGCGCGGATACGATGCGTCTCTATGAGATGTTTATCGGTGACTTTGAAAAAGCAGCTCCGTGGAGCACGTCCAGTATCAAAGGATGCCGCCGCTTTATCGAGCGCTATTGGAACTTGCAGGGCGTTGTCTGTGATGGAGAGGGAATTCGGGCGAAGATGGAAACGCCTTTCCATCGTACGATCAAGAAAGTCAGCGAGGACATTGAAAACCTGAAGTTTAACACCGCAATTGCGGCGTTGATGAGTTTGCTCAACGACATTGCGGCAGAGAGTTCCATCACCCGCGAGGAGCTGCGTATCTTTACGTTGTTATTGAATCCTTTCGCACCGCATGTAACCGAAGAAGTCTGGAATGCCATGAATTTTGGCGGTATGGTTTGCGAGCAGGAATGGCCAGCCTATGACGAAGCGAAATGTACGGAGGATACGGTCGAGATTGCAGTGCAGATCAATGGCAAGGTGCGTGCGCGTTTGCGTATTGCCGCGGATTTGGCAAAGGACGATGTGTTTGCAGCGGTCAAGGCAGACGAGAAGGTGGCGGCTGAGATTGCCGGGAAAAATATCGTCAAGGAAATCTATGTGCCGGGCAAGCTGGTCAACATTGTAGCGAAGGGCTAATTGGACGATTTAGAATAATTGCGACTCTGTGTGGAGCATTCCATACAGAGTCGTTTTGTATTGTGGGATGTATAAAGGAGCTTGACAAAAGAATAAAATAGCTGAAAACACAGGTGCCAACTTACGTTAAAAACGCTGCCATTGGAGACGATAGGCGGCGTTTTTGCGTACGAGCAAGATACTGACTCATATCAGCTCATTTCGTGCACTTCCAAATATTTTTGCCCGGAAGGAATGGGTTAGGGCAGGTTTTCAAAACCGTGAGCGTATAACGCTTGTCCAGTTTACCGGTTAGCGAAAGAAAAAACGTACGAGAAAGACGTTGACAAGCGTATAAGACAGATGTATTATATAATTAATAATACATCTGTCTTATTGGAGGTGAAAATTTTGGAGACAAGGGTTGATAAAATCTCAGATACGGAGGCGGAAATTATGAAAGTGGTTTGGAACAAGGGGGGACCTACCACATACGCTGAAATCCGCTCTGCGTTGAGCGTGAAGTTTGATATAGGAAATCAGAGTATCCAGACATTACTAAAACGTCTGGTTCAGAAAAAAGTTTTGAAGCAGGAAAAGCGTGAGGTATATTACTATTCTACACTTGTTTCAGAAGCCGATTATGTAAAATCTAAGACTATGGCGCTGCTCGAAAAAGTCTTTGATGGTGACGCAAAGGGCTTGTTATCTGCCCTCGTTAGTTATAAGGAAGTTACCCCGGAAGATTTGGAGGACTTATATAGGTTTTGGCAGAAAGGTAGGGAGATAGATGAATGAGATATTTTTAATAATCCTTTCCCTTTCCATATCCGGCTCTTTAATAGCATTACTCTTACTTTTGCTAAGGCCAATTATTAAAGATCGTTTGAGTAAAATATGGCAGTATTATATTTTTTTGATTGTAATTATTCGGCTTTTGCTTCCATTTGGGCCAGAATTTAGCCTAATGAGAATGATTTTTAATCAGTTTGAAAGCCATATAACAACAACCGATGTCCCTACGTCTGCTTCAGATACGGTTCATTTTTTACGGTTGCCGGACGAAACACCACAAGAGCAAACAAATAATGAGTCTGTTTCCATGGTAACTGCTCAGGAAGATAGGAAAGAAACACTGTTAGGATGGTGGTGGCTTGCGTGGCTCGTTCCTGCCATTTTACTGTTGATCCGGAAGTTGGTCCGTTATTATCGTCAGACACGTTTTATCAAAAATAGTTCGGGTTTAATTGATGATATTCACTTGCTCAATATGTATCGCGAAACTTGCAAAATAATGGGTATCAAACACGCACCAAGCCTCGCAAAAAATGAACGGGTGCCCGCTCCTATGATTGTCGGAATCGTTCAGCCGATGGTTATTCTGCCAGACACAAGCCTAAAAGACACGGATATAAGACTTGTTATGCAACATGAGCTAACCCATTATAAACGGTTGGATATTGTGTATAAATGGCTTGTACAGATTGCACTTTGTATCCATTGGTTTAACCCTGTTGTATATTGGGTCAGTCGTGAGATTAACCGCAACTGCGAGTTATCTTGCGACGAAGCGGTTATTAAGTGTCTAGACAAAAAAAGTAGGTTTGATTACGGAGATATGTTGCTTAACGCAATCAAGATTGACAAAATGCCGTCCCATACAACAGTCTCCCTTCTGTTGAGCGATGATGCAAAACGAATCAAAGAAAGATTAAAAGCGATCATGACATATAAAAAACAGTCGCACAAATTGGTTATGGTTTCTGTGTTATTGGCAGTCTGTTTGCTTTTTGGTGCCGTTTGTGTAGGCTCATATACATCATCGGCGCCTAATTCTGTGCAACAAATACCGACTGATGTCGGTACCCCTAGTGCCAACAACATTACCGGAACACAGACTCAGACAACTCCTTTAGAAGTAGCGAAAAACCCAGCAATCATTGAGGAAATGGAAATGCGGTATTATGAGGACGACGATCCGGACGGTAGATGGCCTTATCTCCACTGGATCATTACCAACAATTCAGATAAGACAATAACCGATTACGAAATGGCCTGTCTTGCATATGACAAAGACGGAAATCCATTAGAACTTATTTGGCAACAAATTGCATTGACAGATGGAAACAAGGTTACTGGATTTACATCTCAAAGTGACGAATCATATGAATGGATCATTACAGAAGCGGAAAAACCATTACTACCGGGTGAAAAAGAAGATTTGAATGGTGGCTGGTCTTTATGGGATGGATGGAACCAGTCGGACGGATCCCATGAAGTAGCTTATGTGCTAGCGTGTATGAAGCAAATCACCTTTGATGACGGGACTGTATGGGAAAACCCGGAGTATCAGAATTGGTTGTCAACATATAAGGCACAAAGTATAGCGCCGGAAATCCTTCATACTTTTTATGGTGCATAATATTCCCATTGGTGATCTCAATGAAAGCGGTGGTTTTATTGGGCACCGCGATTGTACTGTTAATCAAGCGAATCGATAAGATAAAATGAGCCATTGGACGTCGAAAGAACATCGGCGTCCAATGGCTCTATTTTGGCAATTATCAATTATAAAGAGGATTGTTCATGATTTCTGCTACAAAGACGTTCACTTCAATAAAAAGGGACATATCGAATGACTAGAAAAAATATTACCAATTGCCCCACAAAGATCGCCGGAATTCCCCACATGAATTTGCGGTGTTGCGTCTTATGATGGATCAAACGCATGGTTGTATACATTCCCAGGGAACCGCCGAGGATGGATACCCACAAAAGCGTCGGCTTCTGGGACACGCCAACGATGCTGTTGGGCAGCGTGTTTGTCGCGGATTGTCAAAATGATAGCAATCAAATTGATGAAAACCAAATAGTATATAAAACCATATCTCATGGCTTTCCTCCTAAAAAAGTGCCACACTGGGGGCAGTACCGGCTGTTCCACTCCACATTGCATCCACAGTACGGACAACAATGTCGCCCATTTTGCCGCACAAAACGAAGTGTAGTAGGATCTGCCTGGGCATGTGGTTCCCGCTCTAGGCGCCGCCCTTCCTCCTTCGAAAGCTCATAGATGGAGCCACAATAGGGACAGGTCAAAAAATATCGCCTTCGAAATCGAAACAGCGGGATGAAAAAAAGTGTGAACTGATGGAAACTACAGGTGAGAATAGCCCGATACAGTTCCACAGCAGGGAAGTGTACAACACCGAATACCCAGATCGCGCAAACCGCTGACAACACCAAAAATAAAAAACATCCGCCACACCTCTTTTTCACCGCGCAAAATGCTATAGCTGTATCCTACATGATTTGCGCGTTTCTGTCAAACGCTTTGGGGTACAATGGAAATCGGAAGCGGTAGACCCCTTTCGGATGCGCCTCTGATTTTTATTCCTGCCTTTAATGATGAGGACTACACAATCCGGCAAGTTGTGCATCCGAACCTTTAAAAGAGAAAGGATGAACAATCGATGGTAATCAAGCTCTTTCACCGCCATAGCCTACTGGTGTGCATTGGACTTTTGGCAGGGGTTGTAGCTCTTTGCATGGCGGTCAACTTTTTTGGCAAAAAGGAGGATGTTCCAGCACAATCCCCTATGGGGCAATCAAGTCATGTTTCAGACCTTCAAGAGACTTCCTCTTCATCAGAAATCCCAGTAGAGCCCGCCTCAAAAGATGAAATGCGTGCAGTATGGGTTCCTTATATGAGCTTGGATATGAGCAAAGAGGTGGACAAAAGCGCCCAAGCCTTTCAAAAAAAATTTGATGCCATTGTAGAAGAAGCAAAACAGTGTGGAATGAATGCACTGGTTGTCCATGTGCGTCCATTTGGAGACGCCTTGTATCCATCGCAATATTATCCATGGTCACATATTGTCAGGCGGCACCCAGGGGAGGGACCCCGGTTATGATCCATTGGAATACATGGTGGAAGCTACACACAAGGCCGAGATGGAATTCCACGCGTGGCTCAACCCGATGCGTATTCAGTCCGGCGGAGACACTCCTTCGACGTTAGCTGAGAACAACAACTACAATGTTTGGCAAGGGGATTCCAGTAAAGCAGGCTGGACAGTTCAAACGGCATCGGGGTAAATATTACAACCCTGCTTATCCAGAAGTCCGAAAACTGGTGGCAGATGGTGCAAAGGAGATTGTAGAACATTACGATGTCGATGGCATTCAGTTTGATGACTACTTCTATCCCTCAGAGGACCCAGCATTTGATGAAGCAGCGTATAATGCTTATGTGGAATCCGTCTCCACTGGCGGAAAACCCCTGTCTCTGTTGGAATGGCGTCGGGCAAATGTGAATGCAATGGTATCCCTTACATATAGTGAAATCAAGGGAGTAAATCCGGACGTACAGTTTGGAATCTCACCGCAGGCCAATGTTTCAAATGATCTGAAAATGGGCGCGGACGTAGAAGCCTGGTGTTCGGTGCGCGGGTATGTGGATTATATCTGTCCGCAACTTTATGTCAATTTTGAGAATCCCGTACTTCCGTACGATGTAGCCGCAGAGCAATGGCGCGAGATGACAACCGCTTCCAATGTAAAATTGTATTTTGGATTGGCAGTGTATAAAGCTGGTTCAGATGCGGACGAAGGGACATGGAAAAAAGCGGACAATATCCTGGCACAGCAGGTTTCTCTAGGGCGCCAAGTGGAGTGCGATGGATTTATGTTCTATAGCTGGGAATATTTGAATCACGATCAGACCAAAGAAGAGGTTGAAAATGTCATGAAACAATTCGCCGGTTAAATCCCCTCAGTAAGCTTTCCATAACAACAGTCCCGATCGGCTTCGGTCAACCGGACGGGGAGAATTTGGCCTCGAAGATCTTTTGCGCTGGAAACCCTGACTGGAGTATAGTTGGCGGTGTAACCATCGTAGACGTTCACAGCGGTCTCCTGTTCGAAAAGCACGGGTGCGATGCATCCCAACTGCTTCTCGAAAAAGGCTTCTTTCGTTTGCTGGGTGACAGCAATCATTTGCCGGCTGCGTTCTTCCTTAACTCGTTGCGTGATTTGATGGGGCGCATCGTTGGCCCTTGTGCCGGGACGCCGCGAGTAGGCGAATACATGCGCCTTTGCAAAACCGATTTCCCTTGCAAAGGCCAGGGACTGGGAAAATTCTTCCTCCGTTTCCCCGGGAAAACCAACCATAATGTCCGTTGTAATGGAACAATCGGGAAAAGCTGTTCGCAAATTTTGCACGATCGTTCGATATTCCGCTGTGGTGTAGTGGCGATTCATGCGTCGAAGGGTGGCATCACAGCCGCTTTGTAGGGAGAGATGAAACTGTGGGCAAAGTTTTTTCTGTTTGGCCAGGCGGGCGATTACGTCCGCACTGAGTTGCTCCGGTTCAAGGGAACCAAGGCGTACCCGTGCAATTCCATCCGGCCCGCATGCAGTTTCTACAGCATCGCAGAGATGCAATCCCAATTCCTGTCCGTAAGCGGAAAGATTGATGCCGGTTAAAACAATCTCCCGGTATCCGTTGGCAGCGATTTGGGCAACCTCTTCACGCAGTTCTTCCAAGGGTTTGGAACGTACTCGGCCACGAGCATAAGGAATAATACAATAGGAGCAAAAACGATTGCATCCGTCTTCGATTTTAATAAATGCACGGGTACGTTCAAAGAAATGCTCGACCTGCATTTTTTCAAAGGTTGCGGTGTTTTCATGCGGAACAATATCCACAATGCGCTGACGCGAAGAGAGATATTGTAGAATATCTGGAACCAGTGCATGGCGGTTGGAATTCCCAAGAACAACGTCCGCATCGGTCAGTTGCGCAGCTAGCTCTGGAAAAGCCTGCGGCATACAGCCAGTCAGTACGATCACTGCGTTGGGATTTCCGCGCCGAGTGCGGTGTAGCGTTTGGCGAACCTTGTGATCGCTCGTCGAAGTGACTGTACAAGAGTTGATGAGCACAACATCGCTTTCTACTGTGCTGTCGCATGCAGTAAAGCCAGCGCTGGCCAGCTGCTCCAACATAGCCTGCGATTCATATTGATTTACTTTACATCCCAGGGTGATGACGCTTACTTTCATTTTATCGCTCCTAAAAATTTACAAATTTTGTATTGACCGATCGGTATGTGTGCGATATGATGGAAAAATAGAGAATAAAAGAATGGAGGTTTTTGCAATGAAGCAGATACAAGTGATGCTGACCAGCATCGAAGAAGTCAAGAATTTTGTTTCCCTAACCAACAAATACCCGTTTCCTATCCAGATGACAACGGAAAAATATAAGATTGATGCAAAGTCCATTATGGGAGTGTTCAGTCTGGATCTTTCCAAACCGATCAACATTGTCGTGGAAAGCGATGCGCCGGAGGCACAGGACTTCTTGACACAGGCGGCACAGTTCCAGGCGCATTCTTAAAGGATATTGAAAAGCTCAGCCAACCGGCTGAGCTTTTTCTTATAAGGGAGCTCTATTCCCCCAATTTCTCACTCAAGGTACTCCATTCGAGAAATAGCTCATCATTTTTCACGCGCAATTCTTCCAATTTTTGCGCAAGCTCAATGGTAGCCTGATAATCGCTTGCTACTTCTGGATTCTCAAGTTCTGCCTCTGTGTTTGCAATGGCCTGTTCGGTTTCCTCAATCTGTGTTTCCAGGCGGCGCAAAGCCGCACGATCTTTGCGAATAGCAGCCTCCCGCTCTTTGCGAAGTTTATACGCGTTTACTTTCGGAGCGGCTTTTTGGGTTTCCTGAACGGCAGTAGCCTTGGCTTTTTCCAGATAACTGTCATAGTTTCCGATGTATTCCTTCACACCTGTTTCGTCTAAGAAATAGACGCGATCTGCTATTTTATTGATGAGATAACGGTCGTGCGATACAATCAACAATGTGCCCTCGTAACTTTGCAAAGCGGTTTCAAGCGCTTCACAGGAACCGATGTCCAAATGGTTGGTCGGTTCGTCAAGAAGCAAAAAGTTATCGCGCGAGAGCATCAAACGAAGCAATAACACACGCGCACGTTCGCCGCCGGAGAGCGAGGCAACACTTTTGAATACATCTTCTCCTCTAAAGAGAAAGACTGCCAAAGCGTTTCGGATTTCTGTCTGCGTCATCTGAGGATAGCTATCCCATATTTCATCCAATACGTTCTTTTCGGGATGAAGGCCTTCCTGAATCTGGTCGTAATATCCCGTCTCGATTCCTGCGCCAAAGCGAACTTCTCCCTTTGTAGGGTGATTTATCCCCAAAAGGGTCTTGAAAAGGGAGGTTTTTCCGCAACCATTGGGGCCGATTAAAAAAACCCGTTCTCCGCGGCGAATATGCATATTGACGTCTTGGAAGAGCTTTTTCTCTCCAAAAGAAAGGGACAAATTTTCCACCGAAAGCACATCATTGCCGCCACGCTGCCGGATTCCAAAATCAAAGTGGATGGATTCGACTTCTTCATCTGGACGCTCCAATGTACTTTCCAGTCGTTCGATCATCTTCAATTTGCTTTCTGCTGTCTTGATATTCTTTTCCCGGTTCCACTGCCGCTGTTGTGCGACAATCCCTTCCAAACGGTGAATCTCGCGCGTTGTATTCTCATATTTGCGCTGGACCGCGAGGTTGTCCTCTTCCTTTTGGCGGAGATAATTGGTATAGTTCCCCTTATAGAGGGTTAGTTTGTGATTTTCCATCTCGAAGGTACGGTTTGTAATGCGGTCCAGAAAATATCGATCATGTGAGATAACGATAAATGCGCCTGAATAGGCGCGAAGAAAATCTTCCAGCCATTCCACGGATGGAATGTCCAGATGGTTGGTTGGCTCATCCAGAAGTAGGAGGTTGGCGCCACAGAGCAACATTTTAGCCAACTGCAATTTTGCTTTTTGGCCGCCACTCAGCACACCGATCGGCATTCCCATTTGCTCATCGTCAAAACCAAGGCCCAAAAGAGTAGAACGTGCCCGTGCCCGGCAGGTGAGCCCTCCCTGGCGGACAAATTGGTCGTTGAGGAGCGCTTGCCGGTCAATCAGTTCGTCGGAAGGATGTGCTTGCAATGCATGATTGATTTCTTCCAGTTCCTTTTCCATTGCCAGAAGGCTGGAAAAAACCGTGAGAACCTCACTATATGCACTGCGTTCCAAATCGCGACAGACATGCTGCTCCATATAGCCCAACACGGTGGCGTTTGCCTGATAGATTTCGCCACGATCCGCGTCAATCTCCCCAGTTAGAATCTTAAACAGCGTTGTCTTTCCTGAACCATTGACGCCCACCAAACCGACACGGTCATTTTCCTGGATTTCAAAGGAGGCATTTTGAAATACTAAATCGGTTCCATAGGATTTATTCAAATTGCTTGCACTCAGCAAAGCCATGAAAATTCTCCTTTTGCAGGCCAGGTGGCCTGGCCATAAAAATAGGGAACGCCAATGGGCGTTCCCTACCATTATAAAGAATTCAAAGCGTGAAATCAAGATAGATGCTGCTTTAATACTTCAATCGATTTCTGCTGTCCACGAATAAATTCTTCTGCAAGTTTTTTTGCGCCGGCATCGGCTTCATCGAGCTGATTGAGTTTTTTGGTCATATCTACAATTCCCATAGTTGTCCCATTGATCATCATTTCAGCAATATGAGTTGGAGAGGAATCCATAAGCGTATTCATTTGAACGGAACCCCAGAGCATCGCTTTTTTCATGGCGGATTCGGGGTCCGGGGTTTCTCCGGCCTCTGCCAGCATACGTTCTGTTTTGACCGCAAGGCCTTTGTAAGTCTGACGCTGCCGTTCAATCTCTTCGCGAAGGCCTTCGTCCTTTACTTTGGGAGTGACCAGATTGGCCGCCTCGATCCCCATATGAGAAGCCTGATATAACTCTTTTAAAAGTTGAACATTTTGATTTTGTACCATCGTTTTATGCCGCCTTTCTTTTTTTCATTAGTATGTGCGGACTTCTATACGATTAACCTGGCTTTTTTGAAGGACGAATGGTATAATAAACATCGCAGTGTAAGCATAGGCTGACAAAATATGAACGGGTATTTTTAGTTGACCAATCCTTTAAGGAATCAAAATTAGATGAAAAATTACTTTATATTTTCGAAGGATACAGTAGTTTCTTGTAAAGTATGGCTCATAGTTAGCAGTAGGAAGATGAGGTGTATCAATCATGCGAATGGGAATTTCCACGGCCTGTTTATATCCGTTGGAATTGGAACGTTCCTTTCAGACATTGCTTTCAATGGATTTCCGGTTGTTTGAAGTGTTTTTAAATACCTTTTCAGAGTTTACGCCAAATTATCTGCGTGAATTGCGAACAATGGCAGATGTTTATGGGGCAGAGATCAAGTCGGTACATCCGTTTACATCTGGTTATGAAGGCTTTTTGTTATTTTCCGAATATGAACGGCGTTTTCAGGATAGTTTGGAGTTTTATAAGCATTATTTTGAAGCAGCAAACCACTTGGGGGCATCCATCGTTGTGCTACATGGCCAGCGGGACTATGCCAGCGCCAACATTTCGGAATCGACCTATTTTGAGCGATATGCAGCCCTTTTCGAACTGGGGCAGAGCTATGGTATCACAGTAGCGCAGGAGAATGTCAATAAATTCCGCAGTGAGTCGCCAGGATTTATCCGCCGGATGCGCGACTATCTTGGAGAGGAATGTGCCTTTGTCATCGATTTGAAACAGGCTGTGCGGGCAGGGCAAGACCCTTTCACGATGTGTGAAGCCATGGGAGAACGGATCATCCATGTGCACATCAACGACAACGCACCCGGCTATGACTGTTTGCTTCCCGGACGGGGGACGGTTGATTTCCAGCGGTTTCGCAATCTATTGCTGGAGTTTCATTACCAAGGCGATCTGATTATCGAGGTTTATCGGAAAAACTTTTCAAACCTTACAGAGTTACAGGAAGCGAGAGAGATTGTCCAACAGCTGACATGAAGGAAAAATACACCATATTCATATAAAACGGCTTGCATTTTTTCTTACAAATATGCTACAATTTGATAAAACCATACAAAATTTGTTGTGGAGGGGTTATAGCTGTGAAATGTCCGTATTGTGGTTATGATGAAAGTAAAGTGATCGATTCTCGCCCTACGGACGAAGGAGAACGCATTCGGCGGCGTAGGGAATGCTTAAAATGTGGCAAACGTTTTACGACCTATGAGGTGATTGAAACGGTTCCCATCATTGTGATTAAAAAGGATAAATCCCGTGAAAGTTTTGACCGCAATAAATTGTTGAATGGTCTTCTACGTGCTTGTGAGAAACGACCGGTTTCCATCGATACTTTGGAACGGCTGGTGGATGAGATCGAGGGGAGTTTACAAAATTCATTGGATCGAGAGGTTCCATCCAGCTTGATTGGAAAATATGCGATGGAAAAGCTAAAAAATATTGATGAAGTAGCTTATGTACGCTTTGCTTCTGTGTACCGGGAATTTAAAGATATTGCAACATTCAAGGAAGAACTGGATCGCATGTTAAAAGCGCGTAGAGCACCATGAAAAATCAAAAAGGATGGCGCTTTTCGGTAGCTACTCATGACAAGTATCAACAAACGGATAAAAGGGTAGCAGCCATACAGAGTGCAAAGAAAGACGGGTAAGAAGTAATTGCTTTTTGCCTGCCTTTTCTTTCCTGTTACGCAATAGAAGCCGATTTTTAAGGGCAGACAAAAAACTTACTCTGTTATTTTAACGTTCTGAATCCCCCATAAATCAAAGGAAAATCAATCTCTACTGCGTAACAATCCCATAATAAATTGAGGGCGAAAGCAGTTTACTGATTTCGTCCTCTTGACATCCCAAAAGCAAAGACACAAAAGCTGTCAAGGGTATGAGTTTACCCTTGATAGCTTTTTCTGTTTTTGCTACCTCCTATCGGTTGAAGCGAAACTTCAATAAGGTTTCAACCGGTTTAACCTTTAACCTGTTCTGTATATCATCGTTGATATGATGCCCTTGATAGGTTGACAGATATTTGATACGTTTGGCATAGCGCTGCAATACTGCGTCTACCTCTTCCCCTTCTCCGTCAAGGGCTTTTTCGATTACCTCAAAGGGTATCAGCTTCTTATTCCTCATGCTCGGTTTTCTCCTATTCCTTTCTTAGCCATTTTGATACCACCAACTTCTAGTAATTTGCTGTGCTTCTGTTGTGCCCATGCATGTTCCCAACTTTTTCGTCCGTATAGCCAAGAAAAAAGTAGGACAATGTGTCTTTGCACCGGAAATCTGCATAATGTGTTTGCTAATCTTCTGCTTACCGTCATAACTTCTTGTCCTTGCACGACAAAGGCGGTCAGTTTATCGCACGATTAAAGTAGTTGTCTGTTGTAAAAGGTTTAAAAGGTGTTTCAGACATTAGATAATCAAAAGATACTTCCTGCTTCTGCTTCCGTCCAAAATCCCGATATGCGCTAAATGCCGCTTTGCAGAGAACGACTTTACAAAAGGCGGGAAACATATTCTCGATCGCTCCTTATATTCTGCGGAATGGTTCATTTTCGCCTTTTCTTCTCAGTAGGGAGGTAAGGGAATGTTGCCCCCGAAAAAATAAACATAGGGAAATACACAATACAGGCAATTCCACTTGCATTTTTTGTGTTTTTAGCAATTCCCCAAACGAATAGACCGATTTTTTAACATCATAAAGAAAATTGTTGTTGGGAAAAGGGCTTCCTGCGATTCGATATTTTGAGGAGCCATCTTGCGCGAAGTATGTTGAAGCCCACCCGTCAGAACCCATCTTGAACAAATGATATGCAAAGATACAAGCAAGAAAATCCGCGCTGTGATAAAGGCAAAAGGGGAACTGGGGGAACACCTCTGCACCAATTCGTCCTAGGTCGTAAATTTTTGTAGTGTTTTTCATGGTTTTCTCAATTCCAGTTTTGATGCTGTTTATAAGTGAAATCAATGCATAAATATATAAAAATAGAATGCATTATCGGTGATATTTATAAATATCAGAAAAAAGACTGTCTTGCTGATAAATATACAGCAGGACAGTCCTTTTTAGGATAGGATGAAAAAGAAAGGAGGAAAAACTACAAAATATTCTCTAAAATAGGCATTTCGGCCTCTCTCAAGCTGGCAATTTGTGCGGCAGTACGAGCACACTCGGAACTGAACGCATCCACGGCTCCATGTTGTAACAGTGGGGATAAAGATGCAAGGGATAGATCGATTTCTTCTAAACGTGTGTGCTGAATATATGTGGACAGAATCCGATGGAATTTCTTCCAATGGGTTTGTGCTTCATTACTCAACTCTTGCGCGCGGACAAGATTGCCTTCCTCTGCGGCGGTATAAGCTTCCTGTAACGTGTGATTCAATTCATCCGATAGGCTCATGGTTGTGCTCAATCCCCAGGTACAGAGGGCAAGCAGAATCACTAATATAATTGCTGCGGCCCAGAGCCGTCTCATGATACCGCCTCCTTTTCTTTCGGAATGATATTGTAATCTCCTTTTGTGTTGGCTGTCATGATGAACACATCTTCCAGCTTGATATTCTTGGCGTGAAGAATACCAAGAATCCATTCGGAACTTTTATTACAGAGTTTGGTCGCAAATTCAGAGATAACTCCATCGCTGATCACTACGGTTTCAATCCCCGTATTTGGGAGGGCGACTCCCATCATGCCGGCGGTTGGAGTCTCCTTGTCCGGCTTTTTGATTACACTAAGCTTGCCGTTCGTTTCGATGATGGCATAAGCAACATCCTCCAAGCTGAAAACACTTTTTTGACGAAGCTGCTCGCCTAAATCTTCCGTAGACATACGCAGGCGTTTCATCTCTGATTGAATCAACCGTCCATCGCTAATAACAACAATCGGCCTTCCACAGACCAAGCGACGGAATTTTGGAATCTTAAGCATGAGAACAGAGACGGCAATTTCACACATCACCAACACTGCAATGGGGATAAAACCACTCACCAATGGTTGTCCGGTATCCTGCATAGGAATTGCCGCAATGTCGGAGATCAGGAGGGTTACCACCAGCTCGCTGGTCTGTAGTTCACTGATCTGGCGTTTGCCCATAAGCCTCACTGCTATAATAATCACTATGTATAGCAGCAGGGTACGAATAAGAGAAATAATCATTGCAATGCCACCATTCTCTCGAAGTTTTGTTTCCATATTCAGTATGGACTGATTCAAACGATTTATGCGAAGCATTTGGCCAAAGGATTCTCATGCATAAATAGAAGCAAGTTTGGCAAAGTTAACCGTGATGAGGTGATTGCGATGATGACAGCTTCTCTAAAAGAAAACTTATCCTATTTTAATCAGCAGTTTGATGGAAGCGCTGACTTTATTGTGCGCCAATTTCAAATCACCGGAACAGATGCGGCTCTTCTTACCTTGGAAGGGATGGTTAATAAGCAGGTGATTGTACAAGGAATCATGAATCCAATCATGCATGCAACCATACTGGACCAAGACCCGGTCAAAAAATTTGAGTACATTCGTGACAATACATTGGCGACAGTGGATCAGGCAGAGGTGGACACATACGACGCTGCGATGCAGAAATTGATGAATGGTTTCGCTCTGCTTGCAATCGACGGATGTATCCGTATGATGGCTTTTAGTGTACAGGGTTTTTCCTTCCGAGGGATCTCCGAACCACAGAACGAAGTGACGCAACGTGGATCACGGGAGGGATTTGTAGAACCGTTTTTGATCAATATGTCCATGATCCGCAGGAGAATGCACACCCCAAAACTCAAATTTGAGATATTTACGGTGGGAAAAGAAAGCAAAACCAATATCTGTCTGTGCTATCTGCGGGATTCAGTGTCTCCAGGAGTTCTTAGCAAGGTACGAAAGCGATTAAACGATCTACAGATCGATACGGTGTTGGCTGCGGGGTATATTTCTCCACAGCTGGTACGGCGAAACAGCCATTTTATTTTCAGCGGAGTCGGACTGTCGGAGCGGCCGGACACAGTATGCGGAAAGATCAATGAGGGCCGAGTGGCGGTTATTATCGATGGAACTCCCAATGTTCTAATCGTTCCACATCTGTTCATCGAAAATTTTCAGAGCTTTGATGACTATGCGTTCCGTCCTTTTTACGCCACATTTACTCGTTGGCTAAAGTTTTTTTCATTCTTTTTGGCGGTATTTTTACCGGGATTTTATGTTTCCGCAACAACGTTCCACCCAGAATTGCTTCCAGAAGCGTTGATGCTCAAGATCGCGCAGTCCGAAGCAACAACCCCTTTCCCTGTGATGTTGGAAGCGATTGTAATCCATTTTCTCTATGAGATTATGCGTGAAGCTGGTTTACGTGTACCGCAACCGCTCAGCAATGCAGTAAGTATTGTTGGCGCACTGGTCATCGGGGAAACGGCGGTGACCTCCGGCCTAGTAGGGGCTCCTACCTTGATGGTGATTGCATTGACGGCTACAGCATCCTACGTAACGCCCAACCTCTACGGACCGGTTACGATTATGCGTTTCATATTCATTATAGTAGGCGGTACCCTGGGCTTCTGGGGATTGGCGTTGTGTCTGATGGTATTGTTGGTCAACATTTGTGCGGAGATGGTCTATCGGATTCCATACAGCGCTCCGATCTCACCTTTCCATCTTCGCAGTATGCGCGACGTCCTTATCCGCGCAAGCTGGCGTGTTCTTGCCAGGGATGTTGAAATGGTACAAAACATGCCCGGTTCCGAAATTAAAAATTCAGATCAAAAAGGGAAGCAACTATGACGCAGAAACGATATTGTATCAGTGCAGGACAGCTCTTTGCCATCTTATTTGTCAATCGAAGTGTAATTATGCTTACGCATAACACTTTGTTAGGTGGTGGAGAGAATATGATGGATAATATTCTTTCCGCCCTGTTGGCGTTAGGACTGAATTTTGTCCTGATTCTTCCGCTTTATTTTTTGCATCGCCGGAATCCACAGGAAAACATTTTGGACAGCGGAGAACGGCTGGTAGGAAAGCCGGGATTAATTCTGCTGGCCGTATTTTACGGGCTATACTTCATGGCGATCGACAGCTATTATCTCTCCTTTTTCCAGATTTTTTTAAACAATATCATGGAACCGCTGATGCCGGTTTGGTTAATCGCCTTGACGTTTATCGCAGTAGTGTGCTATGCGGCATATCAAGGGATTGAAGCCGTAGCGCGCACCGCGGGTTTTGCATTGGCAATTATCGTTATCGGGATGGTATGGATCGGCGTGGCCTTACTGCCCAAAATTCAGATGATTAACTATGATCCCTTTCTATATAATGGCCCTAAGCAGACGATCGTTGGAACAACACTCTTTCTGGCACGCAGCACAGGATTTACCACGATGGCCCTGTTGCTTCCGCGGGTGAATGGAAAGAAAAAATTAAAGTTTTGCATTTGGAATGTTAGCATCTATGGTTTGATGATTTTCCTACTGTTGGGAATGATTGGCGTAGGGGGAAGTTACCTGAAGAACCAGTTGTTCCCGGTCTATACAGCCGCCTCTCTGGCGGATGCAGGTGTATTAGAGCGTCTGGATGTGGTATTTATCACTATCTGGGTTGCAGGGCTTTTTATCCAGATGTCTACAGATGCCTATCTGTTTATGGCATGCTTGCGAAAAGTAGCCAATAAGAAAGTTAGCCGGATTGCTTTGCCTATAGCTGCTTCACTGGTAGCAATTCTTTCAATAACTGTGACACGATCGTTGCCGTTACAAAAAATCTTTTATGGGGTTCCTCTTCTGTTTACAATCACGGTTACAGCAGCGGTTGGGATACCATTGGTTCTATTACTGATTGATTTGGTACGGAAAAAGAAAAGAATTCCTGCAAAAACGCAGGAAGGGGAGGGAGAAGCGTGAAAAAGTCCATTATACGGACAGCGGTGGTGGTTCTCATGCTGACATCGTTCCTCTTCCTACAGGGATGTAGTTATCAAGTACAATTAAGTCAACGTTCACTGATACAGGGAATCGGTATTGACTATGAATCTGGGACGTACCGGGCAACCGTCCAAGTAACACAGGTAAGCAATCAGGAAGAGAATGTGGTAACCATTATAAAGGGCGAGGGAGATTCCGCAATGGATGCACTCAATGCGGTTACGCTGTTTAATGGGAAAAAACCGCTGTATAGTCACAGTTTGATTCTAGTGTTGGGACGCAGCTGTGCAGAAGAAGGGCTCAGCCATGTGATGGACTTTTTTATCCGTTATCCGGAGTCCCATCCTACGGTCAATATTTTAATGGCAGACCATCTTGCAGAAGAAATCCTCAGTACCAAACAAGAGGATGGCAAGTACATGCAGGCTCGTGATATTGCGGAACTTGCCAAGGGCGGGAGGTACAATGGGGAGACTGTTCAGACAGAGACTTTGGATGTCATCAATCAGCTGCGTGGCGAAGGGTCTTCTCCCTATCTTCCCATTGTCCGGCAAGAAGGCGAGGCGGTGGTTTCCAGTGGTACAGCAGTGTTTTCCGGAGATCAGCTGGTTGCAGATTTAGATGAGCGGGAAACCAGAGGCCTGTTGTTGTTAAATGGAAGATTGCGCAATGGGACTGCAGTGGTCGAGTCACCGGAGATTGGACGGGTTACATTGGAGCTGGAAGAAGCAAAGACCCAAATTACGCCCCAAGTTGCAGGAGAAACTCTGCATTTTCTGATTGAGGTAAAAGGTGGCGCGACCATTGGCGCAGCAGATATGCCGAGTGGCAGGTCGTTGGATAATAAAATGTATGAAGAGGTAGGAGAACTCCTGGAAGAGCAGCTCAAGCAGAACTGCGAAGAGGTCATTGCTGCATGCATACAGGAAAATCACAGCGATATCTTCAATTTTGGCCGTCGTGTGTATCAAACGTATCCAAGCTATTGGAAACAACATGGGACAAATTGGAATGAAGAAATGGCTGAAGCAGGTTATGAAGTGCATGTAGAAATTCAACTACGGCGTGGTGGACAAGAGATTACCGGACTACAGAGTGATGTGAATATGTAAAGGGGACAAAGATTGTTGGGTACTTTCAAAATCCTTTTACCTTCATTGTCTCCGAAAAGATTTCGTCGATTTTACTGATTTGTATCTGTTGAAATACGTCAAATTGAATTGTATAATAAACCTAACACATTTCAATTTGTGAGGGTAGTAGTCGTGAAAGTTGGAATCGTATGTGCTGGAGATGTAGAGCTTGAGCCATTCTTGCCAATATTAAACGTTTGTAAAGTGACTGAAAGGGCCATGCTGAGGTTCTATGAAGGACAGGTAGAAGGAATCAAAGTTGTTGCTTTGTTTTCGGGGGTATGTAAGGTAAATGCCGCCATAGCGTCACAAATTTTAATAGACCTATTCGGTGTAAATATGATTATTAATTCTGGGACAGCGGGCGGAATGGATCCTAAACTTGAAATATTTGATACAGTGATTTCTACGGAAGTTTGCTACCATGATGTTGCCGCCGACATTTTGACGGAATTTCATCCTGGGATGAAGTCGATTTTTTTTCAAGCAGATCGTGAACTGATAGAACTAACTAAAGTTGCCGTCAAAAAATTACGACAAGAAGGACATGTGTTTTGGGGACGGATGGTTACAGGGGAATCCTTTATAACCGATGAGGGAAGGCAAAAAATCAATAGTGAATTCACCCCTTTAACGGTGGACATGGAAACTGCAAGTATTGCTCATGTGTGTTACGTGAACAGCATACCGTTTATTTCAATCAGATGTGTTACGGACACAGCTGCATATAGTGGAATTGACAATTTTGAAGAAAACTGTGCCAAAGCCTCAATGATTGCAAAAGATATTACTGTGGCTTTATTAAATGAACTTGGTAGTAAGTAAAACCAGGGAGATAGTCATGGGAATTTTGGTTTTGTCCCTTCTTGCTCGGTTCGGTGAAGAACTCTTAAAATAGGCATTGGTGTGTATGGAAGCTGAAAAGAGCGTCCATTAGAGTATCAGGATTTTGAAAGTAGTAAGGGATTAACAGCAAAAAGCAGCAAACGAAACTCGTTTGCTGCTTTTTATCTTTTTGCTTGAATAAAAGGATACTATTTAACCATCTTTTGCCCCTGTTGGGCTGCTAATTTTTCGCGGGCCACCGCAAGCATCAACTTAATGCGGTTTTCTTGGTTGACACGGGTGGCACTGGGATCATAATCAATCGGAACAATGTTGGAATTTGGAGCCACTTCGCGAAGACGATGGATCATCCCTTTCCCACAGATATGGTTGGGCAGACACCCAAACGGCTGTGCACAAACGATGTTTTCATATCCAGCTTCTGAAAGCTCCAACATTTCTGCCGTGAGCAGCCAGCCCTCGCCCATTTTATCTCCGTAGCCAATTATACCCTTAACAAGGCTTTTGATATGCTCATAAGAGGCAGGAGCGTAAAACTTTGGCTCTGTCTTGACGGCGCGAATTAGTGCGTCCTGCATCTTAGTAGCGTATTCCATCAGAAGGTTGACCACAGCGTACTTTGCTTTACTACCGCCATAGAGTTTGATGTCCTCCAAACGATTGTCCACTTTAAACTGAACGAAGGACATCAAGCCAGGGACATTGACCTCACACCCCTGTTCTGCTAGAAAATCCTCCAGATGGTTGTTGGCAAATGCAGCATATTTGACGTAGATCTCTCCGACAATCCCCACCTTGATCTTTGGAGTTTTTTTGATCGGAATGGAGGCAAAATCTTTTACAATGCGCAGAAGGTTCGCCTCTTCTTTTTTCAATCCCATACCTTCGCTTTGCCGGAACTGTTTACAAAGTTCTGCCGTCCACTTTTGCACCATACGTTTGCTGGCGCCAGGTTCAACTTCATAGGGCTTTACTTGGTTGTCCAGAAGCATCAGCGCGTCGCCATAGATGACAGCAGCGACCATCTTTCGGATCATCGGGAGCGTAATGGAAAAGCCTGGATTATGTTCCAAACCGGATAGGTTCAGGGAGATAACCGGAACCTGATCGAACCCAGCCTTGTGCAAGGCTTTGCGCAACAGATGGATGTAATTGCTGGCGCGGCAGCCGCCGCCAGTCTGAGTGATGATAAGTGCTGTGCGGTCCAGATCGTATTTTCCACTTTTAAGCGCATCAATGAACTGTCCAATGACCAATAGAGCGGGATAGCAGGTATCATTATGCACATACTTGAGCCCTTCTTGTACGATGTTGGGACCGCTGGTGGTCAGTAGTTCTGCTTTATAGCCATAGCTCCGAAATACGTCCACAAACAATTCAAAATGAATGGGCAACATCATCGGGCACAGAATGGTGTATTCCTTTTTCATCTCCTTCGTAAATAGGAGACGACCATTTTTATCGAATTTTAATTCTGCCATTGTATTCTCCTTTCGGATGGGTCCTAGCCCTCCAGAGCGGCGAACAGGCTGCGCAGTCGAATTTTCACTGCGCCAAGGTTCGTGATTTCGTCAATCTTAATCTGCGTATAAATCTTTCCGTGGGATTCCAAAATACTGCGTACTTCATCCGTCGTGATGGCGTCCACACCACAGCCAAAGGAGACAAGCTGTACAAGATTCATATCCTTTTGGTTGCCGATGTATTCGGCAGCCGCATACAAACGCGCATGATACGTCCACTGGTTTAGAACACCAACTGGAAATTTTGTTTCTTTGGCGCTGATGACATCCTCCGAAATGACGGCGGCGCTCAAACTGGTGATGAGCTTGTCAATGCCATGATTGATTTCCGGGTCCAAGTGGTACGGGCGGCCGCTTAGAATAATGATTGGCTTGCCCTCAGCACGTGCCTGTGCAATCATCTCATCGCCCTTATTGCGGATTTTCTGCATATATGCATCATACTCCGCATAAGCGGCCTTGGCTGCTTGCTTTACCTCGGATAAGGAAATCCCCTCAAAATATTGGGCTAAAATGGCATGCATTTTCTTGGGAAAATCACGCTTTCGGTGAATCCCAACATAATCATGGATAAAGTTTAATCCGCGCAAGTCTGCCATATTGGCTGCGATTACCTCAGGATAATAAGCTACAACTGGACAATTGTAGTGGTTGTCTCCCAACTTCTCATCAAAATTGTAGGACATACACGGATAGAAAATCGTCTGAATGCCACGCTCAATCAATGCATCGACATGTCCATGCATCAGTTTAGCAGGGAAACAGACGGTATCGCTCGGAATGGTACTCTGTCCCCGGATATATAATTCACGAGAGGAAAGGGGGGAGGTGACAACCTCAAATCCAAGCTTTGTAAAGAAGGTGTGCCAGAATGGCAGCAGTTCATATAAGTTTAATCCCATAGGAAGACCGATCTTTCCGCGAGGTCCCTCCTGTGGATGGTAGGAACGAAGGGTTTCCAACTTAAAGGCATACATATTTTGTTCGCTTGTGTTGGCCCGTTTTGTTACAGGCTTTTCACAGCGGTTGCCGCCGATGAAACGGCGGTTTCCACCAAAGACATTGATGGTCAGACGGCAATGATTGTTGCACAGTCCGCAGGAAGTTACGCGGACCTCGTGTGTAAAGTTTTCCAGTTCTTCTAACGAGAGCAGCGAGCTGGCTTTTCCCGCTTTCTTCATAGAATAAAGCGCTGCGCCATACGCACCCATCAGTCCGGAGATGTCCGGGCGAACCACATTGACGCCGAGTTCCTTTTCGAAGACACGCAGAACCGCGTCGTTCAGGAATGTCCCTCCCTGAACAACGATGTTCTTTCCCAATTCTTCCGCAGAAGAAGCGCGGATAACCTTATAAATTGCATTTTTGACCACACTGACGGAAAGGCCTGCGGATATATCCTCTGTCGTTGCACCGTCCTTTTGTGCCTGCTTGACCGACGAATTCATAAAGACTGTGCAGCGGGAACCCAGGTCTACCGGATGCTTTGCGAATAGACCGAGCTTTGCAAAATCTTGGATACTATAACCCAAAGTATTGGCAAAAGTTTGCAGGAAGGAACCGCAGCCGGAGGAACAGGCTTCGTTTAAGAAGATGTTGTCAATAGCGCCTTTCCGGATTTTAAAGCACTTCATGTCCTGTCCACCGATATCAATGACAAAATCGACATCGGGAAGAAAATGCTTGGCGGCTGTAAAGTGTGCGACGGTTTCCACGATTCCCCAATCGATGCCAAAGGCATTTTTTAAAAGTTCTTCTCCGTAACCAGTGACCGCAGAAGAGCGAATTTTTATATGGGGATGATCGTGGTATAGTTTCAATAGATATTCCCGGATAATTGGCACTGGATTACCAGAATTGCTCTGATACATAGAATCCAGAATTTCGCCGTCTTTTCCCAGCAAGACTGTCTTTACCGTCGTTGAACCGGCGTCTACACCGAGATAGGCTTCCCCCATATACGTGGAAATGTCCCCCCGTTGTGCTTGGCACGCTTCATGGCGTTTCCGGAATGCTTCATACTCCTCTTGGCCGTTGAACAGAGGGTCAATGGATAAAAACGCCGCCTTGGTTCCATAGTTGGCAATATTCGCCAAAGCCGTTTCCAGATCAATAGAGGTTGCGCTGCTGAAGGCGGCGCCGAGCGCTACATAGTACAAAGAATTCTCCGGACAAAGCCCTTTTACCTTCAACGCGGCGTCAAATGCATCGCGTAGCCCGGATAAAAAGGTAAGAGGTCCACCCAAATAGACTACATTGCCCTTGATTTGCCGTCCTTGAGCGAGGCCGGCGATCGTCTGGTTGGCCACGGCGGCAAAAATACTGGCAGAAATATCGCTCTTACGCGCCCCTTGATTCAGAAGTGGCTGAATATCCGACTTGGCAAATACGCCGCATCGGGAGGCAATGGTATAAATTTTTTCATATTGAGCGGCAAGCTCGTTCATCTCATCTAGGGAGATATTCAGCAAGGTGGCCATCTGGTCGATGAATGCTCCGGTACCGCCGGCACAGGAACCGTTCATGCGGACCTCCATTCCGCCGGATAAAAAGAGGATCTTGGCATCCTCGCCACCCAATTCAATGATGACATCTGCATTCGGAATCAGCTTTCCGATGGCGATGCGTGTAGCATACACCTCTTGCATAAAGGGGAGATTGCAGGTTTCCGCAACTCCCATTCCAGCAGAACCGGAGACGGTGATTTGCGCTTCTTCGCCATGGATGACCTCATCGCGTATTTTGGTGAGCAATTCGCTCATCTTCTCCGTAATCTGTGAAAGATGGCGTTCATAGGACTTATAAACGATATTGTTCTGGTCGTCGAGAACGACACACTTTATAGTGGTGGAACCGACGTCTAAACCGACTTTCAATATGACACCCTCTTCTGGCTTTTTAGCCGCTTTGTAGCCACAGTCTCCATGCGGCTACCACTCGTGAAAATGTTAACTATATTAAATATCTGATAACACATTTTACGAAAAAGCAGGGGAATTGTCAAGAGACGTTCTGTGAAATTCGGCCTGTCAATATCTGGCCATGCTGTGCGCTTTGACGGGAAGACGCTTGTAAAATACGGGAAAGGGTGATAGAATGGTAAAAATAAGAATGGGGTGGTATGCTTGGATATCAGCAAATTGCGCGGTGAAGTCAAACTCAGCAAACTAGGTGGTATTGTACAGATCAGCAATATGATTGATCTGGATCAATCCAGCTTAGCAGAAATCGGGGAAATGATCGCGCTGGCCAATCAGATCCGAAATTATCCAAAGGAATACTGCGAATCGTGCCGTGGAAAGATCATGGCGACCTTGTTCTATGAACCCTCCACCCGGACCAAGATGTCTTTTCAGACAGCGATGCTCCGCCTAGGGGGCGAGGTCATCGGCTTTGACAATCCTCAGAGTTCCTCTGTCAGCAAGGGGGAGAGCTTGAAGGAGTACCGTGACCGTGGTGAGTGGTTATGCGGATATTTTGGTGATCCGCCATCCGTTGGAGGGGGCAGCAGAGGCTGGAGCGATGTATTCGCGTGTTCCAGTAATCAATGCGGGGGATGGAGGGCACCTGCATCCGACGCAAACATTGACCGATCTGGTTACCTTATATAATGAAAAGGGAAGGCTGGACAACCTTTGTATCGGTCTCTGTGGCGATCTCAAGTATGGACGTACCGTGCATTCGCTGATTAAAACCATGACGAGGTATCACAACAACTCCTTTGTACTGATCTCAACCCCGGAATTGGCCCTGCCCAATTATGTGAAGGACTTTATGAATGCCGCGGGCTGTAAATATGTGGAGGTTCCAAGCCTGAGCGAGGCCATGCCGATGTTGGACGTACTTTATATGACGCGCATTCAACAGGAACGTTTTGCCAGCCGGGAGCAGTATGAAGCGCAAAAAGGCGTCTATGTGTTGGACCGGGAAAAGCTGAATATGGGTAAAAAGGATTTAAAGGTGCTGCATCCGTTGCCGCGTGTGGATGAAATCACGCCGGATGTGGACGACGACCCACGTGCGGCATATTTCAAGCAGACAGTCTATGGTATGTATGCACGCATGGCACTGATTTTCAGCATGTTGATGAATCCCCAGTATAAGCGTAAAAAGCCGCCGACCCAATCCTCCCATCCTGTGGAATGTTCCAATTCAAAGTGTATTACTAAAACAGAGCCCTATCTGCCCAGACTCTTTTTTGCCGCAGGCGATATGTTAGAATGCAAGTATTGTGATGGTAGGACGCTGATATAAAGGATGGGTTTTGTTCTCAAATCCTATGGATAGAATTCCTTCATCAGTTGTGAATATCTTGTCAGATAGGGAAAAATATGATATGATAAAAAAGTATTGTAAACGTGTAAAACATAATGGGCTGGAAGCCTTCTTAAGGAAGGCGGTTTTCTTGCCAGCCATTTTGAAGAAGCAGGAGGATTTGCTATGTCAGGCCATTCGAAGTGGAACAACATCAAACGGAAAAAGGAGAAGACAGACGGTGCAAAGGCAAAGATCTTTACAAAGATCGGCCGCGAGCTGGCTGTGGCAGTGAAAGAGGGCGGTGGCCCAGACCCGGCTTCCAATTCCAAATTGAAGGATTGCATTGCAAAGGCAAAGGCGGCCAACGTACCGAATGAAAATATTGAGCGTATCATCAAAAAGGCAGCGGGAGAAGGGGACGACTCCAAATACGAGAACATTACATACGAGGGGTATGGTCCGAGCGGTATTGCTGTCATTGTGGAGACTCTGACAGATAATCGCAATCGTACAGCGGGAGATGTGCGCCATTATTTTGACAAATTTGGCGGAAACCTGGGCACGAGCGGTTGCGTTTCCTTTATGTTTTCCCAGAAGGGCGTGCTGGTAATTGAGCGCGAGGGACTGGAAGAGGACAAGGTAATGGAGGATTGCCTCGAGGCGGGCGCTGCGGATTTCCAGGCAGACGAGGATGTATTTGAGATTTATACCGAGCCGGATGACTTCAGTGGCGTATTGGACGATTTGACGCAGAAGGGCTATGAATTCGTTTCGGCTGAGGTGGAGATGGTGCCCAGCACCTATACGACGTTAACGGATGAAGATGCGATCACGAAGATGCGCCGTCTGCTGGATGCTTTAGAGGACAACGACGATGTGCAGAATGTGTGGCACAACTGGGAGAACGCAGACGAAGACGACGAGGAATAAAAACGGTTTCTTTCAGCAACAATAGATGGTATAAAGTTTAGGAACCGTTGGGATGGGTTAAAACCTTTCCGTAAATCTTTCTCAACAAACAGTTGAAGGGGATGAAAGACCGGGCGGCAATGTTTGGCTGCCCGCCCATGCGGTTTCGTGAAAAGTGGAGGAAACGACATGGCTGGTTACGAGAACCTGTGCATGAACTGTATGTCTGATACAGCCGGAAAAAGTGAATGTCCCAATTGCGGCTGCCAGGCCGGTGAGCCACAGGCGCCGCATGCTTTGCCTCTGCGGGCTGTATTGCAGGATCGATATATTGTTGGGTGCGTGAAAACCAACAATGGTGAAGGCATGACCTATATTGGATATGATATGGTATTGCGTATTCCTGTAGAACTGCGAGAGTTTTTTCCACAGAGTTTGTGCGAACGTGTGGAAGGAGAAGCCGAAATTCGAGTCCAATCAGGGAACGAAGTGGCCTTCAATGAATACTTGGCGGATTTTTTAAGTTGCGCTCGTGAGATTGCTCATTTGCGGGAGTTGTCTACGATTATACAGATCTATGACATTTTTGAAGAGAACCACACAGCCTATACGGTATCGGAGTGGCATGAAAGCATCCCTCTTCGCTATTATGTGGAGCGCAGTGGAGGAAATCTCAATTGGAATGCTGCGCGGCAGCTCTTTATGCCGGTTCTTTCCGCACTAAGTACCATGCATGCGGCCAAGGTCAGCCATTTAGGAATTTCTCCGGATACATTGCGCATTCTCAAGGATGGGAGAATGGTTTTAGGGAGCTTTTCCATTGCAGCAGTTCGAAGGGCAGACGCCGATTTGCCCGCTGACCTGACGCCGGGGTGTGCAGCTATAGAGCAGTATGTGATGGGATACGTGCCGGATGAGTCGACGGATGTCTACGGGTTTGCAGCTTCGCTTTTCTTTGCTTTGACTGGAGAGCTGCCACAGGATGCGCTTAAACGGCGCACAGACCCACGGCTGTTGATCCCCACCAATATTTTGCGGACAATTCCTCCGCATGTGGTGACTGCGTTGGCAAACGCATTACAGGTGATGCCGGATAAACGTACATCTACTTTTGAACGTTTGCGTGCGGAACTTTCCGCTGCTCCGACTATTACAGCCACGATCGAAGGGCCTGAACTTTTGGGAGGAATGGAACCTACGGAGCCTCCTAAGAAGAAGGAGCATACTGCTGCGTGGGTGTTGGTTCCCTGTGTGTTGGCGTTGGTTCTTTTCACAGCGGTTGGAGTGCTTTGGCTTTCCTATGGAGGACCTTTTTCACAAAGCCAGGTTTCTGCCGAAGTTGATATGGAGACGGAGTCCAGTGATCCCGTTGCTTCAAACAACAGCGAAGAAGCGGCAATGTTGCGGATGAGTCCCGGCGATTCCGCCTTGCAGAATGAAAAGATGGAGGCGCCGAATCTGGTTGGTCAAAGCTATGCGTCTTTGGTAGAGGTCACCTCTTCTGGTGCAGATTATCAAATTCTCCGTTCATCGGAGGAGTTCAGCGATGCAGTTCCAGAGGGGGAAGTGATCTCACAATCGCCTGCCCCCGGCGAGGAGATGGATCGGGGAGGCTCCATCGTTGTAGTGGTAAGCAAAGGGCCGGAGATTCGAGCGCTTCCCTCAATTATCGGAAAAACGCTTGCAGACGCCTCGACAACGGTCACAGCTGCGGGATTTGTCCCAACGAAGGCGGAAGCGTACAGCGATACGATACCAGCGGGTTATGCAATTGGCTATCAGGGCAAGGAAGAGGGAGAGGAACTTCCTTATGGGGCCCAGGTTGTGATCGTAATCAGCGAAGGGCCAGAAAACCCGGAGTTACTGTCTGCTGAATCATCGGAAACATCTTCTCAGCAAGATGCTTCGATTTCACTTGTAGAATAAAAATGGAAAATAGAAACAGACAAGCTGAAACAAATTTCATTTCAGCTTGTCTGTTTCTATTTAAGCCCTTATACAGTTGAGCGGAGGGAAACAGAGAACCCTGGATACGGATGTGAGATACACGGTCATGCAAAAACTCACCAAACACTATAATAGGGTTGTTAAGTCCTATTGCAACAAGAAAGGTAGAGGTATAGTAAGTCCAACAGTTTGGCACATACCCAAAGGGGGACCCATAGCTCTGCTGGAGAGAATAAGAGCCCCTACGCGTCCAGGCAATGTGACAAATCAACAGCAATCGTCTCATATCAAAAGGCTTCTGCGCTGGTACATAAAACCTTCCGTTTATGGGGATTGTGGAACTGCAAATGCGAGGGAATTTATTGGAGAGGATTTGCCAATAGGAAACCCTAATGGCTCGTTCACAAGCCCACAGTTTAACAGGAATCCATGACTATGTACCTTTGATAATAGGAAAAACATCGGCAAACTGGATGGGTTCAGACAAAATCGATAGAGGAGAAAACTGGGAAAGGATGCCCCCTGGTGAAAGCCAAGGCTTCTAAATACGGACTAGCTGCTCGACCGTTTTCCGTTTGAAAAGCTTCAGTTTGCCGATGAATGTAAAAAACAATGAAATATCAGGGGGTCAGCCCTAACAGACGCTGAGCATTTTTAAAATAAATATTTTCTTTTTCACGATCGGAGAGATGTGTTCGCTCAATGAATGCAAATTCATCACAGGAACGGCTCCAGGGACAATCGCTGGCGAACAAAACCTGTTCAGAACCATGTTTGGACACAAGGCGTTCGAATTGTTCCGGAGAACATAGGCGGGCGGACATCGCGGTATCGATGAATAACGGCAAGCCCGCCACAAATTCTTCTGCTTCCTGATAACGGGCCATCCCTCCCATGTGTGCGGCGATCATTGTCATATGTGGAAACTGCTTGACCACCTTGGCAACAGCCTGTGGTGTCGCGTGGACCTGATTGGGAGAGAGAGGGTCCCAACCGGTATGGAAGGTTACCGGCAATTCAAGAGAAGAGATGGCATCGTAAATGGGAAACATTTTGGGATCATCAATAAAAAAATCCTGATAGTCGGGATGTAGCTTTACACCGTACAAACCGAGATCCTTGATCCGCTGTAGCTCATCCAGTGCATCCGGAGCATCTGGATGTACGGATCCGAAACGATAGATCACAGGGTCGTCAATGGATGCAGCCCAGTTGTTGACGATCGTCTGTTGACTTGGCTTAGTGGCAATATTCATTGCTATAGCGGCATCGACCCCCCAATCTTGTAATTTTTCTTTTGTATCAGTGAGAGTACCGTTTGTAAAGTAGGGACTTTTGCAGATATTGGAAAGATTGGTCAGCGCCTTTTGCGCAATTTTTTCTGAAAACATATGGATATGTGCATCTATTAACATAGTAAGACTCCTGTTCCAAAAGGGATTCCCCGTTGATTACCAAGGAATATGGCTTCATGCGGGATAATACAAAAAGGATGCGAGCGCAACGCACCCGCATCCTTTTTATGCAAAGCCCTATGGGGCCTGCGATATTCTAATTTTATCAGTCGCTACTAAACGGGAGCAGCGCAAGATGACGGGCGCGCTTGATTGCCACAGTCAGTTGACGCTGATGGCGCGCGCAAGTGCCGGTTACTCTGCGGGGCAGAATCTTTGCTCTCTCAGAGATAAAACGGCGCAATTTTGCGACATCCTTATAATCGATGGTTTCGATCTTATCTACGCAGAAGCTGCAAACCTTCTTGCGGCCTTTGCGCCCACCCGGACGGCGATTTTCGCGCTCGGGTCTATCACCATATGCCATAACGGAAACCTCCTTTTTCAGTCTTTTCGATCATTTAGGATTAGAACGGCAGATCATCGTCAGAGGGAATCTCCTCAAAATCACCCGTATTTCCACTTGTATAAGCGGGGGCGGGCTGTTCTGGGATCGGCTCTGTTCTGGAGTGATAATTGTTCTCGTAGTTGCCTCCGCCGTAATTCCCGCCAGCATAACTGCCTCCACCGGAGGAGTCGCGTTTGGGTTCAGCGAAATGGACGTTGTCCGCAACGATTTCAAAAGCTTTGCGCTTGTTGCCTTGACTATCCGTATACGTACGGGTCTGAATTGACCCTTGTACAGCAACCAACTGTCCCTTGCGGAAGTATTTGCATACAAAATCCGCTGTATTACGCCAAGCCACAATATCGATGAAATCGGTTTGCCGGTCAGCGCCGGATTTTACATACGAACGGTCTACGGCGAGTGTAAAACTCGTCACAGAAATGTCGTTGGCCGTATGACGCAATTCGGGATCGGCCACAAGGCGGCCCATCAAAACAGCAACGTTGAGCATTTCAATCACTCTTTCTTTGCCTTTTCAGGTTCTTTCTTGATGATCAAGGAACGAAGAACACCGTCGGTGATCTTGTAGATACGGTCCAGCTCTGCGGTGAAGGCAGGAACGCTCGTAAAGTCGATCAGAACGTAATAACCTTCCGCCTCTTTGTTGATCAAATAAGCAAGTCTGCGCTTGCCCCACTCGTCAACTGCTTCGACCGTACCGTTAGCAGCGATCAGATCCTTGAATTTCTGAACCAAGGATGCGATGCCGTCCTCTCCCAGCTTAGTGGAAAGAATGAAAACGGTCTCATAGGAATTTGTTACTTCTGGCATTGTGTTGCACCTCCTTTTGGACATTAGGCCCCGCATAAAAATCCGGGGCAAGGATAGAAAGCCACTTATATGGCTAACAAACCTATTATATCAGTCAAAGAACAACGAGTCAACTAAAATTTTACAGACTTTTGCTGATTTCTTTCAGATATGCGCGGAAAGCATCCCCGATTTCTGGATGGCGCAGTGCCACCTCGACAGAGGCCTGCATAATTCCCAGCTTGTTGCCCATGTCATAGCGAGTACCGGTAAAATCCACAGCAACCATCCCTTTGCTGCGGGCCATAGTGCCCATTGCGTCAGTCAACTGGATTTCACCGCCAGCGCCGGGTTGCGTGTTGTCCAAAATATCAAAAATATCGGGTGTAAGGACGCAACGCCCCAAGATCGAGAACAAGGATAAAATCTTGTCCGGCGTGGGCTTCTCCACCATGTCCGTACACTTATAGTAATTGTCGTGGATGGGGTCCACCTTTAGAGAGCTGTATTTGGTGATCGCTTCCGGTGTGACCTCTTTTACGCCTAACACACCAAGGCCAAATTCCTCGTAGGCGCGGATTAATTGGCCGCAGGCCGGGTCCTCACCGATGATTACATCATCGCCATAAAGGACGGCAAACGGTTCCTTTCCGACAAAGGAACGCGCACAGTTTACAGCATGGCCCAAGCCGCGCGTCTCTTTTTGACGGACAAAATAGATGTTTGCCATATGCGAAATATCGACAATTTCTTTTAGAATCTTTTCTTTTTCCGGCCCGCCGCTCGTCAGACGTGCTTCCAATTCCGGGACACGGTCGAAGTGGTCTTCGATCAGCCCCTTGCCGCGGTTGGTGATGATGAGAATGTCCGTGATTCCGGAGTGTACAGCTTCTTCCACAATATATTGAATAGCGGGCTTGTCCACAATGGGGAGCATTTCCTTCGGCATGGATTTTGTGGCCGGAAGCACGCGTGTGCCCAGACCGGCTGCGGGTATGACGGCTTTTGTTACCTTCACTGGAATTCCTCCTTAAAGTCATGATGGAACGCGCGTTGCGCCTGCTTTGATCTGTCTTTAGCCTATGTGCAAATATCCATACTATGCTTTCCAATGAGATGTATTTTCCCTACGTCTAATAGAGAAAGAGCTGGGGAAGATAGACAACCATCATGTAGCAAACCAGCAAACAGATGGCGAGGGATGTATTGACACCTCCATTTAACTGAAGGCGAACTGCGTAGTCCGACGGATCGGGATTTTCTTCCCGAAGGGTACGTATTTTGTGAATACAGTGATTCATGTACATACGGTTTCCATTCAGACCAACAAATAACATGATGATAAAACGGATGAGAGAGAGCAGGCTGGGAGTCCATACGAGGAAGATCTGCCAAGGCGCTTGCTGCATCAACAGAGACATAAACTGTACGGACTGTTCCATGGTTGGATAAGCAGCATTGATGTCGACACCGACCTGTTGCATCAAGTCCATAATGATGGGAGTGGCGAAATGATAGGAAACAAAGGTTGAAAGTACGTAGATCAGCAGCATAATACCGGTGAAAATAGCGCCCCACTTATACTGCTTGCGGTAAAGCATCCACCCACCGGTGAAAAGAAACGCAGAAAAATTAAAACGGTTCCGATGGTAACGCTTCCGATTAAAGAATGTCGGAAGATAGTACTGAGGGTTGGTCTGCACAAATTTTGCCACATCCCCTGCTGTAACTCCTTCGTCCAGTTGTTCGTCCTGTCCAACACCGCCCATTGGATCAAAGGCAAACGGATAGGGACCTGTGTATGGAGCATTGGGCGCACCGGGATTTTGATAGGGGGGCGGGTTGGGCACGCCGGGGTTCTGATAGGGCGGAGTGCTGTTATGAGGGGGGCCATAAGGGGAATATCCTCCCTTTGGCATTGGCCCATTGGATTCCGCGCCGCTCAACGGTTGGCCACATTGATCGCAAAAGAGCGCTTCGCGGGCATTCTTTTTCCCACAGCGCGGACAAGCTTTCCCCTCATCTGTTTCCGCATTCTGTTCGGGCGGTTTCCAAGCGTCCGGAGTTCCATGTTTATCTTCAAAGATACAATGTCCAGCTTGCTGATAGCAGGCACGGTGATAGGGCGCACCGCACTCCGGACAAACAACAATATCGTCGTCAGTGCCAAACGGTTTGCCGCACACAGGGCATTTCAAACCGGTATAATCCATTTGATGTCCTCCTTGTTGGGGGTCTTACGAGCCCACAATCCATTAATATAGTATTCTATCGTTTTTTAGGAGAAACTGCAAGCTTTCCAAGGATAAGTTTTCAGCCTATTCATAGTTTTTGAAGAATACGGCAAAGAAGAATACGGTAAATTGGATACTTTTTGGAGTTCCCTTCAAGGATGGACGGAATCGTGGGGGATAGATGTTTGAATGCTTGTTGAAAAAACGGCGTGTTACGGTATATGAAAGGAAATAACAGAGCGATTTTTATCCATAAATGAGTGAACGAATGACACAAAAAAGCAGCTCTTGGAAATTTCCAAGAGCTGCCCGGTTGCATTATAGTTTACAGATTCTCTTTAAAGAATGCCTCTAGTGCAGGAGCCGCCGTATCTTCATCTGCACCTTCCACACATACTGTAACGGTCTCGCCCTTTTTAGCAGCAAGGCCCATCACGGAGAAAATCTTCTTTGCATCACCGCTTTTATCATCCTTTTTGATGGTGACAGCACTGGCAAATTCCTTCGCCTTCTTGACAAGCAGACCGGCCGGTCTGGCGTGGATTCCCTCTGCGTCGGTAATGACATACTGAAATTCCTTCATATCGAATATCTCCTTGTCTTTCAATTGGTCCAATGGATTCCAAACTTCCCCAGAGGACCTGTTATTATTCTTATTATAGGAGGAAAGTAGAGCCGGGTCAAGGGATTGGCGGCGGTTTTCAGCGTGGAAAGGAAAAAAGAATCGTTTCCGTCCAAAAACCTTTTTAGAGGGCTTTTTAGGCGGGTGGTATCCGCCGCCTGATTGCTTTAAAACGCTTAAAAACAATCGCATTTACCTTCCCAGAGTCTGGTAAAGACTCTGGGAAGGATCTGTGCCATACTTTTCAAAGGGGACGCAGGAAGCGATTATTGATCCTCTTTGATCGGCTTTTTGAGGAGTGCCAAAAGAATCATGGAGATAACCGAGCCGATCAAGAGAGAAACCAGGTACATCGGCCAATTTTGGACCACTGCGAATACAAAGATACCTCCATGGGGCGCTGGAAGCGTACAGCCAAACAGCATGGACAGAGCGCCGGCCACCGCAGACCCGACCACACAGGAGGGTATGACACGCAGCGGGTCGGCTGCGGCGAAGGGAATAACGCCCTCTGTGATAAAGGAGAAACCCATAATGTAGTTCGTAACCGTTGTTTGGCGTTCTTTTGCAGTGAAACGGTTTTTGAAGAATGTGGTGCACAGGGCCACGGCAAGAGGGGGCACCATGCCGCCAATCATAACGGCTGCCATCACACCGGAGGAAACCGGATCGCCGGCAGCGTTGATGAGCGAAGCGGTACCGAATACATAGGCTGCCTTATTGAAAGGACCGCCCATATCGATGCTCATCATACCGCCGACAATTGCGCCGAGAATCACGCCGCTGGTTGCATTCATGCTGGATAACGTGTTACTAATCCATAGGTTCAGTGCAGAAACCGGCGGATTGATAATAAATTGGATGATAACGCCAATAGCCAAAATACCGACAACGGGATAGATCAACACTGGTTTGGTGCCTTCCAGTGACTTGGGAAGTTTTGCGCAAAGTTTTTCCAAGCCAAGCATCAGGTAACCGGCGACAAAACCGGCGATCAATGCACCAAGAAACCCGGAACCGCCAGCATTTGCCAGCGCGCCGCCGACAAACCCTACAGCGAGGCCCGGACGGTCCGCAATACTCATAGCGATGAATCCGGCAAGAATGGGAAGCATGAAACCGAATGCCGCATTGCCGATGGTCTTAAAGAGGGCCGCGGCGGGGGAATTCATACCGAAGTTGGCGGGGTCGCCGCCCGGTGCAAGGATGGTATCGAGCAGAAAGGCGAGTGCGATTAGAATACCACCGCCAATGACGAAAGGAAGCATGTTGGAGACGCCGTTCATCAGATGCTTGTAGATCTGATGGCCGATCCCCTCCTTTTCGGCGGAGGCTTCGGTTTTTGTCGATCCGCCTTGTGCATGGAATACCGGTGCTTTGCCGTCGAGAATGGTCTGAATCAGTTCTTGTGGGCGAGAGATGCCATCGGATACCTGCGTCTGGATAACAGGCTTTCCGTTAAAACGGGGCATATCCACTTTTGTATCCGCGGCGACAATGATGCCGTCCGCGGCAGAGATCTCCGCCGGTGTCAAGACGTTTTTCTTTCCTCCGGACCCATTGGTCTCAACTTTTATCGTTACGCCCATTTCCTTAGCCTTTTCTTCAAGGCTTTCCGCTGCCATGTAGGTATGTGCAATTCCTGTTGGGCAGGCGGTTACAGCAAGGACACGGTAAGTACCAGGAGCAACATGCTTTGCTTCGGCCTCCTTTTTCTGAGTTTCCGCGACCTTTTTGTTTTCAGCTTCATCGACTAGGCGGAGAAATTCATCCTTATCTTTGGCATCGATCAGGCTCTGCCGGAAATCATCATCCATCAACAGGACACTCAGGCGGCCCAGGACATCCAGGTGTATATTGTCCTCCGTGTCCGGCGCTGCAATCAGGAAGAAGAGCTTTGTGGGTTCCCCGTCCAGAGATTCAAAATCCACGCCGTCATGTGCCACGATCACCGCCAGGCCGGCCCGTTGAACCGCCTTTGTCTTTGCGTGTGGGATCGCAACGCCTTCCCCGATGCCGGTAGAGCCGATGGTCTCCCGTTTTAAAACACATGCTTTATACACTTCTTTGTCGAGAATATTGCCAGACCGCACCATCAGGTCCACTAGAAGATCGATTGCCTCCGCTTTGCTTTTTGGTGCCGCATGCAGGTCCATAGCGTCTTTGTTTAGAAGTTCCGTAATACGCATAAAAAGTCCTCCTATCAAAAATCTCAAGCGGTTTATAGGGTTTTCAAGAGCTTCCGAATATCGTCGCCGCTGGCCAGCCACTCTTGAAACGCGGAGGCGCTGCCTGCGGCCAACCCAGTTTTAAAAGCAGTTTCATAGTTATGCGAAGAAGATAACCAGCGAGGAATCCCGCGACCATGGAATCGCCAGCCCCAACAGAGTTGACGACCTTCCCTTTTGGGGGAAGACTCTTGTGGATCGTTCCGCCTTCATCCACTAGGATCGCCCCATCTCCAGCCATTGAAATCAGAACATTGCGCGCCCCCATCTGTTGAAGTTTTTGCGCATAGAAGATGATCTCTTGATCCGTTCGAAGCGATTGTCCAAAGAGATCGCCCAACTCGTGGTTGTTTGGTTTGATGAGGAAAGGGTGGTACTTCAACACATTGCGCAGCAACTCCCCGGTAGCGTCTACTACCACGCGGATATTACGACCTTCCAGCTGTTGCAGAATCCTTTCATAAATATTGGATGGTAAGGTATTGGGGATACTTCCTGCTAATACCAAAAGATCTCCGTCTAAAAGTTGGTCCAACTTTTGGAACAGGTTTTGCAAGTTTTCTGTGGTGAGATTTGGCCCCTGTCCATTGATTTCACTTTCCTGTTCAGCCTGGATCTTCACGTTGATCCGTGAAAACCCTTCCGGTACTTGGATGAAATCTGTGCGGCAGCCACATCGATCGAGTAACCGGCAGATTTCGTTCCCAGTGAAACCGGCGGTAAAACCGAGTGCCGTGCTTTCAACACCCAGATTGCGCAGGACAATGGAAACATTGATTCCTTTTCCGCCTGGATAGAGTTCCTCCGCCTCCGTGCGGTTGACGCTGCCGAGCGCGAGTGTGGGCAGTTTTACAATGTAATCGAGGGAGGGATTGAATGTTACCGTATAGATCATAAAGCGGTCTCCTTTCCAGATCCGTTTCAATCACAGTGGTGTGGGAACGGATCTGTTTATCCGGCAAGCTGGTGGTAATGATGGTTGCTTGGGACAAGTCGGCAAAGATCACGGAAAAGAGTTGGTTGTATTTGGAGGGGTCCGCCAGAACATAACGTTTGTTACAGCGGCGTATAGCTTCTGTTTTTACCCGTGCTTCTTCAATGTCTGGAGTGCTGAATCCATCGCGGATACCCATTCCGTTTGTACCGAAAAAACCAATCGAAAAACGGTACCGCTGTAGGCTGTGTACCGCTTCTGTACCGACAAGTGCTTCGGTTACGGCCTTGACCTTTCCAGAGAGAATATAGGCCTCCAATCCTTTTTCCGCAAGCTTCCGCGCATGTACAATTCCGTTGGTTACATAAATAGCATTTTTTTCCGTAAGATACTCTATCATGCGTTCGGTTGTAGTGCCCGCGTCCAGGAACACAAAATCATTTTTATGTACCAGGGAGGCGGCACATTGTGCGATTCGGTTTTTCTCATCTACATGAAGGCTGTGACGCACAGACGTTTTATCTTCTGTCATTTGATAGACACCATCGACCGACGTGGCGCCTCCGTGTACTTTGTTTAGCTTTCCCATCCGGTGTAGAGCGGACAAATCGCGCCGTATGGTAGATTCTGAACTGTTGAGCAGTTCTGTCAATTCTAAGACGGATACGGCTTTTTTTTTCATTCAGTCGTTTGAGGATGGCAGCATATCGTTCCTCTGTCAACATTCCGATCACTTCCTTTGTTATGATAATACAATCAAATTCAATCAAAGTCAAGCAAAATCAATCATTAAATTGACGAAATATGAGCACAGAGATTGTGCAAAACTGCAATTTTAATAAAGATTACAGGGGCATTCTGTGCATATAAATGGTTGCTGTGATTGAAATTGAACGATTTTACGCAAGCGTATTGAAAGGAAGTCCATGCCAATTTGCACATACTTTTAGTTGTATTTTGCCAGGGAATCGGATATGATAGGTTCATACAGCGTGTTATCTACAAAAGTTTGTGCGATAAATGATCGATTATGAGCGAATGGCAACGGTTTTTCGGAATCAGAGAACCGACAATGGATACAGAAAAGGGGATGCAGAATGATTTCACAGGATATATTGCGTAAATATGCTGAATTGGCTGTGCGGATCGGTGTGAATGTACAACCGGGGCAACTGATGGTACTGACGTCCCCTGTGGACTGCGCCTTTTTTGCCCGCCTTTGTGTGGAGGAAGCATACCGCGCTGGGGCCGGAGAAGTGCGTGTCAACTGGGTCGATGAACGAACCGACAAATTGCGCTATCAATATGAAGCGCAGGACTCTATGACGTCCATTGCCCCTTGGCGAATAGAACAAAAACAAAATGACATTGACCGTCAATGCTGCTTTTTGTATTTGAAATCCAGCACACCCGGTCTGCTGGCGGATGTCCCGGGAGAAAAGCTTCAGGCCGTGCGCGTCGCAGAAGAACTGGCTTTTGAGAAGTTTGAGTTTTATACAATGGCGAATCATGGTCAGTGGAGCATTGTCGCCGTACCCTCTTTCGCTTGGGCCAAGAAGGTCTTTCCAGAATTGGAAGAACAAGCGGCACTGGATGCACTGTGGGATGCTGTTTTGGCGGGCGTGCGGATCGGCAGCCACCGCGATGCGGTCGCAGAATGGCGGGAGCATATTGCAAATTTGGCGGAGAACAGCCGGCGGTTAAATGCATACCATTTCGAATCCCTGCATTTTCAAAACTGCCTGGGGACCGATCTCTTGGTTGGGCTGGCAAAGGGGCATGTATGGGAGGGCGGAAGCTCTCGTGCAGACAATGATGCTGTTTTTGTGCCGAATATGCCCACCGAAGAAGTTTTTACGGCGCCGGATAAGTACCGTGTCAACGGGCGTGTTTATGCAACAAAGCCGCTCAATTATCAAGGGAAAATGATTCACAATTTCTGGTTCGTATTTCAAGATGGCAAAGTCTGTGAATACGGTGCGGAAAGCGGCGAAGATGTGTTGAAGAATCTCGTGGAATTCGATGCAGGAAGCGCGTATCTCGGCGAGGTGGCGTTAGTTCCAGACGATTCACCCATTTCGCGTTCAGGTTTGTTGTTCCTCACCACGCTGTTTGATGAAAATGCTTCATGTCATTTGGCGCTGGGAGCTTCCTATCCGGAAAATATTGCAGGAGGCGCTACGATGGACTGCGGCCAGCTGGAAGCAGCCGGAGCGAATCAGTCAAAAGAACACTGCGATTTCATGTTTGGCAGTTCAGACATGAAGGTCGATGGAATTTTACCCGATGGACGGGAAATCCCGGTGTTCCGCAATGGTGTGTTTGCTTTTCCAGATATGATATAGATCAGAAATAAAAGTAAAGGAGTGATCTTTGATGATGAACATTCAAAAAGCAGCAATGATCGGTTGTGGTGCGGTGGGCGCGACTTCTGCGTTCAGCCTCATTCAGAGCGGCTTGTTTTCAGAGCTGGTACTGATCGATGCAAACCAGGAAAAAGCGGAAGGAGAAGCGATGGACCTCAGCCACGGCCTTCCATTTGCCCGTCCCATGAAGGTCTATGCAGGAACGTATGATGATTTGGCCGACTGTTATTTGATTATCATAACAGCTGGGGCTGCACAAAAACCCGACGAGACGCGCATCGATCTGGTCAACAAAAATGTAAAAATCTTTAAGAGTATTATCCCGGAGATTGTAAAACGCAATACCAATGGCATACTGCTGGTCGTTTCCAACCCTGTGGATATTCTCACTTATGTGACTTTAAAGCTCTCGGGATTCCCGGCAAACCGCGTGATCGGGTCCGGCACGGTGCTGGATACAGCGCGCTTAAAATACCTGTTAGGAGAACATTTGCAGGTCGATAGCCGTAGTATCCATGCGTTTATCATCGGTGAGCACGGCGATAGTGAACTCGCAGTTTGGAGCAGCGCAAATGTCTCCGGTGTGGATTTGAATCATTTCTGTGAACTGCGGGGGCACTACAACCATATGGAAGCGATGGAACGCATTTATACCGACGTCCGTGACAGTGCTTATGAAATCATCGAAAAAAAAGGCGCCACCTACTACGGCATTGCAATGGCAGTGCGCCGCATCTGTGAAAGTATTATTCGGGACGAACACTCCATTTTGCCCATTTCCAGTTTGATTTGTGGGCATTACGGTTTGGGCGATGTCTGCATGGGTGTTCCGACCGTTGTGGGGCGTTGTGGAGCGGAAACCGTCTTGGATATTCCTCTCAGTGGACTGGAACAAAGAAAACTGATGGCTTCAGCCGATGCGCTCCGTACGGTATTGGACGGGATTGAACTGTAATTTTATCTTTCGATCAAAGAGGGTATCCCAAAAGTCATGAAATGACGGAAGGATACCCTCATTTTTTTTAGAAACTCAAATATTTTTGCAGACAGAAAGAGGACGCCCCTTTCCTATGAATCGAAAAATTCGTAGTTTTGGGGTACCCTCTTTTGTAGATTGTGCGCATAATGGGTTCCATCGATTATGAATGAGGGGGAAAGGGATTGGTCCCAATATATGAAAAGAAATCTTTCTGGCTGTCGTTTGATTGAAATAGTTAACCTTGACAAAGTTTTGATAGTGGGCTTATAATACATAAGGTAGCATAGGCTAACTTTTAAAAACATTATCAAATGGGGGATTGAGGGAATATGACATTAAACGAATTGAAGATCGGCCAAAAATCCCGAATTTTAGCGGTGAATGGGCAAGGGGCGCTGCGCCGCCGCTTGCTGGATATGGGGCTGACACCCCATACAGAAGTGATGGTCCGCAAGGTTGCGCCAATGGGGGACCCAATTGAGTTGCATTTGCGCGGCTATGAACTGACCCTCCGCATAGAAGATGCGAAAAACATCGAAGTGGAGGAGGAATAAACCATGATGTTTGCATTGGCTGGGAACCAAAATTGCGGAAAAACGACCTTATTCAACCAGTTAACTGGTTCCAACCAACATGTGGGAAATTTTCCGGGCGTGACTGTGGAAAGCAAAGAGGGGGTCATCCGTGGCTATAAAGAGAATACTGTGGTGGATCTCCCTGGGATTTATTCGCTTTCCCCCTACACAAATGAAGAGATCGTCACGCGTGACTTCCTTTTAAAAAACAAGCCGGATGGGATCATCAACATAGTGGACGCCACGAACATTGAGCGAAATCTTTATTTGAGTATGCAGCTGATAGAGCTACATATCCCTATGGTGATCGCACTAAATATGATGGACGAGGTGCGTGCCAATGGTGGGACCATAAAAATTGATAAGCTTCAAGAAGAATTGGGAGTGCCAGTTGTCCCGATTTCTGCCAGTAAAAATGAAGGAATCGATGAACTGATCGACACAGCTGTTCGGACGGCGCGCAACCGGCAGTATCCCCGCCGGCAGGATTTTTGTTCTGGAGCTGTGCATAGAGCGATTCATTCCATTGCTCATCTTGTGGAGGATCACGCAGAACGCATTCAGACTCCACCTCGTTTTGCTGCTACCAAACTGGTCGAAGGCGATGAACCCATGCGAAACGCCTTAAACCTTTCGGAAAATGAAAAAGATATGGTGGAGCATACGGTCTCCGAGATGGAACATGAACTCGATACGGATCGAGAGGCTGCATTGGCGGATATGCGTTATACGTTTATCGACCATCTCTGTGCAGACAGCGTGGTAAAATGCGGAGAGAGTAAGGAACACGCGCGCAGTGTGAAAATCGATAATCTTTTGACGAATAAATATTTAGCGATCCCGATTTTTCTGCTGATTATGATGACGATTTTTTGGCTCACTTTTGGGGTAATCGGCAGTTTTTTGAGTGACCTTCTCTCGGAAGGAATTGATCTTCTCACCGCTGTTGTAAGTGATGCGCTTACGGCTTATGGAATGAATTCTGTGGTACACTCCTTAGTAATCGATGGAATCTTTGCGGGAGTGGGGAGTGTTCTATCCTTTATTCCAACAATCGTTGTACTATTTTTCTTTCTTTCGATTTTGGAAGACAGTGGCTATATGGCGCGCGTCGCATTCGTCATGGACAAGCTTTTGCGTAAAATAGGGCTTTCGGGCCGGAGCTTTGTTCCGATGTTGATTGGATTTGGCTGCTCTGTTCCTGCCATTATGGCTACGCGGACTCTGTCCAGCGAGAGAGATCGGAAGATGACCATCTTGCTGACACCGTATATGAGTTGCTCAGCAAAGCTTCCCATTTACGGAATGTTTACCATGGCCTTCTTTCCGGAAAACCGCGCTTTGGTGATGATTGGTCTTTACGTTCTTGGCATGGCGGTTGGCATTTTAATGGGATTATTGTTGAAGGGAACCCTGTTTCATGGGAATCCAGTGCCATTTGTAATGGAACTTCCCAACTATCGGCTACCCAGTCCCAAGAGTGTCTGTATGTTGTTGTGGGATAAGGCAAAGGACTTTTTGACCCGTGCCTTCACTGTGATTTTTGTTGCCACAATTGTTATATGGTTCTTACAGAGCTTCGATACCCGCTTGAATCCTGTTTCCAGTGGAGAAGCAAGCATGTTGGCCGGAATCGGCCGGTGGATTGCCCCGGTCTTTGCACCGCTTGGCTTTGGGGACTGGCGTGCTTCGACTGCATTGTTGACTGGATTCAGTGCAAAAGAGGCAGTTGTGAGTACCTTTGCAGTTCTTACGGGTGCCAATACGGCGAATATGCCCTCTGCTCTTGCGTCCGTATTTCTCTCCGTTGACCGCATTCTCTTTTCTGGTGTTTACATTACTTTACACACCCTGCGTTGCAGCCATTAGCGCAGTGCGTAGGGAAATGAACAGTGGAAAAGCGGCAGTCGGTGTGGTTTTTTTACAGACAGGTGTTGCTTGGATTGTCTCGTTTGCCATTTATCATCTGGGGATGTTGTTTGTGTGACAGAGAGGACATGATTTTATGAACGGAATCGATTTTGCCATTCTAGCGATTATTTTTGTGTTGGTTGTTTTAGCAGTTCGCTATGCTTGGAACCATCGGAATTCCTGTGGTGGGAATTGCTCCGGATGTTCCCACAGTCAATCGTGCCAGAACTTACGCGACCATTCAGAGAAGAAATAACGAGTAGGATTTTGATGATTTTGTATTTGGTGAGGAAAAGCATAATACAACAAAAGACGCCCTGTATCACGGTATGTTTAACCGGATACAGGGCGTCTAGCCTTGTTAGCAGATTTTGCTTAGTCGGTTGCGATCGCCTTTTATCTTGACAATCCATTCTTCAGCAAGTCGAACCAAGTTGCCTATTCCACCGAAATTCCAAGCTCGTCCATCTTCTCCCTCAGTTTTAAGAAGTCCTCAAAAGCGCCGGGCTTACTGCTCGGATTGCGCAATAAAGCGGCGGGATGAAGTGTGGCCATCATCCAAACGCCATTTTTTTCTGTAAATATGCCGTGCTCCTTTGTGATTTTAAAATCCGGGCGGATAAGTTTCATCGCTGCAATACGGCCGAGACAAACAATTATCTTTGGTCGAATGAGATATACTTGATTGCGCAGCCAATGGATACAAGTCTCCTGTTCCTCTGGTAGAGGATCACGGTTTTGGGGCGGACGGCATTTGACAATATTTGCAATATAGATGTTCTTTTGACGGTCTAAATCAATGGCATCCAACATTTTGTCCAAAAGCTGGCCGCTGCGTCCTACAAATGGTTCTCCTTTCAAGTCTTCCTGTTCTCCAGGGCCTTCTCCAATAAATAGAACCTTGGCTTCTTTGTTACCAACACCAAATACCAGGTTGGTTCGCCCGGAACACAGGCCGCACTTTTGACATCCCATACAGGCGGTTTCCAGCTCTTCCCAAGTTTGATACATATGGATTTTCTCCTTTATATCATTTTTGCGAAATTTTTTTAAACATGACCGTTGTGATCGCTAACCATATTGGCAGATAAGGTGATTCTACTTTACTCTTTAGTGATCAGAGGGAGGCGAGCTTTAGCGAAGCCGGCTTCCGGTTACAGCGTGAGGTTATCTAAAACATCCGAGTTTGAAGAATGGAAAGGCACTAATAGAAAATTTGCGAAATCACAAAGCCGGATGTTTCAATGTTCTCTCAGCCGTCGGAAGAGGGCGAGCTTTTGCGAAATCGACTTCCGGTTACGGCGCGAGGTTATCTAAAACATCCAAGCTCGAAGAATGGAAAGGCACTAATAGAAAATTTGCGAAATCACAAAGCCGGATGTTTCAATGTTCTCTAAGCCGTCGGAAGGATGCGAGCTCTGGCGAAGCCGGCTTCCGGTTACGCGTGAGGTTATCTAAAACATCCGAGTTTGAAGAATGGAAAGGCACTAATAGAAAATTTGCGAAATCACAAAGCCGGATGTTTCAATGCTCTCTCAGCCGTCGGAAGGAGGCGAGCTTTGGCAAAGCCGGCTTCCGGTTACAGCGTGAGGTTATCTAAAACATCCAAGCTTGAAGAATGGAAAGGTGCCAAGAGAAAATTTGCGAAGCCACAAAGCCGGATGTTTCAATGCTCTCTCAGCCGTCGGAAGGAGGCGAGCTTTGGCAAAGCCGGCTTCCGGTTACAGCGTGAGGTTATCTAAAACATCCAAGCTTGAAGAATGGAAAGGTGCCAAGAGAAAATTTGCGAAGCCACAAAGCCGGATGTTTCAATGCTCTCCAGCCGTCGGAAGGAGGCGAGCTCTGGCGAAGCCGGCTTCCGGTTACGGCGTGAGGTTATTATAACACGAAATATTCCCCAGGAAAAGAAGGGAATTCCGTTGAATTTTCTTGCGTCCTGCGGTACAATAAATCCAGAACCAATTACCCTTTTAAGCAATTCGCATATTTTATAGAATTTAGGAGATGGATGATATGAAAATTATGGTGGAAACGTCCGCGCGTCATGTGCATTTGACGCAGGAACATTTGGATATTCTATTCGGAAAAGATTATGCCCTCACTCCCAAGAAAGCATTGTCCCAGCCTGGCCAGTTTGCTTGTGTGGAAAAAGTAGAAGTAGTTGGTCCAAAGGGATCTCTGAAAATGTCCATTTTGGGACCGGTCCGTCCAGAGACACAGATTGAAGTCTCAAAGACGGAAACCCGTACCTTGGGAATTGATGCGCCGCTGCGGATGTCTGCCGATTTAGAGGGAACGCCGGGGTGTAAAATCATCGGTCCCAAAGGGGAGATCACCGTTGATAAAGGTGTGATCGTTGCAAAACGCCACGCGCATTTTACGCCAGATGATGCAAAGGCATTTGGTGTGACAGATGGACAAGCCATTCAAATCAAGTTGGATTATAATGGCCGTGCATTGATTTTTGGAGATGTGATTGCTCGCGTAAGCAAGACGGCTGGTTTGGCTGTGCATATCGACACGGACGAAGCAAATGCCGCAGGTCTGACAGGGACTGTTGACGGCGAAGCAATTGTCGGCTGATTTTATCCGTTTTTTATGAAAGGGATGCTGCACGAGAAGCGGCATCCCTCTTTTTGATTTAAAACTGACCTGGTTAAATTTGCAAAAATTGGATATTGTGAAAGATACAGATGCGATTATAATAAAGACAACATGGGGAAGCCCTTGTTCCATCGGATGGAGTGTTTTGGCGCCGGATCAATTGGGAAATGTGGTTGCAAACACATACCCATTTATACAGGCTTGGAAGGGATCAATTTGTTGAGGCCTGTAATATCAACTGGATAGGAGGCCATTGAAATGCAAAATAACCGTTACGAATTGAACAAACAGCTTGCCCAGATGCTCAAAGGCGGAGTAATTATGGATGTTACAACACCGGAGCAGGCAAAGATCGCAGAGGCGGCAGGTGCTTGTGCTGTTATGGCTTTGGAGCGTATACCAGCGGATATTCGTGCAGCTGGTGGTGTCTCTCGTATGAGCGATCCAAAAATGATTAAAGGAATTCAGCAGGCTGTGTCGATACCAGTGATGGCAAAGTGCCGGATCGGACATTTTGCAGAGGCGCAGATTTTGCAAGCCATTGAGATCGATTATATTGACGAAAGCGAGGTTCTCTCTCCGGCAGACGATGTTTATCACATAGACAAAACAAAGTTTCAGGTTCCGTTTGTCTGTGGGGCAAGGGATTTGGGAGAAGCCCTTCGTCGAATCAGCGAGGGAGCCTCGATGATTCGCACAAAAGGGGAGCCAGGGACAGGAGATATTGTCCAGGCTGTGCGCCATATGCGCAAAATGAATGCAGAAATTGCCAGATTGACAGCTATGCGTACGGATGAGCTCTATGAGGCGGCAAAAGAACTGCGTGTTCCATACGAATTGGTACAATATGTCCATGAGAATCGAAAACTTCCGGTTGTCAATTTTGCAGCGGGAGGTGTGGCAACCCCAGCTGATGCGGCGCTCATGATGCAACTTGGCGCAGAAGGAGTATTTGTAGGCTCTGGAATCTTTAAGTCTGGAAATCCAGAAAAAAGGGCCGCTGCCATTGTTAAATCGGTTACAAATTATATGGATGCTTCCCTTTGGCCGAGCTTTCCGAAGATCTGGGAGAAGCCATGGTTGGTATCAACGAACAGGAGATTGAGATTCTAATGGCAGAGAGGGGAAAATGACCCATGCGAATCGGTGTTTTAGCCGTACAAGGGGCATTTATAGAACATGAACAGATGTTGCGAAAATTGGATGTAGAGACTTTTGAGATCCGACGAAAAGAAGATGTAAGCCAGCCTTTGGATGGACTCGTTCTTCCAGGTGGAGAGAGTACCGTTATGGGAAAGTTGTTGCAGGAACTGGGGCTCTTTGAACCACTGCACAAGCAAATAGTACAGGGGTTGCCTGTATTGGGGACCTGCGCTGGATTGATCTTGTTGGCGGAAACACTTTCTAATGATTCGCATACGTATTTTGGTACGTTGCCGGTCACAGTACGGCGGAATGCTTATGGGCGGCAGTTGGGAAGTTTTTTAAAGATTGGGCAGATAGATGGCCATGAAGCATTTCCTATGGTTTTCATCCGAGCGCCATCTATTGAATCGATTGGAGCAGATGTAGAAGTTTTGGCAACCGTTGACGGAAAGACCGTCGGTGTGCGATACAAAAATCAGATCGGCGTTTCGTTTCATCCGGAACTGACCAGAAACCTTACTTTTCATAGACTCTTTTTAAAAATGATAGAACAATCCAAAAACAAATCGGAAAAGCGTCGATTTCCCGATGTAGAAGGATGGGAAAAAGTAGGATTGGATTGAAAGCCGTATAGCTCGATTAAAAGATCGTTTGACAAAAGCGCACCTTGGATTGGCCTTTTACAGCCAATATCTCAAGGTGCGCTTTTCATAGCTTGATTATTTTGTGATCTTTAAGCGTCAAAGCGTATGCTAAATCAAAGATTTAATAACGCCTTTCAACGCCTTTATCACTTGTGATATTTTTCCACAATGTCCGTCACAGCGTCAATCACGTATTGTACCTGCTCGTCCGTCATGGTGGGATAAAGCGGAAGAGAAATCAATCGTTCGAAGTGCTTTTGTGCCATCGGAAAATCACTGTCAGCAAAGCCAAAACGCTTCTTATAGGCGGACATATTGTGAACCGGAATGAAGTGGACACTGGTGCCGACATTTCGTTCATTGAGTTCTATGATGAATTGGTCGCGATCAATGGCCAAAAGCTCGGGAACAATGCGAAGCACATACAGATGCCAACAATGTGTGGCGTAGTCCGGGACGAAAGGCGGGTCTAAAGCGTCAATCTTTCCAAACGCTTCCTGATATTTAGCGGCGATCTTCAGACGCGCGGCCTGCATTTCCTCCAATCGGGAAAGCTGCACCAACCCCAGAGCGGCTTGAATGTCGAACATATTATATTTAAAACCCGGCTCTGCAATATCATATCGCCAAGAACCGCCTTTTGCATAGCGATTCCATGCATTATGGCTCATCCCCTGGCCGGCAAGGACGCGCGCTTTTGCATCAATTTCATCGCTATCGGTGACAAGCATTCCACCGTCGCCTGTACACAGATTTTTTGTTGCGTAAAAACTGTAGGAAGCGGCTCCCTGCAACCGATTGCCGATCAAGCGTCCCTTATAGCGGCTCCAAAGCGCATGCGCTGCATCTTCGCTTACATACAAGCCGTGTTTATCGGCAATGGCATAGATACGGTCCAATCGCATACCTGCCCACTGTAATGTACAGGAACAATGGCTTTCGTCCGGGAAGTAACTTTTTTTTCAATCTCGTCTGGATTGATGCAACCAGTCCGATAATCAATATCTGCAAATACAGGGGTAGCGCCCGTGTGGATAATGGTGCTCGCGGTGGAAGCGAATGTCATTGGAGTTGTAATCACTTCGTCGCCTGGACCAATCCCTTTTGCAAGCAGCGAAATATGCAGTGCCGCTGTACAGGAGTTCATAGCAATGGCGTGCTTTGCACCGAGATAACCGGCAAATTCCTGTTCAAAACGGTTGGTTCGAGGGCCTTTTGCAACCCAACCGGATTTCAGGGTTTCTACAACTTCGTTGATTTCCGCATCGGTAATGTCCGGTACATTATAAGGGATAAAATCGTCCCTTTTCTGAAAATCACTCATGAATCAATTGCCTCTTTTTCTCACAAAATATGGGCATACCATATAACGTGCAACCTGGATGGGAGTTCCTTGCAAATTTGCTGCGGCCGCACAGCCACACAAGAGTATTTTACGCCCAATATGCGGTTTTACTAATAATTACGTGTAAATCATAATACGATTGATACCTATTGTCAACACTAATTCCATGGCGAAAGATTGACTAAAAAGGGCCTTCGAGCTATAATGTTAGGGAATAAATGGCGGGAAGAATCGGGTAAAATAGGAAAAAACGGCGTGTTCTTTCCGCTGATAAGGAATGGGGCTTGTTCGTGGAGACATACCGCAAACGACACATTTTTTGTTCATCCGAGTGCATGTGTAGACACAAATGTGCAGATCGGCGAGGGAACAAAGATCTGGCATTTTTGCCATATCAGTCAGGACGCCTCCATTGGGAAGAATTGCACGATGGGGCAGAATGTCTTTGTTGCACCCGGGGGTAAGAATTGGAAACTTCTGTAAGATTCAAAACAATGTCTCCGTATACGATGGCGTCGAACTGGGCGACTACGTATTTTGCGGGCCGTCCATGGTCTTTACCAATGTGCAGCGGCCTCGTTGCAAATATCCGCAATCCGGGCATCAGTTCTATGTGCGGACGCCTGTGTGTGAAGGCGCTAGTATCGGCGCAAACGCAACCATTGTATGTGGCCATCGGATTGGCCGGCATGCATTTATTGCTGCTGGAAGTGTGGTCACAAAGGATGTGCCCGACCATGCCATTATGATGGGTGTCCCGGCAAGGCAACATGGATGGGCTTGTGAATGCGGAGAAACGTTGGATCAATCGCTCCACTGCCCCAAATGCGGTAGAAATTATCGCGAGGGTGCAGAGGGCCTTGAGGAGGAAGTCAAATAAATGCAAAAAATTGCTTTTAATGATTTGGAAGCGCAATATGCACATTTAAAAGAAGAAATAGACGCGGGAATTGCCTCCGTGATTAAAGGGTGTCATTTTATCTCTGGACCCCAGGTGGGAGAACTGGAACAAGCGCTCTGTGCTTATACGGGACGGAAATACTGTGTGACGGTGTCCAGCGGAACCGATGCGTTGTTGATGCCCCTGATGGCGTGGGACATTCATGAGGGTGACGCCGTATTCGTGCCGGGCTTTACGTTTTTTGCTACGGCAGAAGTGGTTAGTTTGACCGGTGCGACTCCGGTATTCTGCGACATCAATCCCCATACGTTCAACCTGGACCCGGATTCCTTAAAAGAGCAGGTAGAGCGCGTGCTGCGGGAGGGAACGCTTACCCCGAAAGCTGTGATTCCGGTGGACCTGTTTGGTGAGCCCGCGGAATTCCCAAGAATCGAAGAAATCTGCCGGGAGTACCATCTTTTATTGATGGAGGATGCCGCACAGGGATTTGGCGGCGCTATCCAGGGCAAACGCGCATGTTGCTTTGGCGATGTTTCAGCTACCAGCTTTTTCCCGGCGAAAGTTCTGGGGTGTTACGGCGACGGCGGCGCGATATTTACGGACGATGAGGAGATGTATCAAAAGCTGCTTTCCATCCGTGTGCACGGAAAAGGCTCTGATAAGTATGAAAATATACGTCTTGGCCTAAATGCACGCTTGGATACGATGCAGGCGGCAATTCTGCTGCCGAAACTCCGGGCTTTGGATGAGGAGATAACCGTCCGGAATCGGATGGCCGCGCGCTATTCCGAGCAGTTGGAAGGGATTGTAGAGCCTCAGGCGGTATTGGACGGCTATTTTTCTAGCTTTGGATATTATACAGTTCAGGCAAGGGACGGCGCACATCGGGACGCCATCATGAAAGAGCTGAAGGAGCAGGGAATTCCAACGATGATTTATTATCCGATTCCGCTCCATCTTCAAAAGGTATATGAACCATTGGGCTATCAAAAGGGAGACTTGCCGGTTTGTGAAGCACTGTGCGAGCGCGTATTTAGCTTGCCAATGCACGGTTATCTGACGCAGGAACAGGTCGACTTTATCTGTGATACAATCAAAAGCCTTTGAGAAACAATAAAATTAGAATAAGGTAGGTATGAAAGATGTCTGATGTAAAAAAGCAGCTGCTGGATAAAATCGCAAATAAAACCGCAGTGGTCGGCATTGTGGGCTTGGGATATGTGGGGTTGCCCCTTGCAACCGAGTTTGCAAAATCCGGCTATAAGACCATTGGCTTTGATGTACAGGACAAGAAGGTGAATTCAGTCAATGCAGGCCATAACTACATTGGGGACATTGTGGACGATGTTTTCAAAGAGGTTGTGGAGTCTGGAAAGCTTTCGGCCACATCGGATTTCTCCTTTATTAAAGATGTAGATGCAGTGGCCATTTGTGTGCCGACCCCGCTGGACAAGTATCAGCAGCCGGACATCAGCTATGTAAAGGGTTCTACAGAATCCGTGGCTAAGTACCTACATGCTGGCATGGTTGTGGTTTTGGAGTCCACCACCTACCCGGGAACAACAGAAGAGCTGTTGATGCCCATCTTGGAGGCCAGCGGACTGAAATGTACAGAGGATTTTTATCTCGCATTTTCTCCGGAACGTGTGGACCCGGGCAATAAGCAGTATAAAACTAAAAATACGCCGAAGGTGATCGGCGGTGTGGGTAAGGACTCCACTGAAGTGGCGGCTACTTTGTACCGCAACGTCCTTGAAGGCGGCGTCTATGAGGTTTCTTCTCCGGCTGTGGCAGAGATGGAGAAGCTTTTGGAAAATACCTATCGCAACATCAACATCGGTTTGGCCAATGAGATGGCGATTATCTGTGATCGTATGGGGATCAATGTGTGGGAAGTGATCGATGCGGCAAAGACAAAACCGTATGGATTCCAGGCATTTTATCCAGGTCCGGGGCTCGGCGGGCACTGCATCCCGTTGGACCCGTTTTATCTGGCGTGGAAGGCGCGCGAATATGACTATCACACCCGCCTGATTGAGACGTCGGGAGAAATCAATACGGGCATGCCGGAGTATGTGGTTGACCGTGCGATGAAGGTGCTCAATAAAAATAAGATCGCTATGAACGGCGCAAAAGTGCTCGTTCTCGGTGTGGCGTACAAGTCGGACATCGACGATTACCGTGAAAGTCCGGCGTTAAATGTCATTGACCGCTTGAATGAACAGGGAGCAGTCACGACGTTCTATGATCCGTATATCCCGGAGTATAAGCACAAGGGTATGGTGCATACTGGTGCCAAGGAGTTGACAGATGATATGCTGAAAGAGGCGGATATTGTCATCATTTGTACAGCACATGAGTGCTTTGATTATGACCGGATTCAGAAGTGCAGCAAAGAGATTTTTGATACGCGCAATGCGATGAAGAACGTCAAAGATCGTTCCAACATCGAGCTGCTGTAAGGTTTTAAACCAGCAAAATTCCCCCGTTCTGCGACGGGGGAATTTTTCCAACTGACGCAGGAGCCTGTGCAGGACGGCATCCTGTCCCTGAACCTGCTTAAAAAAATGCAAATAGGAGAGAATATGAAAAATGAAGAAACTTCGTTTTGCCTTGATTGGATGCGGCCGTATTTCGAAAAATCACATTGTTGCTTCTGCGGAGAATTCGGAAATCTGCGAATTGGTTGCAGTTTGCGACCCGGTGACGGAACGTGCGCAACAGAAGGCTGCCCAGTATGAAGAGCTGATGGGTGTTCGGCCGGCCGTTTATGGGGATTATAAAACCATGTTGGAAGAGATGGAGATCGACTGTTGCGCAATTGCTACAGAGAGCGGTTATCATGCAGAAATTGCCCTTTACTGCATACGGCACGGCAAACATGTTTTGGTAGAAAAACCGATGGCGCTCTCCACCGCGGATGCAGATGAGATGATTGCAGAGGCAAAGGCAAACGGCGTTACGTTGGGGGTATGCCACCAAAACCGTTTCAATGCGCCCATTCAGCAGCTGCATCGAGCACTGGAGGATGGCCGTTTTGGAAAGCTGGTCAACGGCACAGCGCGTATTCTCTGGAACCGTACGATGCCGTACTATGAGCAGGCGCCTTGGCGTGGCACTTGGGCGCAGGACGGCGGAACGCTGATGAACCAGTGTATTCACAACATTGACCTACTTCAATGGAGCCTTGGCGGGGAACCGGATACGGTTATGGCTATGACAGGGAATTTCCTGCGCGATATTCAGGCAGAGGACTTTGGAGCAATTTTGATTCGTTTTAAAAATGGAGCTATTGGCATTGTAGAAGGAACTGCCTGTGTGTACCCAAAGAATCTGGAAGAGACGCTCTCCATCTTTGGAGGGACTGGCACTGCAGTTATCGGTGGTCTGGCAGTGAACCGTGTGCAGACCTGGAACTTTGAGACCCCAGCTCCACAGGATGAAGAAGTGGCGCAGCTTGCGGGAAACGATCCAAAGGATGTCTATGGAAGTGGACATACACCCCTTTATGCGAACTATATTCAGGCCATTCACAATGGCGTGGACCCACTGGTGAGCGGCACAGAGGCCATAAAAGCGATGAAAATCATTTTGGCGGCCTATAAGTCCCAGAAGACCGGAAAGCCTGTCCAATTCGATGACCTTCAGTTTTCCACACTGGATATGCAAGATGCCGATGTGCGTTGGAACAGGGGGTAAGGGATGAAAATTCTAACCGTAGTGGGTGCCCGCCCGCAATTCATTAAGGCATCTGTCGTTTCAGAGGCATTGAAGGGGATTTGTGAAGAAAAGATCGTGCATACCGGTCAGCATTACGACCCCAATATGTCCGATGTCTTTTTTGAAGAGCTTGGAATCCCTAAGCCGGCCTATAACTTGGGAGTTGGCTCTGGCACACATGGCCACCAGACCGGCGAAATGCTGATGAAAATTGAAGATGTGTTGTTGGAAGAAAAGCCCGATATTCTACTGGTCTATGGGGATACCAATTCAACACTGGCAGGGGCGCTTGCGGCTTCAAAACAACATATCCGAGTAGCTCATGTAGAGGCGGGGCTGCGCTCGTACAATATGCGTATGCCGGAAGAACAGAACCGTGTTCTGACCGACCATATTTCGCAGTGGTTGTTCTGTCCGACGCAGACAGCCGTGGATAATTTAAAAAAGGAAGGGCTCACGAAGGGGGTGCAGATTACCGGCGACGTGATGTTGGATTCGGTACTGCATTTTCTGGAAGTAGCCCGCAACAATCCGGATAAAATGGCTCTGCTGAATACATTGGAAATTTCTCCAAAGCAGTATCGCTTAGCCACCCTGCACCGGGCAGAGACGACGGATGGCGGTGTGGATGCGATTGTACGTATTTTTCGCGCATTTGAGCAGTTGCCGCAGCGTGTGGTGATTCCAATTCATCCGCGTACACGCAAGTTGGCCGAACAGGCGATTGCACAAGAAGGCTTCCATAACATCCAGTTGATTGATCCGGTTGGATATTTGGAGATGCTCTTGTTGACTTCCAATGCTTGTCAGGTATTGACCGACTCCGGCGGCCTGCAAAAGGAAGCTTGGTTTATGGAAGTACCATGCGTCACTCTGCGCAAGGAAACGGAATGGGTCGAGACGTTGGACGGCAATTGGAATGTGCTTGCGGACCTAACGACTGAGGATATCTTAGAGAAAGCACTGCACACGGTTCCCGATCCGGCTGCTCGTGGAAAGCTGCCGTTTGGCGATGGTAAAGCCAGTCAGAAGATCGCAGAGGCATTGAAAAAAGAGACGGAGTGAGTGTCCTTTGAATATCGTCTATATCAACCATTACGCTGGTTCGGATAAGCATGGATGGAATACCGGCCATATTTCATGGCAAAACGCTGGGTGGAGGCCGGACATCATGTCACGATTGTAGCAAGTTCGTACTCCCATCTGCGGACCAAAAATCCCGATATGCAGGGAAAAAAAACGATGGAAGAGCTGTACAATGGGGTTCGATACCTGTGGCTTGAAGGGCCCTCTTATCAGGGAAACGGCCTGGGGCGCATTAAAAATATGCTCTCCTTCTTGCGTGGTTTAAAAAAATACCGCGCACAGATCACAGCTCAGGGAAAGCCGGATGCTGTGATTGCTTCCTCTACCTATCCGCTGGACATCTATCCTGCCAGAAAGATTGCCAGGGAATCCGGCGCCCTTCTAATTTATGAGGTGCATGATCTTTGGCCACTTAGCCCGATTGAGCTTGGAGGAATGAGCCCGCGGCATCCTTATATTGTTTTGATGCAAATGGCAGAGAACTACTGCTATAAACATAGTGACTATGTGGTGTCCTTGTTGCCCTGTGCAGAGGGGCATATGAAAGAGCATGGTTTGGCCGATGGAAAATTCGTTTACATTCCCAATGGGATTGTAAAGGAGGATTGGGAGAAGTCCCCGGGGAATCCACCGGTTTATGCGGATAAGTTGGGACAGTATCGCCGTGATGGCTGGTTCCTGATTGGCTATACAGGCGCGCATGGAATTGCCAACGGGTTGGACAGCTTCATCGAAGCGGGAAAAGGCGTTACAGGGAAAAAAGATCAAACTGATTTTGGTGGGACAGGGGCCGGAACGGGACCGCTTGGTACAGAAAGTTCAAGATCTTCATTTGGAAGAGAATGTTGAGCTTTTGCCGGCGGTTAAACGCGACGCGGTTCCAGAGCTTTTGGCGCAATTTGACGCCCTGTATGTGGGGTTGCAACGGCAACCGTTGTTCCGGTTTGGCGTTAGTCCCAATAAGCTGATGGACTATATGATGGCCGGAAAGCCTGTGATCTTCGCAATTGATGCGGGGAATGATATGGTGGCGGATGCATCCTGCGGTATTTCGATCGAACCTGAAAATAGTGCTGCCATCGCAGATGCAGCGGTTCGGCTTGCAGAGCTTCCAAAGGAAGAGTTACAGAAGATGGGGGCCCGTGGGAAAGCTTACATCTTGGAGCATCACGAATATGGTGTTTTGGCAAAACAGTTCCTGGATGTCTTTTCCATGCCAAGGAGAGAAAACAAATAAATCCTAGAACGAGCAGGCAGAAGAAACTCTCTGTCTGCTTTTTTGTTGGTTATTTATCTGCAACAATCTCTGTAAAATTTCAAAGAAAAAAGCAATAAGAGGGAAAAGTTGTAAAAAATTTGGAAGGACCTCTTTACAAATCAGTTTCCTTATGCTATGATTACATCCAGTAATAGGAATTGTTATCAATTATGATCTGACACATTCTGAAATGAAGGAAGGTGCCGATGTTTCCATGGAAAAGCGACAAAACTTCAGCCGTAAACGAGAAGCGATTCTGATGACCATCCGCAATGCAACCATTCATCCTACAGCGGAATGGGTATATCAGCAACTGAAACCGCAATATCCGGATTTAAGTTTAGGGACGGTTTATCGCAATATTGCTCAATTTAAGAGTGACGGGATTATCAACAGCGTTGGCGTTGTCAATGGACAGGAGCGCTTTGATGGAGATGTCCGTCCACATACACATTTTATTTGCACAAAATGTGGTGCTGTAACCGATATTCCAGGGGAGTTTGTCGGTCCCCGGGTGAGCAAACAAGTGGCTAAGGAGAATGGACTGTTGGTAGAAAGCTGCGAAGTTGTGTTTCGTGGCACATGTTCCGATTGCATGAAAAGACAAGAAAGTCTTTCCTAATAATTTTTATCTGTATGGAGGAACCAATCATGAAAAAATTTGTGTGTTCTGTATGTGGCTACGTGTATGAAGGCGAGCAGGCTCCAGAGTTTTGCCCCCAGTGCAAGGCTCCGAGAGAGAAGTTTATCGAGAAAAAGGAAGGCGCTTCTTTTGCTTGCGAGCATGAAGTCGGCGTTGCACAGGGCATCGACAAGGAAGTCTACGATGGCTTGGTCATGAACTTCAACGGCGAGTGCACAGAGGTTGGCATGTATCTTGCGATGAGCCGTCAGGCAGAGCGCGAGGGTTATCCGGAGGTCGCAGAGGCATTTAAGAGATATGCATTTGAAGAGGCCGAGCATGCTGCAAAGTTTGCCGAGCTGTTGGGTGAAGTAGTTATGAATAGCACAAAGAAAAATGTACAGATGCGTGCAGAGGCTGAGGCAGGTGCATGCGAAGGGAAGCTGCAGATTGCAAAGCGCGCAAAGGAGCTGGGATACGATGCAATCCATGACACGGTTCATGAGATGGCTAAGGACGAGGCCCGTCATGGAGCTGGCTTCAATGGCCTGCTGAAGAGATATTTCGCAGACTAATTTGCAAAACGCTACATAGAAATCACACAGGGTGGGATGGCAAAGTGGCCATCCCACCCTTTTCTATTCTGTAAAACAGGTTTTAATTTGTGATATTTCTGTTAAAACCAATCAAAAAGGTTGCCAGAATCGCTAAAAGTGGTTTATACTAAGATAAATTTGCTTCGTCTGTGAAAGGAATTGGGTAGTCACAGCGGACAAGCGTTTGGTGAGAATTGGAGGAACAAAATGGATTCCATTGTTGAGGCAATCGTACAGACATTTAGCAGTTCTGCATCCCGGGAGCTGATTATTTTCCTGGTGTCCATGATGCCGATTCTCAGAGCTGCGCGGCGGCATTTTAGCGGCGAGTTTATTGGGGGTAGATTGGCTAAGGGCGATGACCATTTGTTTTGTTGGAACAATCCTGCCGATCCCATTTATCTTGTTGTTTATCCGCCAGATCTTGGAATGGCTGAAAAATACGCGCTTTGTCAAGTTGGTACACCGGATTGAAGCCAAAGCAGAGCAAAAAAGCAAATCCATCGAGAAATATAAAACCTTTGGTTTGTTCCTATTTGTTGCGATTCCATTGCCTGGAACAGGCGCTTGGACAGGAGCTTTAGTCGCTGCTTTGCTCAATATGCGCTTTAAGCACGCCATGCTTTCCATCACGTTGGGGACCTTGACCGCAGATGTGATTATGGTTGTGCTTTCTTATGGCCTTTTGGGCGCAATTCTTCCGTAAGGCAGGGGGATTTTATGGAGAGATATGACATTGTGGTGTTAGGTGGAGGCGCCGCCGGTTTGATGGCCGCCGTTTCTGCTGCTGAAGCAGGGAACGGCGGCCTCCGTGTGTCCGTCCTGGAGGGGAATGCACGTGTGGGGAAAAAGTTACTCGCCACAGGGAACGGGCGCTGCAATTTGAGCAATCGGTTTGTAGCACCTACCCATTATCACGGCGATGTTAGCCGCGCTGCTGGACTGTTGAAACGGTTTCCCACGGAGAAAGTGATCGGGCAGTTCGCACATTTGGGATTGCTCTGCCGGGAACTGGATGAGGGACGCATCTATCCGTACTCATTGCAGGCAGCTTCCGTTCTGGAAGTTCTTCGTCTCCACCTGGAACAGCGTGGAGTGGTTGTGCAGTGTGGGATGCCTGTTACGGAAGTTCGTAGGGAAAAAGGCGGTTTCTGCCTACAATGCGATGGGAAATGGCTGCAAGCAGCCCGGGTGATTTTTGCGACCGGCGGCCTTGCGTATCCACAGCTTGGTGCAAATGACAGCGGATATCGGATGTTACGAGCATTGGGGCATACTGTGACCGCTTTGCGGCCGGCATTGGTACAGATTCGAACCGAACCGCGCAGGGCGAAACCCTTAAAAGGGATGCGAAGTTCGGCCGAGGTGACACTTTTGGTCAATCACCGGCCGGTGCAGACGGCAAAGGGGGAGGTTCAGTTCACAGAACACGGACTGTCCGGCATCTGTATGTTTGAACTATCCCGCAAAGCAGGAGAATGTTTGGAGCGGAAGATGGGACCGGTGGAGTTGGGACTGGATTTGATGCCGGAATATACGGAATCACAAATTCTTTCTATGCTATACCGGACGATCGAACGGTTGCCAGATCTTCCAGGGGCGAGCTGCTGGGAGGATTGTTAAACCGTACAGTGGGGCGGGAGGTTTTGCGCACGGCCCTTCCGCAGACGCCCAAAGCGGCCGCTCACTTTTCAAAGGGACAGCTTACAGCGGTGAGCCGGATGATAAAATGTTTTCGATTTCCTGTTTTGGGTTTGCTGTCGTGGGACAGTGCGCAGGTCACGGCCGGCGGAGTACCATTGGGAGAAGTGGATTGCCGGACGATGGAATCGAGAACGTGTAGGGGGCTCTACCTAGCAGGGGAATTGCTCAATGTGGACGGAGACTGCGGTGGATACAACCTTCATTGGGCTTGGAGCACCGGAATGGCCGCAGGGCGCGCCAGTGCACATTCCCTGCAGAACGGTATATCGGAGGGATAAAGCAATGCTATACCGAATTTCAGATCTATCGCTGCCGCTCGATGGAACCATCGAGGACTTGACGAATCTTGCAGCGAAACGGTTGGGGGTTTCGCCGGGGGAAGTCCATCATTTGACTTTGCGAAAGAAATCCGTGGATGCACGCAAAAAGGATGATGTCCATTTTACATACACCGTAGAATGCGTGTGCAATCGTGCACGGATTCGGGGAGACCGCAAAGTCGCAGAAGCGGTTCCTTATCATTACACAATACCAGCCAGCCGGCCGCTTCCAATACGGCCGGTTGTCGTGGGGCTTGGGCCAGCCGGTCTCTTTGCAGCTTTGCTTCTAGCGCAAGCCGGACAGTGCCCGATTGTTTTAGAGCGTGGGCAATCCGTGGAAAAGCGCAGCGAAGCGGTAGAGCGGTTTTGGCGCGAAGGGATATTGGATCAGCAAAGCAACGTCCAGTTTGGTGAAGGCGGCGCAGGGACTTTTTCAGACGGAAAGTTGAACACAGGGACAAAGGATCCCCGCGCCCGGAAAGTCTTGGAAGAGCTAGTTCAAGCAGGTGCGCCAGAGGAGATTCTCTATATGGCTAAGCCACATGTTGGGACAGACCGGCTTCCACACACGGTTAAAAAGATTCGGGAGACCATCTGCGCGTTGGGGGGAGAAGTGCGGTTTGCTTCTACCATGGATGCGCTGGTTTGTAAGGATGGGCGCATAAAAGGGATTCGTGTCCATCCAGCTGGAGGGAACTCTTATATCTTGGAGGCCAGCCATGTCATACTTGCGATCGGACACAGCGCTCGCGATACGTTTGTTATGTTGGAGCAACATGGAATTCCGATGACGCCAAAGCCATTTTCGGTGGGAGCCCGAATCGAACATCCACAAGAGGTCATCAATCGGGCACAATATGGCCGGTTTTCCCAGCATCCTGCCTTGGGAGCGGCGGATTACAAATTAGCGGTTCATCTTCCCAATGGCCGGGGGGATATACATTTTGCATGTGCCCCGGTGGACAGGTTGTGGCAGCAGCCAGTGAAGAGGGACGAGTGGTGACCAACGGAATGAGTAATTTTGCGCGTGATGGTAAAAATGCCAACGCAGCTTTGTTGGTCGGAATTGGTCCGGAGGACTTTGGCTCAGATAGCCCGTTGGCCGGGATGGTGTTTCAACGCGAGTTGGAAGAAAAGGCTTACCGGTTGGGTGGTGGCGGTTACGCGGCACCGGTGCAACGCGTGGAGGACTTTTTAAAGGGACGGGCGTCCAAACGGCTTGGAGATGTACAACCAACTTACCGGCCGGGGGTGACTCCATGTTCCATAGCAGAGTGTTTTCCGGCAGAGCTATCGGATGCGATGCGCCAGGGAATTGTGCAGATGGAACGTTACTTACATGGGTTTTCGTATCCCGATGCACTGCTGACCGCGGTGGAGAGCCGAAGCTCGTCCCCGGTTCGCATCCTGCGGGGAGAGTCGTACGAATCCCCTGCGGCGGCGGGGTTGTATCCCTGTGGAGAAGGAGCTGGATACGCAGGCGGTATCATATCCGCTGCGGTGGATGGGATTCGATGTGCTGAAAAAGTTTTGGAAGATTCACATAAGTCTTATTAAAAGCAAAAGCGGCATCTGCTCCTCTGCAAAAATGTAGAGATAGCAGATGCCGTTTTTTCATTAAATATGGATTCAACGCACATAGGAGACATCGTCCGTACGACGCGGTACAGGAGGTTCTGCGTGTTCCTTGGGATAACCCAAAGTGATGCAGCTATAAGGAATGTATCCTTCCGGCAGTTTTAACCGGGACTGGAAAGCAGGTTCCCGAAGGATGTCGCGTACACAACCGATAAAGCAGGTTCCCAAGCCGTAAGAATGTGCGGCTAGCATGAGATTCATAATGGCGCAGCTGGTATCCTCCGGAGCGAAGCGTGCATCTGCCGGTGCGGAAAGCACGATGACAGTGGGCGCGCCATAAAAAGGGTCCTCTATGGCGCCTTGCATAGCTGCACAAATGTCCGATAAGAGTCCTTTATTTTGAATGACAGTGAAATGGCGGGCTTGCCGGCCCATTGCAGATGGCGCATATTTTCCTGCTTTTAGAACATCGGTTAGCTCTTCTTCGCTGATCTGTTCACTCCGATACGATCGAATCGAGCGGCGCTCCATCAATGCCTCTACTGTATGGTTTAAGATCATGAGAAACTCCTCCTTTGCATATTGTCTTTATTATATTCTACCATTTTGGGTTTCGCAAGGACTTCTGTTTTCCGAATGAAAAACGGTTGTAACCGTGGATTACGAAACTTTAACTGCCGTTTTATTCGTAAGATTGCTATAATGAAGAAGAGAAAAGATCGATCTCAATCGATGAAAGGAGGACTTCAGATGCGGCGAGCAAAACACTTCAAAAAACGTTCAGGAGAAAGAGCGATCCCCATCCTGGCAACTTTGTTGCTTTTTACCCTTTTTTCCAGCACTTGTTTTCCACTTTCACAGGCGCTTCGAACAGAAGAAGTCCCTTCTTTGCCTGCGATTGCCGGCCAAATTGAAATAAAAGGAGCACTTTCGGCTCGACCAGAGTGGACCGTTGAGACAGCTTCGGAAGAAAATGCTCTGCCAAATGACCCCTATCCATTGCTATATACGGCAAGCGTTTCTCCACAGGATGTCAAGCCAAAAGAAAAGGTGGCTTACTTGACTTTTGACGACGGCCCATCCAATTTGACGCTTCCTCTGTTGGATGTACTGGATCGCTACGGCGTCAAAGCGACGTTCTTTTTGGTTGGAAAAACAGGAGAAGAAGACCGGAAGGCTATGCGCGAGATTGTCCAGCGAGGTCATGCGATTGGCGTACATAGCTATTCGCACGATTACCAGAAGATCTATGCCTCCGTGGATGCTTTTCTATCGGATTTTGCAAGGATTCATCAATTGATCTTGGAGGAAACCGGTGTGGATACACCGATCTATCGCTTTGCGGGGGAAGTGTAAACGCCTATAATCGGGATACGGCGAAAGCAATCATCACGGAGATGAACCGAAGAGGGTATGCTTACTTCGATTGGAATGTGGATTCAGGGGATGCTACGGTGGGAATCACTGCACAGCAGATTTATCAGCATGCGGTCAACGACAGCAAAAATTTCGATCAACCAGTGATTTTGTTTCACAATACTGGAACCAAAGAGATGACGCTAGAGCAAATGCCGGCGATTATTGAAGCACTTCAACAAGCTGGATATCGGTTTGAAACATTGAAGGCGGACTCTCCGCCAGTTCGATTTCGCCTCCCATAGATCCACGTTTTTACAATGATCGTTTGTGGAGGAATTGTAGCAGGAAAAAATGATTGTAAAATAAAGCAACCGGGTGTGCTCGATGGCAGGATGGCCATGGAGAACCCCGGTTGTTTTTTGTCATTACTCAAGAATCATTAGTTGCTGTTTGTTCCTCCCGCCATTCAGCAAGAAGAAGATCTACTACCCGGCCATAGCTTTTGACGCCGTCGTATTGCCGGTTGGCTTTTAAGTAGGCATTGTTTACCTGTTGTGCGACTTCGGCCATAGGGGTTTCAAATTGATCCCAATAGGCAGTGTTGGCGCTCAGGTCAAGCGCCACGCCTTCTCCCAAAGAAGCGGAGATCTTCTGCGCTGCTTGGGGATTTTCAGCATACAGAGCATTTGACGTATAGATATACGCCAACATTTTTCCGGAATATTGAAATTCTATTCGCTCGCTGCGCTCACAGGCGAGATACGCAATAAAGTTCGCCTCGTCTTCCCGCATAAAACCACTCAGATGTGCCAGTTCATGGCACATAGTGGAGGGAAGAGAGTAGTCCGGGATGTCGGTATTTACATTTGCTTCCAACGTAAATGGAAAAAAGATGCCAGTGATATTGCAATGGGAAAGAGCGCGGGAAAAAAGAACCGGTTTAGGCCCCAGATAGGTCCCATCGAGCAGCGGGTAGTCGGAAGCGGCTTTCTGCATGGCGGAACGAGCGTACCCAGTTATATCTGAGAAGGTAGCGTCCAAAGACATGATGCCATCTGAGTCGGTATTTACCTGTTCGCGCAGAAGGGTTACTTCTTCAGCGAGGGATTGACAGAGTTGCTGCAATTCCTCCTCAGAAGAAGGGGTTAGGTGGAGTCCAGAAGTTTGTGAAAAGGTATACCGACTATAGTTGATACCACAAAAGAGAGTGAACAGAAAAAGCAAAAGGCTGATGATACTCAGCAGGCCACGGGAAAACCGGAGGAGAAGCTTACACCACATTTCACGTTTCTTGAGGAAGACCCATACAAAGAAAACCACGCAACCGATTATGGATAGAAACGCGGTAAGAACCAGCATTTCTCCCACGGAAAAGTAAGCCAGAGAGGTAAGAAGGTTTCCCCAATGGGAAAGCACACGGTAAGGACCGGTAGCATACCACTCTGCAAATGCGGGCAGGTTTTGTGCCAAAAGCAGTAGAAAAATGGAAAGAAAAAGAAGAATGGCTGGAATCCAGTTGGCTGGTTTGATTGGACGGTGCTGTTTCATAAAAGACTCCTCAATTATTAGATCGATCTCATCGTGTTGTAATTTTAGGAATACAAAATCATCACCAAGAATTTACCTTCCTATTTTACCATATTGTCGAAAAATGTACAGACGCCGTGTTCATAAAAATACTCATTTTTTATGAGTTAATTAGATACGATGAATTTTTTTCCAATTTAGAGGTTATTTTTTCTAATTCGACATAAATATAGCTTGAGAATGTATTATCATTTTTACATAAAGTTAATCTGGCTTTAACGAATAGCCAACAAAAATTAGTAACTAAATTTTAATGATTGGCAGGTTGCTCAGATGACAATTGAGAATTTCATGATGTTGCTTTGCGGACTCGGACTCTTTCTGTATGGTATGAAACTTATGGGCGATGGATTGGAATTGGCGGCCGGGTCCAGGCTCAAAACCATGATCGAACGGTTGACCACCAACAAGTATATGGGGGCATTGATTGGCCTAGCAGTCACAGCGGTGATTCAAAGCTCCTCCGCGACCACTGTCATGGTGGTTGGTTTTGTCAACGCCGGCTTGATGAGCTTGGCACAGGCGGTCGGTGTAATTATGGGCGCGAATATCGGAACGACGGTGACAGGATTTATGATCGCAATCAAGCTCAATAGCTTGGCGCCAATTGCGATTTTCTTGGGCGTCGTGATGATGATGTTCTGTAAAAAGAACAACCATAAGCATGTTGGGCAAATCATCTGCGGATTTGGCATTTTGTTCTATGGGATGACCGTGATGAGCACGGCGATGGAGCCGTTGAGCGAATCGGAATTTTTCCGTAATTTGTTCATCCAAATGAAGAACCCCTTCCTGGGCTTGCTGATTGGCCTTGTGTTCACAGCGCTGATTCAGAGCTCTTCTGCTTCTGTTGGCGTTTTGCAAGCGCTGGCGGCATCGGGAGCGATTGGTTTGGACTCTGCGATTTTCGTCATCTATGGCCAGAACATCGGAACCTGTGTGACGGCAATGATGGCATGTGCAGGGACGACCAAGACGGCAAAACGTACGGCGACGGTACACTTGTTGTTCAATGTGCTCGGTGCAACTATGTTTACGATTATCACATTGGTAACACCGTTTACGGATCTTGTAAAAAGCATCTCTCCGGACAATGTGATGATGCAGATTTCGATTGTTCATATTTTCTTTAATATTGTGACGACGGCTATTTTGCTGCCGCTGAGCGGTTATCTGGTGAAGCTTGCGTGCAGAATTATTCCAGGAGAGGATCGCCAGCGCGAAGCGCTTCGCTTGAAGTATCTTGACCAGAGAATTCTCAATACACCTCCGATCGCGGTGGTGCAGGTCCTCAAGGAAGTGGAACGCATGGGGGCGTTGGCGCGCGAGAATTTCTTAAATAGTATGGAGGCCCTCTTCCATAAGGACCCCCAAAAGCTGGAAGAGGTAGCAGAAAACGAAAAGGTCTTAAACTTCTTAAATCAGAAGATCACAGAATACTTGGTACAGATCAACGGTTTGGAGCTACAGGACCCGGACCATGAGGTGATTGGGGCGCTGTTCCATGTGGTAAGCGACTTTGAGAGAATCGGGGACCACAGTACAAATATCGGGGAAATGGCGCAGATTATTATTGATAAAAAGGCCTCTTTGAGCGAAACGGCGGTCAAAGAACTGCAACATATGCAGGAATTGGTCGTCACCATTCTGGATGATTCGGTGCGCCTCTTTGAAGACGGCGGCCGGAATAAAGATTTGGCGGATCAAGTCAATCGGATTGAGCAGACCATTGACGACGAGACCGACCGTCTCAAGGAAAACCACATTCAGCGTCTCACAAACGGTACATGTACGCCGCAATCTGGTGCGATATATAACGATATGCTGATGAATCTGGAGCGTATTGCCGATCATTCGACCAATATTGCGTTTTCAACCGATCACATTGCGCACTTGCCCGCAAAGGGGCTGTTGCCTAATTTGACCAATGTGACAGCATAAGGAACATAAGGAGCCGGGGACCGACATCCCCGGCTTTTTTACGTTTTTCTGAGGATGAGGACATTTTCGGTTGCGATAAAAGCGTAAAAATGGTACAATACTATCCTAAGAAAATGGAAAGGCGCGACTCGAGAGGAGGCTGCAATTTGAATTTGTATCTCAAGCAGGATACGGAGGCAAATGCGGGCCTTTTTACGGTCTACGATGCCTGCGGCCGCATGTGTTACCGTTTGACGGGGGACGCGCAAACCCTGGGTGGAAAAATTTTTTTGTGCGATACAAATCATAGAGAAGTGGCGCGTATCACGCACATGGGATTGGCGGGGATTTCCCGCTATACCATAGTAATTGCCGATAAGGAACGTGCGCGCATCTTGCAAAACTTGGCGTCTATCAAAATGCCGTTCCGGATTCGAGGAATTTCATGGAGATTGCGGGGAGACTTGGTGTTGCGTTCCTTTGACATCGTAGATGTATCGGATGCGTTGGTGATGTCGCATGGACGTTGCTGGGAATCAAATGGCGAGTGCTTTGCGCTTGACATTGCGCAAGAGAAGTATGCGCCATTATGCATTTGTATGGCCGCTGTGATTGATAGTAGCGCACAGTCAGGTTCTGCTGTAGCGTTGCCGGTTTGATCCTGCCTGCGCCCATTGACAAAAAGGGGCGTGAATGGCATACTATAAAATACATTTCTTTGCAGAATTTCGTAAAAAAACGCCGCTGCGCTCTTTGCTCCAGCGCTTGCGGCGATTGTGTTGATTAGGGGGAAAATGCATGAGCAGGGAATTGGCAAAAACCTACGATCCGCAGGAAGTGGAAGATCGAATTTATGACTTCTGGCTGAATGGCGGTTACTTCCATGCAACGGTCGATCCGGAGAAAAAACCATACACCATCGTGATTCCGCCGCCCAATATTACAGGCCAACTCCATATGGGGCATGCGATGGATGAAACCCTTCAGGATATTCTGATTCGTTGGAGAAGGATGCAGGGGTATTCGGCTCTGTGGCTTCCTGGCACGGATCACGCTTCCATTGCAACGGAGGCGAAGATTGTTGAGGCGATGCGTCAAGAAGGGCTTTCGAAGGAGGACCTGGGACGCGAACAATTTTTGGAGCGCGCGTGGGCTTGGAAAGAGAAGTACGGCGGCCGTATTGTTGAGCAGCTCAAAAAACTCGGTTCTTCCTGCGACTGGGACCGTGAGCGCTTTACGATGGATGAAGGTTGCAATAAAGCCGTGCGAGAAGTGTTTGTGCGGCTGTACAATAAGGGACTGATTTATCGCGGGGAACGGATTATCAACTGGTGTCCGCATTGTAAGACCTCGATTTCCGACGCAGAAGTGGAGTTCAGCGAGCACGACGGTAATTTCTGGCATATCCGCTATCCGTTTAAGGATGGAAGCGGTTATCTGGAGCTGGCCACTACCCGCCCGGAGACGATGCTGGGGGATACCGCTGTAGCAGTTCATCCGGAGGATGAGCGCTATAAGAATATCGTTGGAAAAATGTTGGTGCTTCCACTTGTCGGCCGGGAAATTCCGGTTGTGGCGGACACGTATGTTGAGCAGGATTTTGGAACGGGTGTCGTCAAGATTACGCCGGCTCATGATCCGAACGACTTTGAGGTCGGTCTGCGCCACCATTTAGAGATCATCAATGTGATGAACGAAGATGGCAGCATCAACGAAAACGGCGGAAAATTTGCAGGTATGTCCGGCCTAGAGGCGCGCAAGCAGATCGTCAAGGAGCTCGACGAACAGGGCTTCCTTGTTCGCGTGGAACCCATTAAGCACAATGTTGGCACCTGCTATCGCTGCCATACCGTGGTAGAGCCGCGTGTTTCCAAGCAGTGGTTTGTGAAAATGGAACCGTTGGCAAAACCGGCAATCGATTGTGTCCGGGACGGCCATGTGCGCTTTATTCCGGAACGCATGGAAAAAATCTACTTCAATTGGATGGACAATATTAAGGATTGGTGTATTTCCCGCCAGTTGTGGTGGGGACATCGAATCCCGGCCTGGTACTGTGAGGACTGCGGGGAGACGGTTGTCGCAATGGATACACCGCATGCCTGCCCCAAGTGTGGTTCTACAAAGCTGCATCAGGATGAAGATACATTGGATACCTGGTTCTCTTCTGCTCTGTGGCCATTCTCGACGCTCGGTTGGCCGGACCAGACTGAGGATCTCAAGTATTTCTATCCCACTGACACCTTGGTCACCGGTTATGACATTATCTTTTTCTGGGTAGCCCGTATGATTTTCTCCGGCATGGAGCATATGGGGGAACCGCCCTTTAAGACGGTCTTTATCCATGGCTTGATCCGTGATGCACAGGGCCGCAAGATGAGTAAATCCCTTGGCAATGGAATTGATCCTTTGGAGGTCATTGCACAATATGGTGCGGATGCACTGCGCTTTACATTGGTGACCGGCAATAGCCCCGGAAACGATCTGCGTTTTTCACAGGAGAAGGTGGAAGCTAGCCGCAATTTTGCCAATAAGATCTGGAATGCTTCCCGTTTCATTCTGATGAATATCGATGGCCACGATGTTCCCAATCAGTTGCCCGAGAAATTGGCTCTGGAAGATAAGTGGATTGTTCATCAGTTTAACCAGGTGGTTAAAGAGGTTACAGACAATCTGGAACACTTTGAAATCGGTATTGCGGTTCAAAAACTGTATGACTTCCTTTGGGATGAGCTGTGCGACTGGTACATTGAGATTGCAAAGATCCGTTTGCAGTCCAGCGATGAAACGACCGCGCAGGCAGCCCGTCAGGTATTGGTTTGGGTGATGACAGGTACGCTTCAATTGTTACATCCGTTTATGCCATATATTACCGAGGAAATCTGGCAGTCCCTGCCTCACGAGGGCGAGTCCATTATGGTTTCAAAATGGCCAAGCTTTGAGCAGGCACATTGCGATCCACAGTCAGCCTCCGATATGCAGAATATCATGGATGTTATTCGTGCCGTGCGCAACCGCCGTTCGGAGATGAATGTTCCGCCGTCGCGTAAGACGCACCTATATATTGCCACTGCGGCTGCTCAGGTGTTCCAGGAGGGCGCCCCGATTATTGAGCGATTGGCCTTTGCCAATGGTGTGGAAGTGGGGGACGCATTTGAAATTGAAGGCGCTGTAAATATTGTCACCAGCGGCGCTAAGACGTATATCCCAATGGATGAATTGGTGGACAAAAAGGCCGAACTTGCACGTTTGGCCAAGGAGCTGGAGTCTGCGCAAAAGCAGTATGCGACGACGCAACAGAAGCTGAGCAATGAGAAGTTCCTGTCCAAGGCGCCGGAAAATGTTGTAGAAGGTGTCCGCCAAAATGCTGCAAAGCTGAAAGAGCATATCGCTTTAATTGAGTCCAGTATGGAGGCATTATCCCATTAAGAGTTGGTAGCAAATAAAAGGCATACTTCCAGAACCGGAAGTATGCCTTTCTCTACAGTCTTTCTTTTATTTGATAGTAGACGATTCGGCGGGCAATATTGCGCGCAGGGTTTCTTGATCGGCTCCGCTTAAAACAAGAATGTCACCGGCCTTCAAAGAAGTCGAGCCGCGTGGTACAAGGGACTTTTTATTCCGTTGAATCAGGACGACCAGCACACTTTCGGGAAGATCGATGTCCGATAAGGCACATCCGCACCACGGATGTTCTTGGGTAAGCCGCATTTCAGAGAGTTCCATATCATTTTTTTCTTGATAATCATTGAATGTCCTTAGGATGGAGGTCTCCTTTTCAACTAAATCCAGTTTTTTGGCGACTGTTGGCATGAGGGTTCCCTGAACGAGAACAGAGAAGAGTACCAAAAAAAATACGATATGAAAGACATCTGTCTGTAACATTGCGCAATCCGTCACTGCATAGATGGCGAAAACAATCGAGGCAGCGCCTCGAATACCAACCCAGGAAACCAATATTTGTTGACGTACGGGAATCTTAAACCAACTCAAAATGGCAAACACTGCAGCAGGGCGTGCCACAAAGATCATGAATAGAGAGATGAAGATGCTTTGCCAGGCCACCGCCGGAAGACGCGAAGGAAAAGAGAGCAATCCAAGGGCAAAGAAAAGTAATATTTGCATCAGCCAGGAGATACCGTCGAAGAAGTGGACTAAGCTGCGTTTATAAGGAATCTTGCTATTGCCGAGCAGGATACCAGCTATGTAGACACATAAGAAACTGTTGCCTCCGATGACGTCGCAGAGCGCATAGCAGAGGATAGCAACGGCTGTGACGAAGAGGGAATAAAAGGCCTCCACTTCAAAGCGGACATGACGGAGGAAATAGACTGCGCCTACCCCCAACAGGCCGCCGATAAGGAGGCCAAAGCCGAGCTGTTGGAATAAAAGAAGAGCGAAATGATTGTCCCCTTTCCCAGACATCATGGTCAATAAAATAATGGTCAGCATAAAGGCAAACGGATCGTTGCTGCCGCTTTCAATTTCCAATAGGGAGGCCATTCCACCTTTTAAGTTAAGTTTGCGCGAACGCAGAATGGAAAAGACGGAAGCGGCATCCGTTGAGGCAACAATGGAGCCAAGCAGTAGGCTTTCCAATAGGGGAAATTGCAAGACAAACCGGCAAAAGAGGCCGGTTAACAGAGCGGTCAGAGTAGTACCAACGGAGGAAAGTAGTATAGCGGGGGCGGCCACCGGCTTGGCAGCCTTCCAATTGGTACTGAACCCGCCGAAAAACATGATGAAGGTCAGTGCAACAGAGGAGAGTGTCTGTGCAAGGGCGTAATCGTCGAAATAAATTCCGCCGATTCCATCCGAACCTGCGAGCATGCCGAGGACGATGAAAATTAAAAGGGACGGTACTCCAAAGCGATACAGTAGCTTGCTAAAGCCGATGCACAGCAATAAAATGGCGGCGCCAGCAATCATGTAATAGGCCATGAACAGCCTCCTTTCTGTATATAAAAATGAAAATATTTGCAGAAAAAAGGCGAAAATCCCCCTGTAAGTCTGATAATAATAACTTTTCCAGTATAAGTATACCATATTGAACCGGATAAATCGAAGGAAAATCCGGTGAATATTTTCTGAATTTTTGTATTTCCAGAAGGCAGGTGATTTTATGACATATGAACAAGCTCTAGCAGCGATTCATTCCTTTCCACGCTTTGGCGGCTCCCCTGGAGTGGAACGGGTCCGAACATTTCTGAATGATTTGGGAAATCCACAAGAGGGGCTGAAATACATTCACGTAGCTGGGACAAATGGGAAGGGCTCCACTTGTGCAATCCTGGCTTCGGTACTAAAGCAGGCAGGGTATCGCACGGGACTGTTTACTTCGCCTTTCATCAGCGACTTTTGTGAACGAATTCAGGTGGATGCTCAGCTGATTCCGCGGGAAGCCCTCACATCGTTGGTGGAGGAAACCCTTCCGGTTGCCCACCGTTTGGAGGAAAGCGGGGAAGCGCTTACGGAGTTTGACTTTACAACCGCATTGGGCTTTTTGTGGTTTGCCCGCCAGCGGTGTGATTTTGTCGTTTTGGAAGTTGGATTGGGCGGCCGGATGGATGCTACAAATGTCATTGGAACCCCACTTGTGTCGGTACTTACCTCTATATCCTTGGATCACACCCGTATACTGGGAAACACTGTGGAACAGATTGCCGCAGAAAAGGCGGGGATCATCAAACCGTATGGGGTGACCGTTGCCTATGGAGATCAAATGCCCGGTGTGCTGGAGGTGTTCCGACGCACGGCGGCCAGGCAGCATAACCGGCTTTTGGAGGTATCCTCTTCTGTGGTATCGGTTATATCCAGCAATCTACAAGGAACCGATTTCCTCTATGGGGGACTGGCCTTACATTTGCCGCTTTTGGGAGAGCATCAGATCAAAAATGCGGCTACGGCATTGACCGCCTTGTCGGTATTGCAAGAACAGGGATATTCTATCTCAGAACAGGCGGTTATGGAAGGATTCGCTTCTGTGCGTTTTCCTGCCCGCTTGGAACGATTGGGCGACCATCCGCTTGTGCTTTTAGATGGTGCACACAATCCAGATGGAACGCGTGTCCTTGCAAAAGCGCTGCATTTATATCTGAAGGGACGTCCCTTGGTGGGATTGATTGGAATGTTAGCGGATAAGGACGTCCCGACAGCGGTCCAAAATTTGGATGGCCTGTTCAGGCAGATTGTGACCATTACGCCGGACAATCCGCGGGCTATGCCGGCCGAAGAACTGGCAGAAATATGGCGTGTACGGGGTACCAGAGCAATCCCGGCAAAAAACAGAGAAGAGGGCTTGAAGAGGGCGTTCTCTTTTGTACAGCCAGGTGGCGCGTTGGTTATTTGCGGTTCTTTGTTCCTTGCGGGAGAGATACGGCCGCTTTTATTGAGGCACATGCGGGAAAAAGTCGGCTTGTCCGCAGAATTCGAGTAAAATTTTAGTGAGAACCCTTTATCTTTATAGATAAAGGGTTCTTTTTATGAGATGGCAGAGGCTTTTTGTTTGGGCTAGTTAAAAAAATTTCCTAAAGCTTACATATAGCGGAAAAAAATGGACAGCCTTTATGATGGCTATTGTTTTGAATATCGATTACATAGGAGGCAGTCGAATGGGTGTCAGGCTGATTTTAAAGGATGGATGTCTTACGGCTTTGCTCAGCGGAGAGATCGACCACCATGTTGCGAGAGAATTGCGGGAGGAGATCGATGAAACGGCGATGCGAACACAGCCAAAACAATTAAAACTGGATTTTTCCGGCGTGCAGTTTATGGACAGCTCTGGAATCGGGTTGATTATGGGGCGCTATAAACTTATTCAGACTTGGGGTGGCGGCGTGACAATTGCCAATTTACCGCCAAAACTGGAAAAAATCGTATCCCTATCAGGCCTGCGGGATCTCTGTACCATTGTAAAGGAGGTGAAGGAAGTTGAAGGCGAAGAATGAGATGCGCATTTCATTCCCCAGCAGCTCCAATAATGAAGCATTTGGGCGGGCTGTGGTGGCAGCTTTTGCTGCACAGTTGGACCCGACCATCGATGAGTTGAGCGATATTAAGACGGCCGTCTCAGAGGCAGTGACAAATTGTATTGTACATGCCTACCGGGATACGATCGGTATGATTTACATAAATGCCAAATATGACGACCGAGGAACTTTACAGATTAAAATTCGCGACAAGGGATGTGGCATTGAGGACGTGGAGCAGGCCATGCAACCCCTCTTCACAACGGCGGGGGAAGAACGCGCAGGATTGGGTTTTGCAGTCATGGAAAGTTTTATGGACAAGCTTCGTGTGACTTCAAAACCAGGGCATGGCACCACCGTCACGATGCAAAAAAACCTTGCGCGGCGTGTGATGAAGAATGGATAGGGATCAACAGGTACAGGAGAATATCGGCTTAGTACATGCCTGCGCCAAGCGATTCAAGGGGCGCGGGATTGAATACGACGACCTCTTTCAAGCGGGATGCTTAGGATTGGTAAAGGCGGTCGATCACTTTGATGAAAGCCGCGGACTCAAATTTTCCACCTATGCTGTTCCGGTGATTTTGGGAGAGATGCGCCGCCTGTTTCGTGACGGAGGAGCAGTTAAAGTGGGACGTTCCCTCAAGGAGCTGTCGATTCGCGCTTCCCGAAAGGCCGCCGATTTTGCGGACAAGGAAGGGAGATCTCCAACCGTTGGGGAACTTGCCAAACTTCTGGGAGTGGAACCGGCGGAAGCTGCACAGGCGCTTGGAGCAGCGCAGATGCCACTTTCTTTGACTGCATCTGAGGAAGAGGGTGGCGGACAAATCGATGTCAGCATTGATGGGGAGGATGAGAAGATTGCAGAGCTTCTTTCCCTAAAACAAGTGGTAAAAGAGCTGCCGCAAAGGGACCAGAATATTATCTATTTTCGCTACTACAAGCATCGTACCCAGACCGAGACTGCGCAGGCCCTTGGTATGACACAGGTGCAAGTATCCAGAAGGGAGAAAGTGATTCTACAGGAGCTTCGACGAAAGCTGGTTTAAATAAGAAGCATTCGAAAAAGACAGGATTTTATTTGGGTCTTACAGCGTAGAAGTAGTGAAATATCAAGAAAAATGGTGACACGCCAAAGCGTGCCACCATTTTTTGGTTTATTCCCTTTCGAAGCGGTCCAAACGATTTCCCAATCGACTCAGGATTTCGTTGGAGATAGTCCCGACCTGGCCGGCAACTTCACAAACGGTAATCTGTTGCCCACCGGAATGGCCGATCAGCACGGCTTCATCGCCGGGAGAAACGGACGGGATCGCGGATACATCCACCGAGAGTTGATCCATACAGATACGCCCAATGATGGGAGCTTTTTTCCCATGAATCAGCACATACCGTTGCTGTAGGCTATTGCGCGGAACTCCGTCTGCATAGCCGATGGATATGATAGCGATTTTGCGGTCGGTGGAACAGGAAAACGTTCGCCCATAACCGAGTGTCTCACCCGCATAGAGTATTTTTACGCATGAAACCCTTGCTTTAAGGGTTAAAACTGGTTTTAAGCGAGGATGTACCTGGATGCGGTCGTTAGGGTGGCTTAAAGCCCCATAGAGTGCGATGCCAATCCGCGCGTAGTCAAAGGACAGCGTGGGGTAGTTCAGTACTCCGTAGCTGCCTTGGATATGTGTTTTGAAGGGCGGGAACCCTTTTTGGCGCAGTGCTTTTGCCACCGTTTGAAAGCGTTCGAGCTGTGTTAAAGTAAAGAGCCGGTCCTCCGGTGTACTCCCATCGGATACACAGAAATGGGAAAACAGGCCGGTAATCTTGAGATGTGGAAGCTTCCAAATCGAAAGAATATCATCCAACGCATCGCTGCGTTCTCCCAACCGCCGCATTCCGGTATCGATGCCGACATGGACAGAAAGTGTTTTTCCATACGCACTCAGGATCTGCGCATACGTGTGATCTATGACGGTTTGAACCAGATTGTAGTGAGAAAGCTCTGCAAATAGGGAAGGATGGGTATATCCAAGGACGAGGATTTGTCCGGTTATTCCAGATTGGCGAAGTGCAATACCCTCCTGAACAGTGGCGACACAAAAATCGGAAATGCCCAAATCTTGTAGGGCTTTTCCAATCAAAACTGCCCCGTGCCCATAGGCATTTGCTTTTACGACAGCCATGATTTTCGTATGGCCAGGAAGGATTCCCTGCAGTTCACGGACATTGTGAGATAAATTTGCCCGGCTTAACTCGATCCAGGCCCTTCCCGTTTGGCACATTTTACGTTTCTCCTTCCCAGATAAAATAGAATTCCAGCACTGCACGCCGTTGAGAGGAAGCAGACGCTTCCGTAAAGGATCATAGAATTATCGACAAATATTTGAGTAAGGCCTGTAAATTTGGCAAGTCCACGGACGAGGACGATCACGGCAGGATGAACCAAATACAAAAGGGTGGACGTTTTCCGGAGATAATATGGAGCTTGTCCCCGCACTTGCAATAGCATTTGAAACAGGAAGTACATGACCAGCGGCAAAGAGAGGTACATGCTGTTGTGGCGCTGTAAATGCAGGAAATCGGTCCAAAACCCTTCCAATAACAAGATAGGGACAAAAATAGCCAGTCCCCACTTGCATGCAAATTTGGAACAGCGGTTTTGCGGAGTAGCGATCGCCAAACCGAGAAACAGAAAGATGGGCGTAAAAAAGAACCCATTCCGGGTATAGCTGCTAAAGGAAAAAAGAACATCATAGAATTCCTTAAGAAAAGGGACGGATGAAATCAAACCGTAGTAGCTATCGCCCGCTAATCCGACTATATAGGCAGCCACACTATAGATGCAGGCCGCACGCATGGAGATTCGTACCAGAAGGACGACGATCCAACATCCAATTATGGCCGCAGGAAAGTACCAAAGATGATAAAAGGTTCCGTCGAAGCATAGGGCCTTTAGGAATTCTTTAACATTGTGAGGGAGATTTCCGGCATACCAGCTAATTGGCAAATAAAGAATGGTGGCGGTAAGATAGAGCCATAGATTGTGCTTAAGATATGAAGAAAAACGGTTTGTTTTGCGCAAGCCACTTTGTATATAAGGGCCTAGGACAAAAAAGCCAGTGGTCATCAAAAAGAAAGGAACGGCTATTCGGAAAAGGCTGTAGGTGAGGAGAACATCCAGAGTAGGGTTCCAAACAGCAAAGGGGGCGATATGGATGGCAACGACCATCCATGCGGCAAGGATGCGAAAATAGTCGATCCCAGCATAATTTTTATTCTGCATAAGCTGGCCCCCAGAGCATTAAGACGATGCCGCCCTCGTTTGTACCAGAGACCGAATCGTTTATTTCCTCCGAGAGCTCGATCTGCTTGGCTTCTTCACGTTCCAACGGCAGGTAAAATAGAGAGTAAGTGATCCCATGAATACATACATGAAAGGGATGCTGGGGGTTGGTCGTTTCTTTCAAAAAACGGATGTATTCCTCCAAGACCATCCCTTTTTCGAGAGAATCTCAGCGTGTGGCACTCCAACATATCGAAAATGCCAAGGCTCTTCGGCAATACCTGTAACGCTCTCTTTTCCTCGCAAGTATCGTTCAATCCACCCATAGCGTGGGGCTATTTCTCGAAACTGCTGGAATATGCCGGTTCGCGGGAAATCTGGACAAATAAAGTCAATTTCCGATTTTTGTTCGGCTAGATCGATGGCTAGACCTGTTTGATGCTCGCTGTGGCCGGGAATAGCAACAAATTGTCTTGCAAAAGGGAGCCCTTTCTCTGCAATTGCATCCTCCCAGATGTGTTGCTGTTCGTCCTGTGTACGATACCCACTGACAGCGGCAAATTGCGTGTCACAGTGCAAATGGCGAAACACTTGTTGCAGGGATTCAGCAGCCTTAGCTTGTAAAAGAATTTTGGACTGACCGGGGATTGCCGGAACCAAGCCTTGTATATCAGTAACGTGTGGCAGTGGATGATTGGGGGTGACTAGGAGCAAATCTCCACGGAAGCTATCCTCATATTGTATAAGAATGGATCTCATATGCATTCCCCCATTTTCAACAACTGGTGGATTACTTCGGAAAATGTCCACCCGGCAGCTTTTAACATGTTGGGATACCGGCTGTGTGGAGTGAATCCGGGGATGGTATTGACCTCATTAAACACGATTTTCCCCTCCGGAGTCAGGAACAGGTCAACTCGTGCAAATCCTTTGCAACCCAAAATCGTATAGATTTGTTTGGCTGTCTCTTGAATTTCTTTTGCTTTTTTGTCTGAAATACGGGCAGGAACATGGATTTTTGCGGTTTCTAGGGTGTATTTTTCAGTATAATCGAAGAATCCCTGCGATAGTTCGATTTCATCGACAGCCCCAATGGTCAGTGGATTTGTCCCCAGGATGGCGCATCCCACTTCGAAGCCGGGAATCGTTTCCTCCAAAAGAACATGGGAGTCGTGAACAAAAGCGCGCTCGATGGCGGGAAGTAGCTCCTGTTCAGTCAATACTTTTGTGATTCCGAAAGAGGAACCGGATCGCACTGGTTTTACAAAGATGGGATAACCGAGCGTTTGTATATCATGCATCAACTGTTCTTTATCAAAGGCAGGCTGGATTAAGATGGACTTAGGAGTCGCAATCCCTTCTGCTGCAATCAAACGGTGGGCCAGCTCCTTATTCATACAGAGCGCGGAGCTCAGAAGGTCACATCCGATGATTGGAATTCCGGCCAGTTCCAAAAGGCCCTGGACCGTTCCATCTTCTCCGTTTTTTCCATGAAGAATGGGAAGGGCAGCGTCAAATGAGATTGAGCGTACAGAATGGTCTTTCACATATTGAACTCCGTGGATGGAACGATCTGTGGTTGGAAATACCGGTACACAAAATTCCTCGACACACCATTCGCCGTGTAGAATGCGCTCCGGATTGCCCCGATACCAATACCATTGGCCGGTTTGGGGATGGAGGCCGATCAGAAACACGGAATAACGTGAAGTGTCGATCTGCAAGAATACAGAGTAAGCGGATTGTAGAGAGACATGATATTCGGTAGAACATCCACCGAATAGAAGGGCAATGGTGGCTCGACTGCCGGAAAGGTTCTGTGAGGGTGTATGTGAATGAAACTGCCCAAAGGAATCCGGAAACTGGTTAGAGGGATTCTCTTCTATCGTTTGATTTCGATTCATTTTCATTTTCTCCTTCCTGAAAGACATGAAAACGGGAACTACCTTTTTGTAAGGCCATACGCTATAGAGGCTCGTTGTTTTTGTGACAAAATAAAAGATCGTTGCCGTTCAGGTTTTATTCTACCGAACAGCAGCGATCTTTGTTTTACAATTCACGTTTCAACTTCTTAAGAAACCAAAAAGAACATATTAAGATTTTCTGAAGATGGTTTTCATAAATAAAGGTTCATCCATTTTGCATCAGCAAAACGACCATCATCGTAGTGAAAAAAGCGGGGATAGCAACCTACTTCTTGAAATCCGTACCGCCGATACAGACGAATGGCGCGTTCGTTCTCTGCATGGACCGTTAAGCCGATGACTTGGATCTGTTTAGAATCCCGCGCAAACTGTATAAGTTGTTCCATTAAGATCTGAGCGATGCCTGAACCCCAATCCTTTTTTCGCACAGAGATCGAGAGTTCGCTTGTGTGTGATATGCGCGGTGCATTTTGTGCGGTAAGGTCGCCCATAGCAGCTAATTCTCCATCGACTCGAACAATCCATAAACTCTGGTTAGGGGCCTGAAAGTGTTCAATATATTTTTCCTCTTCAACGATGGATATTGGAAATCCATCTTTACCAAAGGTCAGAAACTCACTTTCTCCGCCAATGCAATTGAGATATTCGATGATATCCTTTGCATCGGAGGGAATTGCTTGGCGCAATTCAGCAGTTCTTCCATCTTTCAATAGAACAGTCATTTGATACCTCCTAAAGTCTCTCTATTTAGTAAGATTCCATATGTATAATAATAGAATAAGAATAACCTCTATCATATACGCTTGTCAATTCAAAAGGAATTCGTATGGGTGCGGGCGGTTCTTGTGGCTTCAGCCAACAATGAAATATCGCCTATTTTGAATTCTAAAAAATGTTGAAAATATATTTTAAATACGCTATACTGCATGCAGAAGAAGTCTTTAAACAACTATGACAAATAAACATGAAATGGGGGAATCAAAATGAGCAATGTATTAGTCGCGTTTTTTTCAGCTAGTGGTGAGACAGCCCGTTTGGCAAAGACCTTAGCCGATACTGTAAAAGGGGATTGATATGAAATTCAGCCAGGAGTACCCTATTCATCTGCTGATCTGAATTGGAATAATCAAGCAAGCCGCAGCAGTGTGGAAATGAACGATAAAACCGCTCGGCCGGTCATTAAAAATCGCGTGGAGGATATGACCTCGTACGATGTCATTTTTATTGGATTCCCTATCTGGTGGTATGAAGCGCCGCGCATCATACATACTTTTCTGGAAAGCTATGATTTTTCAGAGAAAACTGTGGTCCCATTTGCCACTTCAGGTGGCAGCGGAATGGGAGAGACGGACCATATCCTGAAACAAACTTGTCCAATGGCCCGCTGGTTGCCGGGAAAACGATTCAGCAGTAGAGCAAATACGGAAGAAATTTCGGCTTGGGTCAAAGGCTTAAAAATGTAGCAAGACAGGATGAAATCAAATCAACATAGAAAGAATATGGAAGTTGTATAGACAAAGAGGGATTCACTGTATTTGTATGGACGAATGGATTGGAATCATCTAAGGAGGAATTCCTATGTCTTATCTAGGGGAAGAAATCAAAAAATTGGGATTTGGTTTGATGCGTTTACCTCAGAAAGCTGGACGTATCGACATAGAGCAAACAAAAACAATGGTTGACCTATTTCTGGAGGCAGGTTTTACATACTTCGATACGGCTTGGGCCTATGCGGGCAGTGAAGATGCGATTCGTCAGGCGCTAGTCGAGCGTTATCCGCGGGAATCCTTCCAGCTCGCAACTAAAAATGCCGCTTGGATCAACTGCAAAACGCGGGAAGAGGCAATCGCTCAGTTTGATGTTTCTCTTAAGCAGACAGGGGCAGGATATTTTGATTTTTATCTGCTTCATAACCTGGGAGAGGGGCGGACGCACTTTTTTGATGATTTTGACATGTGGAGCTTTGTACAAGAAAAGAAGAAGGAAGGTCTCATCAAACATGCCGGTTTTTCTTTCCACTCCACACCGGAAGAGTTGGATGAATTGCTGACAAAGCATCCGGAAATGGAGTTTGTTCAACTGCAAATTAACTATGCAGACTGGGAATATCCAGCTGTGCAATCCCGTCGATGCTATGAAGTGGCAAGAAAACATGATAAGCCAGTGATTATCATGGAGCCGGTTAAGGGAGGTATGTTGGCGAATCCGCCCGTACCTGTTCAGAGAATTCTCAAGGGCGCAGAGCCAGATCAGTCCTTTGCTTCTTGGGCAATCCGGTTTGCAGCCGATCTGGAGGGAGTGATTACGGTTCTTTCCGGTATGAGCAATGTAGAACAAATGCAGGACAACCTATCTTATATGAAGAATTTTACAGGCCTTACAGCAGCAGAACAGAAAACGCTCAGAGCAGCTCAGGAAGCGCTTAGTCATATTTCGTTAATTCCCTGTACATCCTGCAACTATTGTGCAAAAGTCTGCCCCAATAATATAGGAATTTCTGGAACCTTTACAGCGATGAATTATCTAACCCTTTATCGAGATCAGGCAGCAGCAGCTCATCAGGAGGCATGGCTGGTGGGGGGCCATGGGAAGAACAAGGCGAATGCATGTATCCATTGTGGAAAATGTGAAGAGGTGTGTCCACAGCATATTTCCATCCGCACAGAGCTGAAAAAAGCGACGGAAATGTTGGGGATTGGCATTGAGTAGAGACTTATTCACTTTTTGAATGGAATTTCGTTTGAATAGAGTATACTGATTCCGTCCCAATATCCCTTTAACCAAAGCTGTGGGGAAAACAAAACGGTACGCCTGATTACAGTCCATACCACAGTAATCGAGCGTACCGTTTTGCAATATCAATAAAGAGCCTTTTGTAACCGTTTCTTTTTTAATCCCTTGGGTTTTAGAATACACGATACATTACCGAAAAGATATGTCTGATAGGATAAGAGACGAAGGGCCAATCAGGGGCTAATGATCATTCCACTGCATTTTTTGATAAGAGTATCAACGAGAGCGAGAAGGGGTTATTCCTTCACAAACTCAATATGAATATCCCCGTTATTATTAGAGACGCTTAAAACTTTTTTCCCTCCATCTTTCTGAGAGGGTAGATTGCTTTCGCCTTTTTTGATTTCGCAGGATATGGTATAGTCGTCGTAGCTTCCGATTATGGTACCGTTGATATTCCCGTTTTTTGTCTGTATAGCCGTGGTATGGCCGATGCTCAATCCATCCAATAAGATGTCTCCGCCATTTGTAGTAAGAGTGACGTCCTTTGTCACAGTTAAAGGGGCAACAGAGATATTTTCATTGGTAGTGTCCAGGGTTAAGGAGGAGACAAGCGAATCGGGAACATACAAAGTAATGGTGCGTTTGTCTATGGGAGCGCTACCTCCAATATAATCCGTCCAATTCTTGTTGGATACAGATGTCATGGTCAATGTGCCAGAGTCTGCAGTAGAGATGTTATAGGCTTCCTTAGGGCTCTCATAGTAATCTATTCGTATTTGGTCATCCTCAGAAGGGATTACTTCGATCTTTCGGTCTTGGACTTCCAGTTCGATTTCTTGCACCTGTGTATGGTTTATCACATAGCTTTCCGCAGAAAAATCTTCATCCGTAGAAGAGCATCCAGTTAAGATTGCTGATCCAAGTAACAACATGCATGCAAAAGAAAACAGTTTTTTCATGGGAACCTCTTGTATTAAAGTGTTTTTCTTTTTAAAACGACCAGGCCGATGATCGATAGGCCTGTACTGAGCAGAGCACAAACTCCTATGTGTAGAAAAGCATTGCTATTCAGCATGATTATTTGAAAGAATCCGGCCAAGAGCTGGCGAAGAGGTGTAATTGGCGTAAAAATACAGATCATTGCTACCAATATGCCGTCCGTCAACCAGCCATACCAGTGGGACTGCATCGATAGAAGTACATGAAGAAAAGTCATGGTGAGAAAGAGAAATATTCCCTGCTGGAGGAAAGCTATAAAAACGCCATTTTCCATCCAGCCACATATATCCATCAGATTCATCACGGTTTGTGTATGATTTAGTGGGTCGAATATAAGGTGGATTGTAGTATTGGCTAGAGAGACGAGAAGGGCAAGGAATCCATAGCAAACCAGACTTCCGGCATAGAAATCTTTTTTACTTGTCCCCAAATACATGAGTTTGGGGTAGACATAAAAGACGAAAAAGAAAGGGGACATAGCGGCCAACAACCAAGTATAGTTTCCATTGCTTAAGGCGATTGCAGAGTCGCCTGAAGTTGTCGCGCAAAGCACGACAAGGGCTGTAAGGATGAAGCTCATTTTATTGCTTGCAAGTTCCCGTTTTACAACTGCAAATGTTGCGTTCATTTCTGAATACCTCCTCTATGACCGACCATCTGAATGAAGAAATCTTGTAAAGTTAAAGGATGAATCTCTAAGGACGCTATTTGTTTTGGGGGTGTGTCAAAGATATAGCTGGTTACAAGCCCGCCAACCGAATCTTGACCGATCACGTTTAAGTTTTTAGTGGCGGCTTCGACATCGCTTTTCAATCCGCTAATGCTGTATGCTTGTTTTTCGACGGCTTGTAGGGTGTCAAAAAAGCGGATACGCCCTTTATCAAGGATGATTAATTTTTGAATCGTTTTTGTAATTTCTTCGATAATGTGGGTGGACACAAGGATGATGCGGGGATGTTTTTGGAAGCTTTCGGACAGCATATTATAGAACTCTACCCGCATGATTGCGTCAAATCCCAGCACGGGTTCATCTAAAAGAATGACATTTTTATTACTTGCCAGGCAGATGATTGTGGAAACCATGGCTTTCATACCAAGGGACAGATGGTGAAACTTTTTCTTGCCATCTAGCTCGAAGCGCTCCATCATCTCTGTAGCAAATGCAAAGTCGTAATTGGGGTTTACCTCTCCCGCAATATGAAGCAATTTTTTCACGGGGAGGTGGAAATGCTTTGCAAAATTTTCGATATAACTTACGCCTGTATCCAGTGTTGCGGTCGTAATCAGTTGATTGTTCACGCGAATCTCACCATAAGAGATATTTTGGTAACCTGCAATTGACTTGAGTAAGGTGGTCTTGCCAGCGCCGTTTCGACCAAGTAGGCAATAAATCCCTGGTTCGTCAATGGTCAGAGAGACGTCTTTTAGTACCGCCGTCTGTCCGTATTGTTTTGTTACACCAGAAAGTTCAATCATGATGATATTCCTCCGCTCCATGTTTACGATTAAGAAAGTAGATTTGATATGCGTTTCTCTTCGTGCGAGTACAGTATAAACCTTTGTGTAACACAAAGGTCAAGAAGGAAGTTAAAAAGTGGAGAATTTTTTTTCAATCAGCGAAGCGGCAAAAATGGCCAATATGACGAGTGAGACATTGCGTCACTATGATCGAATCGGTCTTGTTAAGGCAAGCAGAAGAGATGAAGCGTCAAAATATCGATATTATACAAAAGAAGATATTGTCCGCTTGCATACCATCCGAGCATTACAGCAGATGGACCTCTCTTTACATGAGATTAAATGTATTTTGGAATACGATGATCTTCAAATGGTTGTAGACTTTTTGAAAAAAGCGGAGAAAACAGCTGACGAAAAAATTGCAGAGTTGCAATATAGCAAGTCCAAAATCCAATTGGCCAGATCGGATTATGAAAAGAAACTGTATAGGCAACAAAATCGAACCGAATTTTACACGAGATATTTTCCCAAGCGTGTGATTTTGTTATCGAACTCATTAGAAGCACCGACACTTAACAATTTGTGGAATTATCTAAGCCATTTTTATGATCGAATTGAGCCATCTCAAAGAGATCTTTTTGCATTTGAGGATTTAGCAGGAATTTACACGGAGAAGAACCTGTCTCGTCTCTTCGCGGTATGCATTCGCTATACAGATATGGATGGATTAAAAATATTGCCATCGGGTACCTATCTCTGCGCGGACTGTACAGAGCAGACACGTGGACAGGTTCTTTCGAAACTCATTCAAATTGCCAAAGAACAATATCACCTGGAACCAACATTTACAATACAGTTAATTGTTATTTCCGGAATCTTACAGTGGAATTATCAGATACAGATTTTAATTGAAGATGAATGAGTGCGAATCAGTGAATAGCTGTAGCTACTGGATAGTATAAATATGTGGACGTGCTGAAAGATTCCGATCGGCCCACCATATTGGGAGTATGGGCTCTATAATCGGACAAAGGTAGACTTTCTGTTTTATGATACAATCATGAAGAAAACCGGAACCTTTCTTTAATAAAGGTTCCGGTTTTGAGATTGAATCAATCCATTAAGATCCAAAGGTTGACATATTAAAATGGAGTAGCTTCATTATAACCGATCTTTGACAGGGAAGAAAGATCATAGGGAGTGGACTGATAGACGTAGTAATTCAGCCAATTGGCAAATAGAAGATGTGCATGACTACGCCAAGTAAAACGTGGCTGTAAAGTTGGATCGTCGTTTGGAAAATAATTTTCTGGGACGCGAGGTTTTAATCCCTTACGCTCATCACGGAAATATTCATTGGCTAAAGTGTCCCGATCATATTCGCCGTGGCCGGTGACAAAAAACTGACGGCCATCTTTTTTGGCGACCAGATGAACACCTGCCGTACTAGAAGTCGATAAGATTATAAGCTCATGATGTTGTTCAATGTCTTCCCGTCGAATATCGGTATTTCGTGAATGTGGTACATAAAAACTGTCATCAAATCCCCGTACCAATGGATGGTGGGGATCTAAAACACGGTGTAAATAAACGCCGCTTAGCTTTTGGGGGAGCTGATATTTTGGAATTCCATAATGATAATAGAGTCCCGCTTGCGCTCCCCAACAAATATGTAAGGTAGAATAGACGCTCTTTTGACTCCATTCCATTATCTCACAGAGCTCAGGCCAGTAGTCTACTTCTTCAAAAGGCATATTTTCAACTGGTGCACCAGTAATAATCATGCCATCGAATTTTTCGTTCTTCAAATCCTTGAATGTCTTATAAAAAGTATTGAGATGCGATGCAGAGGTATTCTTGGAAACATGCGATGCCATTTGCATCAATTCAACGTCCACCTGCAATGGTGTGTTACTCAAAACACGCAGCAGTTGTGTTTCCGTTACGGGTTTAATCGGCATCAGATTAAGTATGACAATCTTTAATGGGCGAATATCCTGCATTTCTGGCTCGTTCATGTGTCATTACGAAGATGTTTTCCCCCTCTAACACCTTTATAGCAGGAAGTTCAGCTTGTATTTTAATAGGCATACGATTCGCTCGATTCTTTTTAGATTTTGTAGTATAATCAATGCATAACAGTGTATACTAGTCTTAAGTATACCAAATTGACAGAGAAACTGCAATATAATTGGTAGAAAGGGACAGACATAAAATAAATGTAAAAAAAGCGTTGACATTGTAGAATGAGTGTGATATTATAGTGAAGCCGTCGAGAGAGACAGAAAAAACACTTGACACCACAAAGCGAGTGTGATATGATGTTAAACATCACCTCTGAGCTTGATCGATGAGGCGAAGGACCTTGAAAATTAAACAACGTTACGAAATGAAAGGACCCGTAATGACTTTGAGAGAGACGGGACCATCTGAGAGGATGGGAACGGAACTTTCGGACGAAACGAGAATCCAGACTCGAGAAACTGGAATACACGTTAGTGTATCGAAAAGAGCTATTCAAAACTCTAAGATGATTTAAACGCTCTACGGAGCGATTAAATACAAGTTTTAGAGAGTTTGATCCTGGCTCAGGACGAACGCTGGCGGCGTGCCTAACACATGCAAGTCGAACGGAGTTAAGAGAGCTTGCTCTTTTAACTTAGTGGCGGACGGGTGAGTAACGCGTGAGTAACCTGCCTTTCAGAGGGGAATAACATTCTGAAAAGAATGCTAATACCGCATGAGATCGTAGTATCGCATGGTACAGCGACCAAAGGAGCAATCCGCTGAAAGATGGACTCGCGTCCGATTAGCTAGTTGGTGAGATAAAGGCCCACCAAGGCGACGATCGGTAGCCGGACTGAGAGGTTGAACGGCCACATTGGGACTGAGACACGGCCCAGACTC
>NZ_JBKEIV010000010.1:0-47500 GCF_046693725.1 Anaeromassilibacillus sp. SJQ-1 | reverse complement strand
GTAACTGGCAAGGTTAAGGACTTCAGGTCTGGAGCCGCAGCGAGAGCAAGTCTGAAGAGGGCGTATGAAGTCAGTTGTACACGACCCGAAACCGGGTGACCTACCCATGTCCAGGTTGAAGTGGAGGTAAAACTCCATGGAGGACCGAACCGACTCCCGTTGAAATGGTAGCGGATGAGGTGTGGGTAGCGGAGAAATTCCAATCGAACCCGGAGATAGCTGGTTCTCTCCGAAATAGCTTTAGGGCTAGCCTCGTATTAGATTACCGGAGGTAAAGCACTGAATGGTCTAGGGGCCGAGAGGCTACCGAAACCTATCAAACTCAGAATGCCGGATAATTGATGTACGGGAGTCAGACAGTGTGAGATAAGTTTCATTGTCAAAAGGGAAACAGCCCAGACCCACAGCTAAGGTCCCAAAATATTGTTAAGTGGAAAAGGATGTGGGGTTGCACAGACAACCAGGATGTTGGCTTAGAAGCAGCCACTCATTAAAAGAGTGCGTAATAGCTCACTGGTCGAGTGACCCTGCGCCGAAAATTTAACGGGGCTAAACAGTATACCGAAGCTTGGGATTCCGTGAGGAATGGTAGGAGAGCGTCGAATGAGGGGTGAAGTCATAGCGGAAGCGGTGGTGGACTTCATTCGAGTGAGAATGCCGGAATGAGTAGCGCGAAATGTGTGAGAATCATATTGGCCGAAAGTCTAAGGTTTTTGGAGGAAGGTTCGTCCGCTCCAAGTAAGCCGGGAGCTAAGGCGAGGCCGAAAGGCGTAGTCGATGCACATACGGTGGAAATTCCGTAGCCGCCAAAAGATTTAAGATAAGGGACACCCTAGAAAGGCATGACCCGGGCGATGGTCGCCCCGGGCGTAAGGGACCGAAATTAGAGTAGGGAAGCATGCTGGACGGGGGCGAGAAAAGCTTATTGTATATCTGAGGCGCCCGTACCGCAAACCGACACAGGTAGATGGGAAGAGAATTCTAAGGCCAACGGGAGAAGGGTAGTTAAGGAACTCGGCAAATTGGTCCCGTAACTTAGGGAAAGGGACGCCACGGAGACGTGGCCGCAGTGAATAGGCCCAGGCGACTGTTTAGCAAAAACACAGGTCTCTGCTAAATCGAAAGATGAAGTATAGGGGCTGACACCTGCCCGGTGCTGGAAGGTTAAGAGGAGATGTGCAAGCATTGAATTGAAGCCCCAGTAAACGGCGGCCGTAACTATAACGGTCCTAAGGTAGCGAAATTCCTTGTCGGGTAAGTTCCGACCCGCACGAATGGTGTAACGATCTGGGCACTGTCTCAATTACCCGCCCGGCGAAATTGTAGTACCGGTGAAGATGCCGGTTACCCGCGACAAGACGGAAAGACCCCATGGAGCTTTACTGCAGTTTAATATTGGGTTTCGGTAATTTATGTACAGGATAGGTGGGAGACTGGGAAGCCAGCACGCCAGTGTTGGTGGAGTCACCCTTGGGATACCACCCTTAAGTTGCTGGAATTCTAACCTGCGGCCGTGAATCCGGCCGGGGGACATTGTTAGACGGGCAGTTTGACTGGGGCGGTCGCCTCCAAAAAGGTAACGGAGGCGCTCAAAGGTTGGCTCAGCACGGACGGAAACCGTGCTTTAGAGTGTAAACGCGTAAGCCAGCCTAACTGCGAGGGTGACGGCCCGAGCAGTAACGAAAGTTGGAGTTAGTGATCCGGCGGTATGAGAGTGGAATTGCCGTCGCTCAACGGATAAAAGCTACCCTGGGGATAACAGGCTGATCTCCCCCAAGAGTCCACATCGACGGGGAGGTTTGGCACCTCGATGTCGGCTCATCACATCCTGGGGCTGTATTCGGTCCCAAGGGTTCGGCTGTTCGCCGATTAAAGTGGTACGCGAGCTGGGTTCAGAACGTCGTGAGACAGTTCGGTCCCTATCTGTCGTGGGCGTAGGATATTTGAGGAGAGCTGTCCTTAGTACGAGAGGACCGGGATGGACGCACCTCTGGCGCACCAGTTGTTCCGCCAGGAGCACAGCTGGGCAACTATGTGCGGATCGGATAAACGCTGAAAGCATCTAAGCGTGAAGCCGACTCCAAGATAAGATATCCCATAGCGTAAGCTAGTAAGGCCCCTTGAAGACTACAAGGTTGATAGGCTGCGTGTGTAAGCATGGTAACATGTTCAGCTTGGCAGTACTAATAGGCCGAGGGCTTGACCATAGTTCCTTGGTTCAAAGCTTTTTCAGTTAGCTTCTATCTTAAATCTTTATTCAGTTTTCAGTGTACTGGCAAAAAGTATGCTGGCGAATGGTAAGTCGCGGAGGCGGCGAGACCACAGGTCTGCACCATTAGCTCAGTTGGTAGAGCACCTGACTCTTAATCAGGGTGTCCCGGGTTCGAGTCCCTGATGGTGCACCATGAAAGAAGTCGGACGACGGAGGTCGGAGAGATCTCTGGCCTCTGCGTAAGACTGAAAGATGTGGCCCGTTGGTCAAGCGGTTAAGACAGCGGCCTCTCACGCCGTTAACGTGGGTTCGATTCCCGCACGGGTCACCAAAAGCAAACAAGGAAAGTGAATATAGAGAGCTATTTAGACAGGAATGTACTAAATAGAGTTGGTGTCGATGACGATGAGGGTCCACCCGTTCCCATCCCGAACACGGAAGTTAAGCTCATTAGTGCCGACGATACTTGGCTGGCAACGGCCTGGGACAATAGGAAGATGCCAACATAAACATTCCTCCTTAGCTCAGCCGGTAGAGCATGCGGCTGTTAACCGCAGGGTCGTTGGTTCGAGTCCAACAGGGGAGCCACTTTTTGAAGGAACTACATCTTTTGTAGTTCCTTTGGTTTATCCGGATTTTTAGGTTCTGTTTTGCTATGTTTTATAATATTAGTAAGAATTATACGGGCCATTAGCTCAGTTGGTCAGAGCAGCCGGCTCATAACCGGTCGGTCCAAGGTTCGAGTCCTTGATGGCCCACCAAAAAGCTCTTGAATGATTGAAATCATTCAAGAGCTTTTTTTGTAATCAATAGACATCTTGAGTAATTTTATAGACTTATGAGAGATATGATATGGAAGAATCGATATTGTCTTGATGGGTAATTTGAACAATAAGTAAAAGGCCTTCAGAGAACTGGAGGCCTTTTATTTTGATCTGCATTAGCGAAAGGAGAACCCCCGGCTAAGGCGGGGAGAGAAAAAAATATATAAAGTAACGCCCCTTCAGGGGTCCGCTATGAGTCAGCAATGCAGTTAGCCGACCCATTCGTGGCCCCTTTAGGGGTGGGACCCGTATCATGCACTTCTAGCGCTTTCTCAAGCCCCAGGCTTTGCCGGGGGGCCTGACTTGTATAATTATATATTACTCATCGCTTCGTTTATTGAGTACAAGCAAACGTTATAATTTGGTGGAGGTATTTGGATAATCCATCTCCTTCTCGATCGATGAACTGCTGAAAACGTTCATCAGAGATATAGAGTTCACTTAATTGAATAAGCGTATCTTTGGAGCATGGATAAAAATACTCGTCTATAAAAGATCGATATTTTTCAAGCCATTCTTGTACGACTGGGTCGTCCGGAGTTCGTGGTTTAAGACAATTTAGTTCTTGAAAGAAGTTTTGCATTTTTCTTTCAATCTCTTTCCATACCTCTTTGGTATAGGTTCGCGTTCTCTCATGATATTTTTTATAAGTTGACGTATCTTTCCATCGTTGTTCTACTTCTTTTCGGTATTGATCTTTCATAGTACTGATTTCTTGATTGTCAAAGATTTTAAAATCCATCTGTGCCTCTCCTTCTAAGATTTGATTTGTAAGGGAGATAAGTCGTGTGATTCGTTCCTTTTTTAATAATAGAAGGGATTGATGCTTCCGAAGAGCTTCCAAGAGGTTAAATCCTGGCAAATCCAATAGAATTTTAATCTCCTTAAGCGAAAAATCGAGTTCACGAAAAAGAGAATCTGTTGTAATCGAATCAGTTCAGCTTCCCCATAAAGTCGGTAGCCGGCATCCGTTCTTTCAGAGGGGGAAAGGAGGCCGATTTGGTCATAGTGATGTAAGGTGCGAACACTGACATTGCAAGCTTTCGATACTTCTTTTATGGTTTGTTTCACCGAAATCATCTCCTCTTACATTTTTTACTATAAAGGATTACGCAACGTGAGAGTCAAGAACAAAATTATAAAGTGAAGAAATTTTATATATAAGGCGTCAAATGAGTGGTTTTATTTAAATGTACCTAAAAATAGAGAAATTATGGAACACTTTTGGAACACTTCTTCTGCTACAATACTATTGTAATCAAACAGGCTTTGCCTGAAAACAAAGGAGGAGAAGAAAAAACATGAAGAAGAGAGCATGGCGATCGCTTCTGTCGCTTGTGTTGGCATTCACAATGGTATTTACCATTTGGACGCCTGCATTGGCAAAGAGCGAAGCCGCGGGAGAGTGGGATCCTTCCGCAGAGTATAAGCTTCTTACTGTGTTGAAAGACGCAGGAATTGAAGTTTACTCTGGAGACACAAATCCCGGCGCAAAAGTCGACCTATGGTGGAACTATGAGGGCGATGCATTGTGCTGGAGGTTGATTCCGGATGATGAGGCAGAATACTATCGGATTCAGCCCAAAAATACCAATGCGACGGTTTTGATGCCCAAAGAATCAAATGCCGTAGCAGGTACAGCATTAACCCTTGGAAACATTGATGATGCGGACGATTCACAGTGGTGGAAAATCGTTCCTACGGATCAAGATGGCGAGTATATGCTGTTAAACAAAGCTTCTGAAGGAAGTGCAGAAGCATATATCGCTCTGGAGAATGATGGGGTGAACGATGGAACTCTTGTTATTCTCTCCGATGGAACAACAGCTTCGAGCTACTGGAAAGTCAGTAAGGTTGAAGTTGCCCCTCCGGAACCAGTAGATCCGGTTGTCAATGTATCTGCGGGAAAGACGCTTTTGGATGTTGATGAAAGTACTTCGGTAAGTGCAACTGCTTTTGATGAGTACGAAGAACAAATTGCAGTTACAGAAGTAAAGAGTAGCAATCCAGAGGTCGCAGAGGTAACTTCATCGGAAGGTATATACACTGTAACGGCCAAAGCGAATGGTGTTGCTTCCATCGTTGCTTCTGCCACATTGAGTGACGGGACAAAGGTAGAAGGTTATACACCGATCATCGTAGGCACCGAGCCGGTGGATGGGGCTATTTATCAGTTGACAGCGCCAAAGACAGATGTTTCAGCTTTGATTGCTTATGATGAGGCTTATGGAGCCGTATCTTATGCCGCGTTAAGTGATAATTCTGTTGTAGTATCTGCATCTCCGATGGGAATCGTTACAAGTGAGGGAGATTTCCGCAGCGGTCTGGAGTTTGTAGATGTAGAGGAGAGCAACGGAACAGAAGAGTATGAACTGATTGGAGCAAAGGTAAAATATGTCAATGCTCCTTATAAGCAGATGACATTCCAGTTTGAAAAAGCGGGCGTACCGTATGCTATCATTTTGAAAGTATTTGATGATGGCGTTGCGTTCCGTTACAGTATCGATGGAGATGAGAACACAGATCTGTCGATCTCTTCAGAGCATACAGGTGTCCGTTTGCCAGATGGTGCGTATACTTGGGCAATGAACTACAGCCAATCCAATGAAGATGTGGAAATTGAGCATGCCTCCATCAAAGAACTTAATTATCAGTATTCTATGCCATTGCTCTATGAGACCGAAGACGATGTCTTTGCTTTGGTAAATGAAGCCGATCTCAACGGTACATACTGTGGCGCACAGATGACTGGTGATGGCACTGGCTTGTTGAACATTGTCTTTACCCCAGAGCAAACAGACGATGTTGAAACGACTTTACCGTTCGCCAGCCCATGGCGCTATGTCGTTATTGGCGACTTGCAGACTATTACCAACAATACTTTGGCAGAGTCCTTGGCGCCTGCAAGCAAGGTAGAGGACACCAGCTGGATTGAGGCGGGAACAGTGGACTGGACCTGGTTGAATGGTGATCTCCGTCACGACCAGCTGCCAGATGGCGTTTCCTTTGAAACTGCTGGTTTGGAATACTATAAAAAGTATATTGATTTTGCCGTTGAAATGGGTTGGAAATACCAGCTTTTGGATGAAGGCTGGCAGCCTCGCGGCAATACAGCAGCTGGCGAACATGAATACGAAGGTTATTATGATTGGATGCCCGACTTGATTGAGTATGCTGCAGAAAAAGGCGTCGGCTTGATTGTTTGGGCAAGAAAGGCTAATTTGACCGATGATGATTATCGGCAAAAGCTCTTTAAAGAGTGGGCGGATATGGGCATCAAAGGCATTAAACCAGACTTCTTTGATTCCCAGGATCAGGAGACGATTCAGCTCATCGAAAAAATGATGGCGGAAACGGCTGAAAATCATATGCTGATCAACGTGCATGGTGCCGGCAAACCGACTGGTGAACGCCGCACTTGGCCGCATGCGATTGCCCGTGAAGCTGTTCGTGGTGCAGAGGCTTATGCGGTTGATAATATCGAGACTTGGGGTGCCGTCATGGATGCCCATCATAACTGCTCGTTGCCGTTTGTTCGCGGCGCAGTAGGTCCGATGGACTACACTCCTATGGTATCGTATGGTGCAAATGACAATTTGACCAATCATAATCCTGGCCGTTTTACCGTAGCACATATGACTGCGCTGCCGGTGATCTACGAATGTGGTTTGCAGTGCTTGGCGGACAAGCCCGATGTCTATCGTGCACATCCTGGATATGAGCATTACTTTAAGAATATGCCATCTGAATGGGATGAAGGAATCCTGATCGATGGTTATCCGGGCGACTATGTAAATATGGCCCGCCGCAATGGTGACGACTGGTATCAGGGAATCATCTGTGATGGTAAGCTGGACGCAACCTTCTCACTCGACTTCTTGGGTGAAGGTGAATATGTTGCCTATATTTACAAGGATTCTCCGGAAGTTCTGGCGGAAGGCCCTGCTGCATACGATCAATTTGGCCGTCATGACCAGGATGGAAGCAATCTGGTAGTCGACCAAGCGACGGTTGACAGCAGTATTGTTGAAGAAATCAAGGTTGTTACAAAAGAAGATACCTTGACAATCCCGCTGGCGGAGACCGGCGGTGCAGCGATCCATTATGTCCCAAGAGACCAAGTTGAAGAAGAGATTCCGGCTGTTTCAGAGGCAAAGCGGATTACAGACCGTCTAATTGAACTGGACTGGAATCAAGATGTAACTGGTGCTGATGAAAAGTCTAGCTTCAAAGTCATGGTCAATGGCCAAGAAGCAGCGCTCAACGATTATGGATATAATGCAGGAAATGGAGCTCTCTACTTCGATCAAATGACCACTTTGGAACTGAAAGAAGTTCCTGCACAGGATGCACAGATCACCGTTCAGGTGGTTGGTTCTGTAACCAATGAAATGGGAGAAGCTGCTGATACAGAGACTGTCTATGCTGTTGTCGCTGCTCCGTTCTATACACAGTCTGTTAAGGCAGATTGTGGGATCACGGTGAAGTCCAGCGACGCTGTGGAAAAATCCACACTGCAAGCTGCGGCGGATATTGTGGATGTGATGCTTTCTGCACGTTCCGATGTTGTGGAAAAAATGATTGAAAATGGTGCGGAATTGGCTGTGTATGGTAAGGGCGAAAGTGCTTACAGCATTCCTGAGCATCGCGCAACCTATGATCCCGATATGTACTATGTAGAGGGATACGGCGGGATGGTTGGTAACCCGGTTGCCAGCATCTATGATGCAAACGTTCTCCGCCTCCTGCAAAAAGATTCGCCGGACCATTATACTGGTTATGAAAATGAATCCGTATTGGTACATGAATTTGGTCATTCCGTGCATTTGCTTGGCGTCGATTCCATTCCGGAGTTGAAAGAGGAATTTGATGCAGTTTATGCATCTGCCAAACAAAAGAATCTCTGGCCGAACAGCTATGCGATTTCGAATCGGGAAGAGTATTTTGCAACATGTACGGCAATCTGGTTCAATGTCATGTCTGAGTCTGCCGACGGTTCTTGGGATGGCGTTCGCGGTCCGGTGAATACCCGTGAAGAACTCAAGGCATATGATGTTGATATGTACAATTTCCTTGCAAAGATTTATCCGGAAACAGAAGCCGTTTCGGATGCATGGGCAGACGTACCTGACAATTTCCATCCGGGCGAAGAGCCTGAGGAACCAGAATGGGATACAGAAGCCAGCTATAAGTTCCGGACGGTCTTGAACGACAGCTGCATCGAATCCAACAGCAACAACTCCAGTGCAGGTGCAATTATCGATCTGTGGTGGGATTTCGATGGCGAGGCCCAATATTGGCGACTCATTCCGGACAGTAACAATGAATACTTTATGATTCAGTTGGAATCGGCCAGTTCCACCGTTATGATGCCGACGGACTCCAACGCCGCAGAAGGTGTGGCGTTGACTCTTGGCAACATCGATGAAGAAAATGATGCGCAGTGGTGGAAGATCGTTCCAGCAGAACAAGATGGCCAGTATCGTTTGATGAACAAGGCGTCCGAGGGTTCTCCTCTGTATATCGCTTTGCAGAATGATGCGACTGAAAGTGGGACATTGGTAATCTTGGCAAAAGATACGGCCCCGTCCAGTGTTTGGGTAGTTGAGAAACAGGAAGTCAATGAGAATGTTCATAAGGCTGATCCAGATGCCATTTATCTGAGCGATCTGGAGTGGCTCAATGCAGTGGACAGCTGGTTCCTCGTACGTAAGGACCAGACCGTCAATCAGACGGAGATTTCCTGGAACGAAAATGGCCAAACGGTTATCTACGAAAAGGGTATTGGTACCTTTGCACCGTCTCAGGTAACCTTCGACATCACTGGCCTGCATGCAGAAACCTTTAAAGCCATCGGTTGCTTCCCGGCTGGCGCAGGGAGCTGTGAATTTATTGTGCTGGCAGATGGAGAACAAATCCTCTCTAAGACTCTTTCCTATGATGGAAATCAGATCTCGCCAGACAATGGTGCTTTGGAAGTGGCGATTCCGGAAGGAACCAAGATTTTGACCTTGTATGCAAAGGGCAGCAGTAGCACAACATGGGCAGATGCTCGCCTCTATTGCGATAAGGAAGCTCAGAAAGACTTGGCTCGTGTTACCATCAAAGCAGAGGAAACTCATCTTCAGAAGGGAGCAAGCTCTGCCATCAATCTGACTGGTTACATCGGTCAAGTTGGCTGGGGCGGTATGCAGAATATCGAAGCGGATCTGACAAATGCCATTATCACCTACAGCAGCAGCGACGAATCCGTTGCAAAGGTAGAGGATGGAAAGATCGTAGCTGTTTCGGACGGTACAGCAACCATTACATGCACCGTAGAACTGGACGGCGTGAAACAGTCCTCGACTTTGGATATCATTGTTGGCAATGGAAATGAGAACTCTTGGACCGTGGTGTCTCCGGATGGAAATATTGAGACTCTGTTCACCTTGCGCGATGATGGATCGGTTGTATTTACAACTTCGAGAAATGGAAATACCGTTATCGGAACTTCCCCGACTGGCTTGGTCACCAACTTGGGCGATTTCCGTACCGGTTTGACCTTCGTCGATTCTAAGACAGAAACCGTCAAGGATTCTTATGACTTGATCGGCGCGAAGAAGAGTCATGTGGATGCAATAGGCACCGAACTGACTTTGAATTTTGAAAAGGATGGCGTGACCTATCGCATCATCAGCCGTGCCTATGATGATGGTATGGCGTTCCAGTATGAAATCGAAGGCCAGGATGGCGAAGAGTTGACGATTTCTTCTGAAGCAACAGGCTTCTTGATGCCGGACGGTTCCGTTGCACAGACGATGGACTTCGATAAGGCCAACGAGGAGCGGTATTATCAGAAGGAAATCGAAGAACTGGAGGGCGGTTATTGCATGCCGCTGCTCTATGAGACGCCAAATGGCGATTGGGCACTGCTGTCTGAAGCAGCGCTTACTCCACAGTATAGTGGCGGACAGATTGTTGGCCATGACACCGGTATGTTGGACGTCGTGTTCTCACCGGAGCAGTTCAGCGATGTCGTAACGACCGCGCCGTTCACCTCTCCGTGGCGTTTCATGGTTATTGGTGATCCGGCAGATATTGCAGAAAATACCCTTGCAGAAACGTTGAGTCCGGACAGCGTAATCGAAGATACCAGTTGGATCGTACCGAGTCCGGTCGACTGGACTTGGCTGAATGGCGATCTCCGCCATGACAATCTGCCGGAAGGCACAACATGGGAAGAGACCGCACCGAAGCTGTACAAGCAGTATATTGACTTTGCAGCAGAGATGGGCTGGAAGTATCAGCTTTTGGACGAAGGCTGGCAGCCGCGTGTATACAACCGCGGCAATGACCTGTATGACGGTTACTATGACTGGATGCAGGAAGTTCTGGATTACGCAGAAAGTAAGGGCATTGGCCTGATTGTCTGGGCAAACAAACGCGATCTGGATACACCGGAAGAGCGCGAACGCATCAAAGAATGGGCAGAGATGGGCATTAAAGGCATTAAGCCAGACTTCTTTGATTCTCAGAGCCAGGAGATCATCCAGCTCCTGGACATCCTGACCAAGGAAGCCGCAGAAAATCATATGCTCATCAACATCCATGGCGCCGGTAAGACCACCGGTGAAAGAAGAACCTATCCGAACGCAATTTGTCGTGAGGCGATTTCGGGCGGCGAGAGTTGTGTAAATGATGCATACTTTGATTGTATGCTGCCGTTTACTCGCTTCGCAGTAGGCGCTGCGGACTTTACTCCGATGGCTTCCTATGGCAATACCTTTGGAATGAAGTCGGTTACCCAGGCACACCTGGTTGCACAGACCATTATGTTTGAATGTGGAATTCAGACGATGGCGGATAAGCCGGATGTATACCGTGGACATGTAGCATACGAGAATCTCTTTAAGAATCTGCCCACCTCTTGGGATGACAGCATTCTGTTGGACGGCGATCCGGGACATTATGTCAATATGGCACGCCGTACAGGGGACGATTGGTATGTAAGCATCATGGGCAATGAAGCTCGTATTGCAGAGTTCGATCTGGACTTCTTGGAGGATGGTGCAACTTATACCGCATATATTTTCCGTGACAGCGATGATCCGACAAATGATGATAGCAATAAAGCAATCATCACAGAAACCAAAACGCTTACAAAGGGCCAGACAATGTCCATCGATATTAAGGCAACTGGTGGCGCAGTCGTAAAGATCATTAAAAATGCAGAGCAGACCGACTGGACAGAACTGAAGGCTGCACTGGATGAAGCAAAGAGCCTGGATTCGAGCAAATATACGGCAGCCAGCTGGAACGTTTTGGAAACAGCAGTTAAGGCAGCAGAGCAACTCCCAGCGGATGCAGATCAGGCGGCAATTGACGCATCTGTAAAGGCAATTAAAGATGCTATCGATAAGCTGGTTAGAAAGTCCAGCGGCGGTTCTAGCAGTAGCTCCAGCAGTTCTTCGAGCGCTAACAATACGATGGGGTCTGACGGAGTGGTTGTAGCGGTCGGAACGGGAGCAGCAACGGCACAGCCGAAGGTTGTATCCGACACAACGGTTGACTTTACGGTAAAGAGTGGCAGTGCATACTGCTTCAAGATGACCGTAGTCAATGGAAATAATTTGATGCCGAGCTTTACAGTGGGCAATGGCAATGTGCTGAAGACTCAATTCGTGACTCAGATTGGAAACGACTATTACTTCCGGGTATGGGCCGTTGGCACACCGGGCCAGAGCACAGGCGTTTATACGACCTTGCCTGGCTATTCCGCAGTGAAGCATTGCACGATTACCATTGGTTAAACGTATTGAAAAATTCTTCTGCGGGAACTTCCCGCAGAAGAATATCCCAAAAAAGTTGAATAGCAAGTAAAAAGCGCCTCCTGCCGCAGGATTGCCCTGAGGCAGAAGGCGCTTCTTTCTTTCACGACCGGTTACGAAGTAAAATCTGCATAAATATACTCATATTCCGCATTGATATAATAAGTTTCAAAGTTGATTAATTTAGGATTTTTTAGTAAGGCGCTTTGGCGTATTTGAAGAGGTATCAAGGCGGCGTCTTCTAACAAGATCGTTTCAGCTTGTGCAAGTAGACTCATCCGGCTCTGCGGGTCCATTTGGCGATTAGCCGTTTGAAAACATTCGTCGTACTCTTCACTCGAATAACTGGCACAGTTATAGGAGGAATCCGATGTCCAAAGTTCCAGATAGGTTGCCGGGTCCGCGTATTCAGGAATCCAACCGGAGAGTGACATTTCAAATTTATGAATGGTATCCAAATTCATATGTGTGTTGTAGGGAACAGACAAGATATCAATTTGAATCCCGAGCGTTTCTTCCAACTGCTTTTCAATAATTTGTGCTTCTGTTACGGACCAATAATCGTCTGTAACCAATAATTCCAATTGAATATCCTCTGCTCTTTCAAGATCCAGTTCTTGTAGAGCCGTTTTTAGATAATTTCGTGCCTTTTGTGTATCTCCATTCAATGGAAATGCTTCCAAGGGGTATTCTTCTCCAAAGGTTTTGTGAGCGCCGGGGAGAATAGGGAGAACATAGCGTGCGCTGGCAGTTACATCGTCAGAACCAAGAGAATCAACGTAGTCGTTCCGATTAAGTGCATAGTTGAGAGCTAAACGTAGATTTTTGTTGTTTAAGGGGCAGCTTCCGTCCATATTTAAGCGAATAAAATCATTCGCACCATTAAAGTAGTAATGAATATAAGGGGTCATATCTGGGGATACGTCGGTGGTAGCGACAGGCATAACGTCCAGTTTTTGATCGAGAAACATCTGATAAAGCTTGTTAAAGTCAGTGGAAATAACGATCTCGACTTGATCCAATTGAATCTTATCGGCATCCCAATAATAAGGATTCTTTTCCAAAAGGATAGAATCATTTTGCTTCCACTCCTTTAGGCGGAATGGTCCATTGGAAAGAGAGTATTTGCCTATTTCAGAGCTCTCTTTTTCAGAAGGAATCGGACTGAACGTTGGCAATGCCAAAAGTTGTAGGAAATAAGGGGTGGGATTTTCTAAAATAAATTGTAATGTTGCATCATCAATTGCGCGAACTCCTAAATATTCCTCTGAGAGTTCCTTTTTATGAACCTCTGCCGCGTTTTTGATAGGATATGCCATAAAGGGGCGGGTTGAGTTCTCATCTGCCAACATACGTTGAATTGCATAGACAAAATCCTGTGCGCGTACGGGTGTTCCATCGCAATAAAATGCGTCCCGCAGGTGGAAGGTATATACCAATCCATCTGTGGAGATTTCATAAGATTTTGCAATTCCATAAAGAAGCTGATCTCCGTAAGTGCGCATCAATCCCTCATAAATGTGGTACGCAATGGTTGCTTCAGAAGTGGCGTCCACCTTTTGTGGGTCTAAAGTACTTGGCTCTTGTAATAGCGCATATCGCAAAACTTTGGGATGTGTATTGTCCACAGAAAGGGGTTGTGGAGAGGAACAAGAGGTTAAACCCAAGAGTAAACAGAGAAGTACGGCAAAATAATTCGTTTTTTTCACATATATCACCTGAAATAAATAACACAAATTTGTATATTTTTTAGCATATCATAAACTATTTTTAATAACAAGGCACCTACGAGATATAAAAAAATAAATTCTTAAGAAATTATTGGAAATGATTATTCAGTAGAATTTTGAACTTTACAAACTACGTTAGACTAAAAATAGGGAGGTCCCGTTGAAAAGAGGCACGCACATGAAAGTTTTACGAAGAGAAAATCGAAGGTTTATCTGGACAGCTTGTCTGTGTTTTCTGACCATCGGCGCGATGTTTGTTTTCCATGTCTTGGAACTATCGCGTGGACAAGATGTGCCCCATATCGAAAATAGCACCGTGGACTTGCGCGGAGTCGATTTTAACACAGGGGAACCTATTTTTTTAGATGGCGAATGGGAGTTTTTTTGGCAGAAGCTTTTGGTGACCGATCATTTAGAGGGAGAGGAACCCGATGGTTTGATGTCCGTTCCATCCTATTGGACACAACAAAAACAAGATGGACATTATTTGCCTTCAAAAGGATATGCCAGCTATCGGTTGCGGATGATAAACTGTCCCCCGAAGCAGATGTGTTAGTGGTTGTCCCAAATCTTCCATCGGCTTACCGAGTGTTTTTAAATGGGGAACCGTTTTCTGGAAGCGGAACTGTTTTGAAAAATCTGCGGAATATTGAAGTTTTTCCAAGTTTAAAGGAAGAAACCACTCTTCCTTTGCGCTCTTCTGAATGTGAATTGGTGATCGAGGTATCAAGCCGGGTGTATCCTGGATTGTGTTTGACCCCTATTTTGATTGATCGTTCTACGTATGAACGAAACGCAGAGCGGGACATGATCTTTAGCTCTCTGCTAATGGGAATTGCGATTGTTTTTATTATTTTCTATGCAATGGATCTCATTCTAAAGCCGCGAAGCGGCTACTCTATATCCATCCTTCTTCTGATGCTATTATTTCTAATAAAGAGTTTTTCCAGAGGACCTATCTTTTCCGCGCTGTGTTCGTGGTCTCCTGTGCCGTTTGATTATATGCTGTTTCCTTTTCACATCTTTGGCGCAGCAGCCTGGGTGATTTTGATTTGTGCCGCCCCCAGGGCGTCAACAGCCCGAAAAAGGAGGCGGCGTGTGTTCTGCGTATCTATGTTGGTTCTTACAGATTATTTCATTACGATCAGTGTTGGATTAATTTTCCACATTACCTGGTGGTGGGTGATATTCGATTTACTATTAGCGCCGATCTTTTTCGCTGTAATGGTGGTGCCAATTCTTCAGGAGGACCGCTCCGCCAATCCTTATTTTTTCCCGTATTATATTGGTTGCCTCTGTGTGTATGTGGGAAGTTTCCTGGGAGATATGGCTTTGTCAGGGCTCTTTTTGATCGACGACAGCTTTGCATTTCCCATCGGGTTAGTCTGCTTAACAATCGCGATCAAATATATGGATGGAAAACGTTTGAACGCCATCCAAAATGAGGCATTAAAGGTAGCCGAGATGCGTGTTGAGTTGCAAAAGGCTCAGATCAACCTTGCTTTGCATCAAATACAGCCCCATTTTCTCTATAATGCGCTTCTGGCAATCAAGGTGCTCTGTCGAAAAGAACCGGAAAAGGCAGAAAAGGCGGTTTATGATTTTTCGACCTATTTGCGCGGCAACATGGATTCCATTGAAAGTACCGAACCGATTTTATTTGAAGAGGAATTACAGAATATACGCGCTTATCTAAATATTGAACAAATGCGTTTTGGCGAACGTTTGCACGTTCATTGGGATATTCGATGCAGTAATTTTATGGTGCCGCCGTTGACAGTCCAACCCTTGGTAGAAAATGCAGTGCGGCATGGAATCTGTAAAAAAATAGAGGGGGGAACCGTTTCGCTGATTACCTATCAAAAGGATGGCTTTATCTGGATTGAAATTCTGGACGATGGGGTGGGATTTGAGATGGAACACCTACAATCGCCTTCTTTTGGTGGAATTGGGATTAAGAACCTTCGTTATCGTTTGAAAACCTTATTGAATGCGGAGCTGGACATTCAAAGTGTGGTGAATCAAGGGACAAGGCAGGTCATTCAAATACCAGAACAGGAGGCGCGGCTCTTTGATGAGGACGATGATTGTTGATGATGAACCGTTGGCAGTGGAAGAACTGGCAGATACCTGCGAGCAATTTGAGGATGTACAGATTGTTGGACGTTTTTTGCATGCAGCGGAGGCTTTAGCGTATGCAGAAAGTCATCCAATCGATTTGGCATTTTTGGATATCGAGATGCCGGGGATTCGAGGTCTGGATCTGGCTCATCGGCTGCATGCGATCAACGATCGGATTGCCGTCGTTTTTGTGACGGGTTATAAGCAGTATGCATTAGATGCTTTCAATGAGGATGCTTATGGTTACATCTTGAAACCCTTTGAGCCCAAAGCGGTGAGAAAGGCGATTGACAAAGTGAGCCGAATCGTGAGACCTGTTGAAAAGAAAAAGGCCTTTATTCGCACGTTTGGACGTTTTGGTTTGTTTGTTGATGACAAGCCGGTGGACTTTCGAAGCAGTAAGGCAAAGGAACTTTTTGCTTTTTTGGTGAGCCAGGATGGGGCGCTGGTGGATATGGATTCAATTATAGGGACCCTGTGGGAAGAAGAACAGTACGACAGTAAGGTCAAAGCAAAATATCGGAAAGCGTGTATGTACCTGCGACAGGCATTGGAGAAAGTCGGACTGGGAGAAGCGCTTATATCCGTTCGAGGAAAAATTGGTATCAATTGTGAGCGATTTGACTGCGATTATTTTCGATTGGTAGATGGAGATCTTCAAACCGCAGCATCTTTTGCAGGAGAGTATTTGTTTGAATACTCGTGGGCGGAAGAGATGTTACCGAGTGTGCAGAGAATGGCTGAAACCGTCTTGGCTTCAGGCCAGAAACAGGACTCTTCGTATAAATGATTTAAGCAGAAAAGAGGACAGTCTTGTTCTTTTGCTTTGAAATTCTGCTTGAAAGGAGCAGCGCATGCAGACAAATCGACTCTTTACGATTTTATATCTGTTGATGGAACATAAAAGCATGACGGCGGCCCAATTGGCAGAACGATTTGAAGTTTCTCCAAGAACGATTTATCGTGATATTGATTTATTGTCTGGCGCGGGGATTCCGATCTATGCCAGTAAGGGTAGGGGCGGTGGAATTCGCTTGCTACCCCATTTTGTATTAGAGCGTTCCCTTTTATCCTCTGAAGAGCAGGATGAGATTTTATTTGCCTTACAAAGCCTGCGGGCTGCCAATATGCAAGACACACAGGTTTTAACGCGCCTAAATGGCTTGTTTCAAAAACATGGGACGGACTGGATCGATGTAGATTTTTCAACATGGAATGGGGGACCGGCAGAACGGGAAATTTTTAGCCAGATCAAGACGGGAATCCTGGAGCACCGAGAATTGGAGTTTTGTTATTCAAATAGCTTGGGCGAGACAACACAGCGTTGTGTTGAGCCCTTAAAACTGCATTTTCGAAATAGCAGCTGGTACTTGCAGGCATTTTGTCTGAGCAAAAATAATTTCCGGACATTTAAGATTTCTCGAATGCGTCAAGTTCGCTTAACCGACCGTCGCTTTGTAAGGGAACGAACGGTACTCCCGGAGATTGCTGTTCCTTCTTATGAACCAGGAGCGCAGATTTCTTTGACGCTAAGGTTTTCTCCAGCGATGGCGTTTCGTGTATACGATGAATTTCTGCCGGAACAAATTTGTCGGGATAAAGATGGCTTTTTCTTGGTAAATCTACAGCATCCGGAAGACCCCTGGCTTTGTGGGTATCTGTTATCTTTTGGTGCTCATGTCGAGGTTCTCTCTCCAACAAGACTGCGAGAGCAGATGGCGAATATCGCTCACAAGGTTGCAGAATTGTATCAAAAATAATTGCTGACCGCTTTTTAATATGACATACTCCTGTCCTATTTTGTTGGATATACTGATTCCAACAAAAACGGGGGATTCCCCGAGAAAGAAGGATATTGTCATGAAATATGAGGTTGTGGCCCTACAGGAAAAGATCATCGCTGGAATTGCGACACGGACCAGTAACGCCGATCCGGAAATGAAGCAAAAAATCGGAAATCTTTGGGAGCGTTATTATCAGGAGATTGATACTTCTCTTGCCGAAAAGAAGAATCAAACGGTCTATGGTCTATATACCCATTACGAAAATGGTGTAAGTGGATCTTATGAAGCTTGGGTGGGCAAACAAGTCCAAGACGGCGACTCAATGCAGGAGGGAACTCGATATGTGACCATTCCTGCCGGGCAGTATGCAAAGTTTTCTTTTCATGGGTGTGCAGAAAAAGATGTAGAACGCTTTTGGCAAGAGATTTGGAAGGAAGGACTCCCGCGTAAATTTACGTGTGATTTTGAGGAATACGCTTTTGTGGAGGGAAGCGATTGCCACGAAGCGGATATTGCTATTTATGTAGCGTTGGCTGATTTTTGTCAAAGCTGTGGGATGCCAATGACAGAGGATAGCCACCGAGGGACAAATGCGGATGGAAGCAAAAGCAAAGAGTATTGTTGCTACTGTTATGCAAACGGCGCTTTCGTTGCAGATTGTACAATGGAGCAAATGATTGATTTTTGCTTGGATATAGAAAAGGATGCAGGGAGGTATCAAGATCGTGCGGAAGCCAAAAGAGCGATGATGGCGTATTTTCCTCTGTTGAAGCGGTGGAGCCAGAGGTGACAGGGGGATTGCCTTTTCCACGGTGAGTATGATAAGATGGAAAAAACGTGAAAAGAGGCATGAACAATGAAATCTTATCGGAAAGAGCTGTGGTTCCATGTCCCGAGGCGCAGAGGGCTGGTAAATATCACGCCACAAGTGGAGGAAGCGCTACGCGAGAGTGGAATTCAAGAGGGTTTGATTCTTGTGAAACGCAATGAACATTACAGCAAGCGTTTTTATCAATGACGATGAAGCGGGGCTCCACCACGATTATGAGGTTTGGTTGGAAAAGCTTGCTCCAGAGAAGCCGTATGACCAATATCAACACAACGGTTTTGAGGACAATGCGGATGCCCATTTAAAGAGAACCGTTATGGGACGCGAGGTGGTGGTAGCTGTTACAAATGGCCGCTTGGATTTTGGAACGTGGGAGCAAATTTTCTATTTTGAGTTTGATGGAAAGCGCGATAAACATGCTTTGATTAAAATCATTGGAGAATGAATTTGAGAAAAAGGAGGACCGCCCAAAGATTTCTTTGGGGCGGTCCTCCTTTTTGAACTTATCTGCGTTTTACATGGCGAACTTCATTGGGAGATTCACCAAAGTGCTTCTTAAAGCAGAAGCTGAAATAATGGGGATCGGTATAGCCGACCGCATGTGCGATTTCCAAGATCTTTTTATTGCTGGATAAGAGAAGTTCTTTCGCATGCTCCATTCGAATTTGATTCAGCACATTGGTGAAAGAATCCCCCATAGCTTTTTTAAAAATACTGCTAAAGTAATTGGAACTGATATGTAAGTGCTCGCTGACTGTTTTTAAGGATAAATCCGGATCTGCATAGTGCTTCTTCAGATAGTTATATCCGCGGGAGGAGAGAGAGGCATCGTTATCACAGAGCTGATAGGCGACATAATCCATCACATTGTGGCAGAGCCGCCGGAGCCACGCCTGAATTTCTTGGGCGATTCTTCACTGAAGATCTGCATAATTAGAGTCAAATTGCGTTCAACATTTAGATCAAACTCTGGAATTAATTTTTTAGCCGTGCGCGCAATGATAAAGTACAGCTGAATCACCTGCATTTGACATTCTGATAAAGAGACGCCCGGCGCAGACATATTTAAAAAGATCTCATCAATAAAGGCAGAGGCTGCTGCTTTATCGCCCGAACGAATGATGGAGTAAAGCGCTTCATCGCGCTGTCCGTTAAAGAGGGAGTTGAGAATCTCCCGACGGCTTAAAGGGCGTGCATCCAGCGATTCTCGGACCTTGCGCATGGTTTCTTCCAGTTCTCCTGCTTGGACAGGTTTTAATAAATAGCGTTCTACATGGTAAGTAATGGCCTCTTGTGCATAACGAAAGTCGTGTTCGGCGGTTAAAATGATAAGCTTTGTCAGTGGATTTCCTTCTCGAAGCGCTTTTGCCGAGAGAGGCCGTCCAAAGAAGGGAGGTGTATGTCTGTGATGAGTACATCCGGTTTTAAGATTGCTGCCGCTTCGCGCGCTTCTTGCCCATCGGTAATACTGCTGATGATTTCAAAACCAAGATCTTTCCAAGGGAGGAGCTGTTGAAGTGTTTTACTGAAATTGCGGTCAGCGTCTACGATCATGAGAGAATACATGCTGGTTTCCTCCTTGATGTGATGAATAAGATAGAAAATAGAGGATTTTTTGATAAATATTGTGTATAAAATACATTATATCACTTTATTAAAATCAGTCAATTATAAAACAAAAAGTATCAAAGGAATGTAGGTTATTGCAAATATAGCCTCTATAATGCGACTCTCGAATCGATTCGGCAATCACTGTTCCCATAAAGGAGCGGATGACTGCTTGCTTTTGCCCTTAAACGCGCTATAATAAACAAGAGATGAAATGGGGAGAGGATGACGATTGCCAAAGTTATATTTCAAGTATGGAGCGATGAATAGTTCGAAGTCCGCCAATGCCCTAATGGTAAAATTCAATTATGAAGAACAAGGGTACCGTGTCGCGTTATTGAAGCCCAGCTTAGACGACCGCGATGGGGTAGATATTGTTAAATCACGCATAGGACTGGAACAAAAGTGTTATGTGATTGATCGGACGGTCAACCTGTTGGAGTGGTATAGAGCGCATCGTGATTATCAAGTAATGATTGTGGATGAGGCACAGTTTCTCACGCCAGAGCAGGTTGAACAGCTGAAGGATCTTGCCGTGGATGCTATTCCTGTGTTGTGCTTTGGATTAAAGACCGATTTCCAGACAAAAATGTTTCCAGCGAGTAAACGCTTATTTGAACTAGCGGATTCTCTTTCTGAGATCAAATCAGTGTGCCGCTGTGGCAGAAAGGCTGAAGTGAATGCCCGTATCCACAATGGAAAAATTGTCAAGGAAGGGGAACAGATTTTTATTGGCGGAAATGAGAGCTATATCGGCATGTGTTATAAGTGTTGGAGAGATAACCAGCTGTCTGTACTTATGGATTCGCAAAATTCATCTAGCTTGTAAAAGAGAAACCCCGCAGAATCCACTGGGATTCTTGCGGGGTTTTTGTTCACACAAATACGGAAATCCTTCAAAACGCAATAGAGTCAGTAGGATTTCAAACAAAACAGCAAACATTATCGATCCTGAGGACATTCCTCATCTGTTTCAAGAGAAGTTGTTTTTGGGGTATGGTCAGAGCGCTTTTCCAGAGAACCACGAAATTGCATCTGTTCCTTTGTAAAACCCTTTTTATACAGACGTCTGCGGACCGATTCGCGCAGAAGCGTGTACAGGACGGAAAAGGTCGGAATTCCTAAAAGGATACCGACGATCCCAAACAAATTGCCACATAGAATAATTGAAAGCAGAACCCAGATGGGCGGCAGGCCAATCGAAGTACCTACCACGCGGGGATAAATCAAATTGCCCTCGATCTGTTGAAGAATCAGGAAAAAGACAATATAGGTAACAGTGTACCAGGGATTCACCAACAGGAGAATAAAACCAGCAGTAAACATGGAAATATAAGGACCAATGATGGGGATTAAGCTGCACAGAGCAACGATTGAACTAATCAATATGGCATAGGGGAGACGTAGAATGCTCAAACCAATATACACCAGGAAAAACCAAATGCAGGCCTCTGTAAGCTGTCCTCGCACAAAATTGGAAAAAATACGATTGGCCATACTGGATATTTCGATGGTACGCCTGGCGGCGCGGTTGGGAAGGAAAGCATATAAAAGTCGTTTTAAGTGTGTCGTAAGCTTTTCCTTGCCAAACAGCATATACATACAGAATATGAAACTCATTGCCATAGTGAAAATGCCATTCGCTACACTGGCCGTAATATTGAAGATCGACCCCATAAAGTTCGAGGTGACCTCTGTTGCCTTGGATAAAAGGGAGGCCCAGTCGATGGAGATGGAATTAATCTGTTCCTGTGTAACATTGTACTTTTGCAGCAGGCGAATAATCTCGTTGGAAAGGCGATTGATATATGTCGGAGCATTTTTCACGAGGACTTCCAGAGATGATACGAGCTCCGGAACCACAAATAGGATAATTGCCCCGAGAATGACGATTAATGTTAAAAAAGAGAGCACGACACATACTGCGCGGCGGCATTTGTTCCACAGTTTCAGATCTTTTTTGTTTAAAAATAGAAAGACCTTTTCTTCGTAGAACTTTAGAATAACATTGACCACAAAGGCAATTGCAATACCAATAAAAAATGGGGATGCAAGCGAAAAGATCGAGAGGATAAAGCCAAAAAGCTTGTCCAAATGGAACAGCGCGAAGATCAATAAAACGGTATAGGTAACGACCAAAATGACTCGCTTGGTCAATTTAGAATCTTCTACGAGCTGTTTGAAATTCATATCGTTCACTCCTCAAGCCCATTATAATACGCGCCGCGAGCGAAGTAAAGAAAAGACCGTTTTGTTTTATCTATCATTTGACCGAACAAACGCCGGATGCCATAGGATGCCCATGGTATCCGGCGTTATACACTTGTTCTAATAAATTTATTGGAACAAGGAGCATATGGATTGCCACAATTGCTTAAAAATGTTTACCACGCGGTCCCAAAAGTTGGTGGGCTGCTCATCTGGATCGAGGTCTTCGATGGATTCTTCTGTATCATCGACGGAGATCTCTTCCGTCCGCAAAATCACTTGGATGCTCGAGGGCGTGGGATTTTTACGGGAGGTGAAGGAGATCATTTCTTCTTCTGCATCCAAATTTAGGAATTTGCTGTCATCTTCGTACTGACCTAACTGATCATCCACAGCTTCCTTGATTGAACCATTTGCATTACGAAGGTCGGTGGTGCTGTCCGAGGCATTCAATGCTTGGGAAAGTGCGCCGATTAATCCATCCAAAGTCTGTTGCGTTCCAGAATTCAAATGTTCTCCACTTTCTTTCATCAAGGTTTTCAGATCCTGTAGGAACGCAGAGGTGCTGGTCAGTGTTGAACTGAGCTGTGCCGTCAGTTCGGAACAGTCCGATAGAAGAGAGCGCGTTCCTTCCTTGTATTGATTGAGCGTCTCATTTAAAGTCGCAACCGTAGAAAGAAAAGAGGAGCAAGTATCAATGGCTGCTTTTAATGAAGTGCCAGAACGGTTGAGTTCACCGATGACATCGGCAGCAGAATCCAAGTCAGATAGCCCTTTTAAGTCCTCCAAAAGATCATCTATAGAACGGCCGAGTCCATCTAAAGAACCAATTGTGTTACGGATATTTTCAAAAAGATCGCTCAGCTTCTTACGGGTTTGATCTAGCTTTGCGATATTTTGTCCCAATTGGTCGCGATACTTTTTCAGCGGAGCCAAAAGCGTATCGGAAACTCCTTGTTGCGTGAGATCTTCGATTACCTGATTCAGTTGATCGTAAGCGCCTTGAAGGCTGGCTTGAAGCTTTCCAAGGGGGTCCTCCTGTTGATCGATGGCATCCTGTAAGTCATTCAGATCATCTTCAAATGGGAGAACCGAACCCGTTACATCTTCAATGGCATCCTGGAGGTTAGAAAGGTGCTTACGGCTGATGGTAGCGTTGTTCAATGCCTCCTGTAAGTCTTCCATGCGGTTTTGTAACTGGGAGAGTGATTGGTATAGACTGTCTAGGTCGGTGCGAAGGAAGTCCGTGGTTTTTATCATGGAATTGATGTCTGCATTGACATCGTTGACCAGCTGTTCCCCGTTTTGTAAATGGGGGACTAACGCTACGATTTTTTGAGAGAGTGCGTCCAAATTGTTTAAAGAGGCGTCCGCTTCCTCATATAGATCCCCTTTGGCGGACTGGATGGATGCACGGGCCTGTTGAAGCGATTGCAAACCCTCCTGTGTCATTTTTAAGCTGCCAGACATATCATCCAGGACTTCCAATATGCGATCCAGGCTGGTATAGATGGAATCGGCCGAATCGCCGATGGTGTCTTTGGCTTCCTTTAATGTCTTAATCTCCTTCATTTGCTCTAGGGTTCCGGGAATCATCAACATGACTATGCCGGGGGTTTCAAAACAATCTGTACCAATACGAATGGTAAAAGTGGTATGCTCACCGGGAAGCGCTGCGAACAGGATAGCCTTATACGTACCAATGGATTGGGTTTGCGAACCCGGCGCCTCTATACTGAGAACATCTTCGACGTTGACCATCGTAGCAGCTTGCAGGAGCATGTTATTTTGATAGTAAGCTTCCGCACTGCCGTTAGGGATACACTCAATGCTAATTTCAACGAGTCCGGATGCGCCAGCCAGCTTGGGTGCTTCCGTGGGGACGCCATTGAGCTTATACGAGACTTTGAACGTCCACGGAAGGACGATGCTGTTCTGCTTCGGCGTACATTCATAGAAGAAGTGTTCCTTTGTGTCTGGAGACAACTTCCAAACAACGCCGTCATCTGTCAATTCCGGTTGATCATACCCCGACATGTTCGTAACCTTTGTATAAGAACCATAGTCGGTGAATTCCCGATTGCCATTGAGACTACATCCTTTGACAACACTCGTTCCAGTGATAGCACCATAGTAGTCCATGTTGACATAGACAGCTTCGTCCGTTGTGACCGGTATATTGGCCGCATGTGCAGGAACCGTTGCAATGGGAAGTAGCATGGACAAACTCAAAATATAGGCGAGAAAACGGTTACTTTTCTTCATGATGGGAATCCTCCTTCCAAGCTTCGTTCGCGTGTTCAAGCGATTTTTGCGATTTCTTTTGTTTGCGTTTTTCTAGCCAAGCTTTTCGTTTATGAAAACGCATCGCTTTCCGAATGGCACGTCGGCGCATCCGGCGTTTCGATTCCAACGTAAGCTGTACTTTTCGCATTTTTGCTGCTCGTAGTTTTTCGTATTGTGCGCGGCGATACATTTGATTAAATACAAGTTGATCGCTTAATACCAACAAAACCGGGAGAAGGAATAGCACTAACGTTAGGCTCAAAAGGGCGCCTCGTCCAACGAGATGTCCCATATCGGCAATAGCGGATACAGTTGAAATATAGTACAAACCATATCCTACAATCGTCAGAATAGAGCCCGAGGTGAGGATGGACAATGCACTTTGTGCAATTGCATGAATCGCCGCCTCTTTTTTGGGGAGATTCGTACGCGCATCCAAGTAGTTGTTGGTCATCAGAATGGAGTAGTCCACCGTTGCACCCAGCTGCAAGCAACTTACGATAATATAACCCATATAAATCATGGTATCGCCGGTCAAATACGGCATAGCCATATTGAAAAAAATGGCCACTTCAATGGGAATCATCACGACAATTGGAATAATCGCAGAATGGAACGTAAAAAGAATCACAATGGCGACGCCTAACAAGGAAAGAACGTTGACAAAATTGTAGTCATTCGTGATGATGGATTGGATATCCTGCGTGGAAGGCGTCATACCAACCAGGTAGGAATCTTCTGGATAATAGGATTCAACAATGGATCGAACTTCATCAGTACACTGGTAGGCATATGTACTTTCGTCCTTCGTCTTTAGGTAGATCAGCATACGGCTGTAGTGATCCGTATGGAGCTGACTGGTGAGGGACTCAGGGAGAAAATCCTCGGGAACTCCTTCGGGCAAGGTGCCGGCCAACGATGTGACGGATTTGACATATTTTAAATCCTGTAATTCTTGGGTGAGGGCACGTTCCGTCACATTATTGGTGTTGGGAATCAATGCGAGTACAAGATTGCTGCGCCCAAAGCGTGTGTTGATTGCTTGTTCGTCTTCATAAACTTTTGTCCCAGGGCTGGAACCCAACGCACCATTTCCATAGCGGAATTGGTTCATATTTTGGGCTGTGAATGCTGGAACAACAAGTAGAGCGACTAGAATCAAGACTCCATAGCGAACCTTAAAGACGACTTTGCCAAGCCCTTCAAAAGAGGGCATAAAAGAACGATGTGCGGTTCGTTCGATTTTGTCGCCCCAGCGGAGCAACAGGGCTGGCATCAGCAATAAAACAGTCAACAGGCTGATGACAATCCCTTTTGCAAGTACCAGCCCCATATCGAACCCGATTTTAAACCGCATTAGCATCAGGACAAGGAATCCTACAATTGTGGTTGCTCCGCTGGACAGAATGGACGTTACAGAACTTCTCACCGCATTTGCAACTGCTTGCACCGGTTCAATCCCCGCATGCCGCTCTCTTGTGAAGGAGTGCAGCAGAAAGACCGAGTAATCCATAGCAATGGCCAACTGTAAAATAGCGGCTGTACTGAATGTAAGAAAGGAGATTTCGCCTAAAAAGATATTGGTCCCCATATTGATGATGATGGCAACCCCCATAATGAACAGGAAGAGGAACGGCTCAAACCAGGATGTTGTGGTCAAACAGAGAATGACTGCGATCATGATGACGCCCATTACCATAGCAATCGCAATTTCCCGTGTCAAAGTCTCATCCAGGGATTTGTTTTGTACAGCCGACCCCATCAAGTATCCTTTGTCGCCAGTGATGTCCTCAATCTCTTGGATGGCATCATGCGTTTTGGGGTCGGAATCCCCCTCGTCAAAAATGATGTCCATGACAGCATAACCGTCTTTGTAGTAGTCTTCGATATTGTCATAATTGACGAATAGGTTGGACTGATAGACATCGGTTGCCGTATCGGCCCAAGAAACCATGTTAACGCCGTCGATGTCAGCAATACGGTCTTTATACAGTTTTGCTTCATAGAGTGAAACCTCTCCAACCATCACGCGCGCGGTACCAGGATAACCGAATTCCTCTTCCATGACATTAAGGCCGGCCTTTGACGGCGCATCGTCGGGGAGATATTTGCTTAGGTCATAATTAACCTTGACAAAGCAGAAAGCGATGGCACTGAGGATCACGGCAATCGCAAAAATACGTTCAATCCAGTTGCGCTTGTTGATGATGAAGTCGATTAGATTATGGGAAGTGTGCTTTTTCTTTTCCAATTCCGATCGCCTCCAATGAAAAAGTACTAGGAATGTTTTAGGATGGTTCTGCCTTCATAGGAAAAGAACGTTAACCTGTATTCCGTTGGGCAATGCCAATGATACTGGATAAAAATCAGACTTGTATATAATAAAAATACATAATATATAAAATATTCCATCTGAAATTCAAAAGAAAGTTTGAAGCAAACATACAAATTGGGAAGGTTAGCCGAGGCGGTTTGCTTTGGACAACCGCTGGCCGCGCTTGCGATACTGCTGCGGAGTCATACCTGTATAGCGCTTAAAGATCTGGATGAAATAGCTTTGGGATACAAAGTGCAAAAAATTGCTGATCTCCAAAAAGCTCTGATCAGACAACAGAAGCAGATTTTGTGCTTCACGTACGCGTGCCTGTTGGATATAGGAGGTTATCGTAGAACCTGTTTCCTGTTTAAAGAGGTGGGAAAGGTATCGAGGACTCAGCTGAACCTGTTCGGCAAGAATCGATAGGGAGAGATCTTCATGTAGGTGATCTGTGATATGTTGAATGCACTGTGTAACCGGTTCGGAATAAGTATTCTGCTTTTGTAGATTGGCCACTCGTTCGGTCAGATCAAATACTAAGCGTGCACACAACATGTAAACGTCTTTGACCTCCGTACAAGATTCCACTTGTTGTACATAGACATCGCTGAGGCGACAGGCGGATTCTGCACTCATCCCGCCGGCGATTGCAGCGCGAGCGATAACAGCGGCAATGGCGATGCAGGTATCCTTGCTTTGCCGCAGTGGATTGGAGGAAAGTGTTCCGGCGGTCCCCGAAATGTAAGAGTCCAACAATCGCTTCAATTCGGCGGTATTCCCAGTCTTAACACATTCTGTGAACATCTGCTCATGTTCAAAAGAGACCGGCATATTCGTCAGCTCTTTCTGGGAAAAATAACTGGATTCCAGCGCGCGGTCGATGGCTTCTTGCGGAAGTTGTTCTTGTTGAGCAATGAAAAAATCGGAGAGGCCGATTCCCTCTCCGAGTATCGTTAGATGCAACATCTGCGTGTACCGAATAAACTGTACGGTATTGTGAATGGGCAGTTGCTTTGCCGCATTGTAGAGCCGGTGTGTGTCCTGACAGGTATACAGTGGGGCAACACTGCTGATCTTACTCTGGGAGATTTCTCCCAAAAGCGCTGGCCCTAAAATGAGATAATAAGGGCGGTTGTCCCGGAAAAAAGAAATACAAGCATACGATAAAATGGAATGATACGTTTGTAGGACGGGGCACTGCTTGGCATGGGCAATCAAATTTTCTGCGATGGATTGGGAAAGGCCAATTCCTTGAAATTCCGGTAAAGAAGGACAGAAGAAGCGCGAGGAACCGCACTCGTCGAGAATAAGAATGGGGATTTGCGATACTTCATAAAGTAATTTGCAGAATTCGCAGATTCGCTCCCAGTCATTATGAAATTTCATGTCGATCTCCATTTCCCGCTTTTTCAAAAGCGTCAAGAAAAGTTCAAAAACTGGTAACATATTTTGTGCTGCAAAAGTCTATAGTGAATATACTATATAGAATATATTATATATAAATGAAAACTATTTGAACAAATTATTGCCAACGGAGGTGCAGCATGGAGATCATTGCGTTTAAAAATATGGTATGGGATCTGACGCGACAGATTTCCGATGGTATGGACGAATTGTTTCGCCCGATCAGCGCCCATTATGGGTTAACACATATGCAACTTCGTATTTTGCTGGAACTCTGGGCCGAGCCGGAGTCGCAAACAATCGGCAGCCTTGGACGTGCGCTGGGAGTGACCAGCGGGAATATGTCCTCTATGTGTAAGCGTTTGGAACAGGAAGGATTCCTCATCCGATTTCGTGATATAAAGGACGAACGCGTGGTAAAGGTTGCCCTATCTGAAAAAGGACAGGACGCGGCTCTGGAAATTGACCGGCTAGCAGAAGAACGATATGCTTCCTGCCTACAGAGGCTCGGAAAAGAGCGAATGGAAGTGATCGCTTCTGATTTGAAGGAAATTAACGCACTGTTGCATGAGATGTTGGCGAGTCATCAGAAAGGAAATGTAGAATGAAGGAACAAAAATCACCCAAGAAGCCACTTGTCTACTATTATGTAATTGTAGTGGTGGTGCTCCTCCTCTTGAATGCATTGGTTTTTCCAAGCCTCTTTGGGACACGTGTCACAGAGGTCACGTATGATGCATTTCTGTCCCAGTTGGATGATGGAAAAATCACGCAAGTGGAGGATCAGGAAGACAAGATTGCCTTTATCGGCCAGGATGAAAAAGGTAAAGAAGCGGTTTTTGTCACAGGCAAGATGGAGGATGGAGATACTCTAAGTAAACGGTTGCAGGAAGCTGGCGTGCAATATGGCAAAGAGATTCCAAAGGAGGAATCTCCACTGCTGACCTTTATCCTTTCCTGGGTATTCCCGATCCTCATGTTTGTTATTTTGGGACAGCTTCTTACGCGATACATGCAGAAGAAACTGGGCGGTCCGAATGCCATGACTTTCGGAAAGAGCAATGCAAAAATATATGTAGAGGCCAAGACCGGCAAAACTTTTACCGATGTGGCTGGACAGGATGAAGCAAAGGAAGCGCTTTCTGAAATCGTAGATTTTCTACACAATCCCTCTAAGTATGCCGATATTGGCGCAGCTTTGCCAAAGGGCGCTTTGCTAGTGGGCCCTCCCGGAACCGGTAAAACCCTTTTGGCACAGGCGGTGGCAGGAGAGGCAAATGTGCCGTTTTTTTCGATTTCCGGCTCAGAGTTTGTGGAGATGTTTGTCGGAATGGGTGCAGCAAAAGTGAGAGACTTATTTAAACAGGCCCAGGAAAAAGCGCCCTGTATTGTATTCATCGATGAAATCGATACCATTGGAAAGAAACGCGAGAGCGGTGGCATAGGTGGAAATGATGAACGAGAACAAACCTTAAATCAGCTGTTGACAGAGATGGACGGTTTCGATGGAAAGAAAGGCGTTGTGATTTTGGCAGCCACAAACCGGCCCGACTCTCTGGATAGTGCACTCCTGCGTCCGGGACGTTTTGACCGCCGGATTCCAGTGGAATTGCCTGATTTGGCTGGACGAGAAGCAATTCTAAAAGTCCATTCCAAAAAGATCAAGGTAGCGCCGGACATCGACTACAATGCAATTGCCCGTGCAACAGCAGGAGCTTCTGGTGCAGAGTTAGCCAATATCATCAATGAGGCGGCCCTGCGTGCAGTACGTTGCGGCCATTTCAGTGTGACACAAGCGGATCTGGAAGAGAGTGTAGAGGTTGTCATTGCGGGTTATCAACGTAAAGGTGCAGTGATTTCCCCGAGAGAAAAAGAAATTGTCGCTTACCATGAAATTGGACATGCGTTGGTCGCCGCCATGCAAAGCGATTCAGCCCCTGTGCATAAGATCACAATCATCCCTCGAACTTCGGGAGCCCTGGGCTACACCATGCAGGTGGAAGAGGGAGAAAGGTTTCTGATGTCCCGTGAAGAGGCGTTTAATAAGATTGCTACGTTGACGGGAGGCCGCGCGGCGGAGGAGTTGATCTTTGGTTCCTATACCTCCGGGGCGTCCAATGATATTGAGCAGGCCACAAAGCTTGCTCGTTCTATGGTGACCCGTCTTGGTATGAGCAAGGCTTTTGATATGATGGCACTTGAAACCGTAAGCAATCAATATTTAGGGGGTGACGCCTCTTTGACCTGTTCGCCAGAAACTGCCGCAAAGATCGACCAGGAGGTCTTAGAGTTGATTCGCTCTGCCCATGAAAAAGCGATTGCTATTTTGAAAGAACACACAGAGAAGCTCCATGCGTTGGCACATTATCTATTGGAAAAGGAAACGATTACGGGCGACGAATTTATGGAGATCCTGAAAAAATAACCGAACAGGACGGCCGGGCGATTCCTTTGGGGATTGTTCGGCCGTCGGTCGTGGCGATTCCATTTTGCTTTTATCAGGGGCCTGTGTTATAATCAGACTCGGCTGATATGTGGAAAGGTTATTTGTGGTAGAAAAAGGCGTGATAATTGCCAAACAGGCATGGTCTATTCTTGTAGAGTAAAAGTGTAAGTAGTCAAAAAAACGGGTACTTCCCGGGAAATAGGAGCGTATCTATGGCAGAACAGTGGAAAATGGTGATCCCATGCCTACTCGGCGTTGAGGGTTTGGTAGGGGACGAATTGCGTGCAATGGAGGTACAAAATGTGGAGCCGCAAAATGGCCGTGTCTTTTTTACCGGCGATGCAGCGACGCTTGTACGTACAAATCTTGGCTCGCGATATGGGGAACGTGTTTTGGTCGAGCTGGGAAATTTTGAAGCGCGCAGCTTTGAAGAACTCTTTCAAGGGGTCAAAGCATTGCCATGGGAACAATGGCTCGAAAAGGATGATGCGTTTCCAGTCAAGGGCCGCTCGCTCAATTCAAAGTTGGCCAGCGTTCCGGATTGTCAATCCATTGTCAAAAAAGCGGTGGTGGAGAGACTAAAGGGAAAGTACCATTTAAATTGGTTTGAAGAGACCGGCGCATTACATCAGATTCAGTTTTTGATTATGAAGGACCATGTCAGTGTGATGCTGGATACTTCGGGAGCGGGACTTCACAAACGCGGATACCGGGCGAACGCCACGGAAGCGCCGATCAAGGAAACGTTGGCGGCGGCGATGGCGTACCTTGCCCGTGTGCGTCGTGACGGTATCGTCATCGATCCATTCTGCGGTTCAGGGACAATTCTGATAGAAGCCGCGCTCTATGCAAAAAATATTGCTCCGGGTTTGCAACGTACATTCACAGCGGAGCGTTGGAGGAATATTCCATCTGCTGTTTGGAAACAGGAGCGTGCACGCGCGCAGGACTTGGTGCGCCGGGATGCGGATTTTAGCGCATATGGGTATGATATTGATGGGGCTGCGGTTCATCTAACCTTGGAGAATGCACGAAAGGCAGGCGTGATTTCTTGCGTTCATGCGGAAAAGCGGGATGTGGCCTCTTTCCAGCCTTTGGGAGAACGCGGCGATGTGATCTGTAATCCACCCTACGGGGAACGCTTGTTGGACATCCGGGCGGCAGAAGAACTCTATCGGATAATGGGGAAGGTATTTACCCCAAAGAAAAAGTGGAGTTACAATATCATAAGCCCCGATGAGACCTTTGAAGAATGTTATGGTAGAAAGGCAGACCGGCGCAGAAAACTATACAACGGTATGATTAAATGCCAGTTTTATCAGTACTATAAAATGGGATTTAGCAAATAGGGAATTCGTTCGCTATGGTGAAAAGACGGGGTATACCGTGTAAAGAGACAAAAAGGACCGGACCAAAAGGGAGCGCGGATTGGTACAAAGCAACTTATTCGCCAGTGCCAAGACATAATGGCCGGAATTGCATGTGCAGTTCATCAAGCTCTCCTGGAAATCCGGCCCTTTTTTGCATATTTCTGGACGAATTGTAAATAATTTATGAAATTGCATTTTTTCGGGAAAAACCCCTTGATTTTTCAGCAGCAAGTGGCTAAAATAGTCTTAGCACTCAAAGATAAGGAGTGCTAAGATCATATCGTTTCAAGCGGCGCGATCAGAATACCGAGCAGTTTGAAAGGGTACGCATTGATTTTGTATGATATATTTCTGAAGGAGGAAATTTAAATGACAATCAAACCGTTGGCAGACAGAGTTCTGATTAAGATGGAAGAAGCAGAAGAGACCACAAAGAGCGGGATTATCCTGGCAGGTTCTGCAAAGGAAAAGCCGCAGGTCGCGGATGTCATCGCAGTGGGCCCCGGCGGTATGGTAGATGGCAAGGAAGTTGTCATGAATGTCAAGGTGGGAGATCGCGTAATTACCAGTCAGTACGCTGGCACAGCAGTCAAGATGGACGGCGAGGAATACACCATCGTTCGCCAGAGCGACATCCTTGCAGTGGTTGAATAAGTTATATTCGAACATTCATATCATCATATTTGGAGGAATGGATTATGGCAAAGCAGATCATCTATGGCGAAGAAGCAAGAAAAGCTCTGCTGAGCGGTATCAACCAGCTCGCAGATACGGTTAAGATTACATTGGGACCGAAGGGCCGCAACGTTGTGTTGGATAAGAAGTTTGGTGCTCCGCTCATCACAAACGATGGCGTGACCATCGCAAAAGAAATCGAACTCGACGACCCGTTCGAGAACATGGGCGCACAGCTGGTGAAGGAAGTTGCGACTAAGACAAACGACGTTGCTGGTGACGGCACAACGACGGCAACCTTGCTGGCACAGGCGTTGATCCGTGAGGGAATGAAAAATGTCGCGGCTGGTGCGAACCCGATGGTTCTGCGCAAAGGCGTACAGGATGCAGTGGACGCTGCTGTAGGCGCTCTGCGTAAGCATTCGAATAAGGTCACCTGCTCTGACGATATTGCCCGTGTTGCAACGGTTTCCGCTTCGAATGAAGAAGTCGGTAAGCTGATTGCAGATGCAATGGAGAAGGTTACCTCCGACGGTGTAATCACCGTTGAAGAGAGCAAGACAGCGGTCACCGACTGCGATGTTGTAGAAGGCATGATGTTCGATCGTGGTTACATCAGCCCCTATATGGCAACGGATACCGACAAGATGGAAGCGGTTCTGGATGATGCTTACATCCTGATTACCGATAAAAAGATTTCCAATATTCAGGAAGTTCTGCCGCTGCTCGAACAGATTGTACAGGGCGGTAAGAAGTTGCTGATCGTCGCAGAGGACGTTGAGGGCGAGGCGCTCACTACGCTGATCCTGAATAAGCTGCGCGGCACCTTCAATTGTGTTGCGGTCAAGGCCCCGGGCTTTGGTGATCGCCGCAAGGAGATGTTGCAGGATATTGCCGTATTGACCGGCGGCCAGGTGATTTCTTCCGAGCTGGGTTTGGAATTGAAGGATACCACCATGAACCAGCTGGGCCGTGCGCGCCAGGTAAAGGTTGACAAGGAGAACACGATCATTGTCGATGGCGCGGGCAATCCGGACGACATCAAGGCGAGAGTGCATCAGATCCGCAGCCAGATTGAGACCACCACGTCCGACTTCGACCGTGAGAAGTTGCAGGAGCGTCTGGCAAAGCTGGCCGGTGGCGTAGCAGTCATTCGCGTTGGCGCTGCAACCGAGATCGAAATGAAGGAAAAGAAACTCCGCATCGAAGATGCTCTGGCAGCAACAAAAGCAGCTGTCGAAGAGGGCATCGTAGCGGGCGGCGGTGTTGCATTGATTGACACCATCCCGGCGGTGACGAAACTGTTGGAGAGCGCAGAGGGCGATGCAAAGACCGGCGTGCAGATTGTTTTGAAGGCATTGGAAGAGCCGGTCCGCCAAATTGCAGCAAATGCGGGCGTAGAGGGTTCCGTGATTGTGGAGAACCTCAAGAAGGAAGCAAAGGTTGGCTATGGCTACAATGCTCTGAGCGGCGAATATGGCGACATGATTTCCTTTGGTATTGTCGATCCGACCAAGGTTACCCGTTCTGCCTTGCAGAACGCAGCTTCTGCTCGCACAGACCGTCCTCACCACCGAGAGCCTGGTGGCAGACAAGAAAGAGCCGGTTCCGCCGGCAGCACCGGCAGATCCGGGCATGGGTGGAATGTATTAATTATAAATACCGTGGATGTTTCAAAGGACTTGGATTCCAAAAATCGGAATCCAAGTTCTTTTTGCGTTTTTTCCAGTTTTTACCGAATAATAATTACAAATTTGTAAGCAATCTATGAAAAGCGCCTTTTTTCGCGATTGCGGAAGCCTGGATTCCCTCAGAACGTCCTGCTTAGGAGAAATGAGTAGCTTTTCTAAAGACGCCGAAATCCGCCTTCTCTGTCTTTTTCCGCGGTTTGAGGAATTCGACGGGGTATGATAAGATAAGCACATCACCAGAAAGGAGGTGCGACAATGGGAATGAGTTCTATTTTCTGGCTGGTGGTCATCGTCATCGCTGTCGTTGTAGAAGCTTGTACCGTTCAATTGGTTTCTATTTGGATGGTAGCCGGCGGCATTGGGGCGTTGATCGCCGATCTGTGTGGAGCGCCATTTTGGATTCAAACAGCTATTTTTGCCGGCGTGACAGCTTTGGCGCTCGTGATAAGCCGCCCCATGGTCAAAAAGGTGATGCACTTTCAAAAGGTGGACACCAATGCGGGTCGATACATAGGGAAAACTGGTATCGTAACCGCGCAAATTGACAACACAGAAGGTGTAGGTCAGGTGACTGTGCTCGGCAGTGTCTGGACAGCGCGCTCTTCGGACGGCTCCATACTTCCCGAAGGAGAAAACGTCGTAATCAAAGCAATTGAAGGGGTTAAACTGATTGTAGAGCCGGAACGCCGGCGTCCTGAGGCCGAATAACAACTGAGTTGAGAAGAATAAAGGAGAATTGTTTATGCCATATGTCATTATTATCCTTGTCTTGTTGTTGGTCGTAATTGTTATCGCCAACATCAAAATTGTTCCACAGGCCCACGCATACGTTATGGAACGGTTGGGCGCTTATCATGTAACGTGGGAAACCGGGCTTCATGTCAAAATTCCATTTTTGGATAAAATTGCAAAGAAGGTCTCCTTAAAGGAACAGGTGATCGATTTTCCACCCCAGCCGGTTATCACAAAGGATAACGTTACCATGCAGATCGATACAGTGGTCTATTTCCAGATCACAGATCCGAAGCTCTATGCCTACGGCGTAGAAAGCCCAATTTCTGCAATTGAGAATTTGAGCGCGACTACACTGCGTAACATCATTGGCGATTTGGAACTCGATCATACGTTGACCTCTCGCGATGTGATTAACACAAAAATCCGTCAGATTCTGGATGAGGCGACCGATGCATGGGGGATCAAGGTCAACCGTGTGGAACTGAAGAATATCTTGCCTCCGGCAGAAATTCAAGATTCCATGGAGAAGCAAATGAAGGCAGAGCGTGAACGCCGCGCCCGCATTTTGGATGCAGAGGGACAAAAACGCAGTGCAATTTTGATTGCAGAAGGCGAAAAGGAATCTGCAATTCTGCATGCAGATGCACTGAAAGAGGCTAAAATCCGGGAGGCGCAAGGCGAGGCAGAGGCTATCCTTTCTGTGCAGAGGGCTCTTGCGGACAGTATTAAAATGCTGAATGAGGCAAATCCCGGAGAAGGGGTCATTGCGATCAAGAGTTTGGAGGCATTCGAAAAGGCTGCGGACGGCAAAGCAACCAAGATTATTATCCCGTCCAATTTGCAATCTCTTGCAGGATTAGCAACGTCTTTCAAAGAATTCGTATCGGATGACTCGAAGCTCGCAAAATAATCCGCTTCTGTGTTAGAATATACAAAATACAGGATAAAAAGAAGGAAACGTCGTCCGAACTGGACGAAAACACGAATTCCCTGGAAATCGCTTGCTTTTGTACGAAAAATATCCTAAAATAGAGGTAGAAATTTGCCGTGCCGGCCGTGGCGTCCGGAAAAGCCGGAGGCAGAAAGCAGCGGAGGAATGGCAATGAAGAGGATTTTCGTTCGTAAAGGGGCATTCATGGGAATGGTTGACGGGATGGGTGTATCCTTATCCCTTTCTATATAAAAATTTAGGCTGCGTCGTTTTGCCGTCGCAGCCTTGTTTTTATGTCCGCTTCGAAACGAAAATTTTCAGACTACTAAGAAACAGGAGCGTGTAAAAGTATGGCAGTCAAAAAAGTGGCAGTGATTATGGGCAGTGACAGCGACTTTCCAACGGTGTCTGCGGCGATTAAACGGCTGAAAGCGCTTGCAATTCCGGTGGAGGTGCACGTGATGTCCGCACACAGAACGCCCCATGCGGCGGCGGACTTTGCACAGAATGCTGTGAAGAATGGCTTCGGTGTCATCATTGCGGCAGCCGGCAAAGCGGCACATCTGGGCGGTGTATTGGCAGCTCATACCACCCTTCCAGTGATTGGTATTCCGATTAAGTCTTCCACCTTGGATGGTTTAGACGCTCTATTGGCAACCGTACAGATGCCGAGTGGGATTCCGGTGGCAACCGTTGCCATCGACGGCGCCGACAATGCAGCGATTTTGGCAGCACAGATGCTGGCACTTTCGGATGAAACGTTGGCAGCAAAACTCCTAGAGATGAAGCAGCAGATGGCGGATGGCGTTGCAAAGAAGGATGCTGCGATTCAGGAAAAGGTAGCGGAATTATAATTTTGTGTGACCGGCTCTGCCGGAGAGGAGAAACGTATGAACAATAACAGCTATAGTGATCGTTATAAAGAGGCGGGCGTGGATGTGACTGCTGGCTATAAGGCAGTCGAATTGATGAAAAGCCATGTGGCGCGCACTGAAATCCCAGGGGTAGTTTCTGGAATTGGCGGTTTTGGCGGTCTCTTCCAGCCAGATCTCGGAGGGATGAAAGAACCAGTGCTTGTGAGTGGCACGGACGGTGTGGGAACAAAGTTAAAAATCGCTTTCCTGATGGACAAACACGACACCGTAGGAATTGACTGTGTTGCCATGTGCGCCAATGACGTTGTTTGCTGCGGCGCGAAACCGTTGTTTTTCTTGGATTATGTAGCCGTGGGAAAAAACGTGCCAGAAAAAGTGGCTGAGATTGTCGCTGGCGTAGCAGAAGGCTGTGTCCAATCCGGCTGCGCGCTGATTGGCGGCGAGACAGCGGAGATGCCGGGCTTTTATCCAGTGGACGAGTACGATCTGGCAGGTTTCTGCGTGGGAATGGTAGACCGTGAAAAGATCATTGATGGTTCAAATTTGAAGGCGGGTGACGTTTTAATTGGCCTTCCTTCGTCCGGTGTCCATTCCAATGGATTTTCATTGGTTCGTAAGCTCTTTGCGATTGACGAGGAAAATATAAAACTCTATGTTCCAGAATTGGGCGCGACCCTTGGGGAGACGCTGCTGACTCCGACAAAGCTTTATGTAAAGCCTGTGCTTGCCCTGTTGGACCGCTGTGAAGTAAAGGCGATTTCTCATATCACAGGCGGTGGATTCTTTGAAAATATTCCACGCATGTTGAAGAGCGGATTGACTGCCAAGGTGGAAATTGCTTCCATTCCGAAGCTTCCGATCTTCGACCTGATGCAGAAGAAGGGCGACATCCCCACCCGCGAAATGTACAATACCTTTAATATGGGTGTGGGAATGTGTATAGCCGTGGCAAAGGAGCAGGTGGATATAGCGCTGTCAGCCCTTAAAGAGGCGGATACCAATGCGTTCGTCATGGGTGAAGTCGTTCCTGGCGAGGAGGGCGTCATCCTATGTTAAATATTGCCGTTCTGGTTTCTGGAGGCGGCACCAATCTACAGGCGTTAATCGATGCACAGACCGTGGGGCAAATTCAAAACGGGACCATTTCATTGGTGATTTCCAGCAGGGCGGATGCTTTTGCTTTGGAGCGCGCCCAGAAGGCCGGAATCCCGACACGTGTTTTGCTGCGCAAGGAGTTTGCACAGCAGGCGGATTACGATGCGGCTCTGCTCGCATTGTTGAAAGAATTCCAGATTGAGCTGGTGGTGTTGGCTGGCTTTATGACCATTATCAGCGAAGAAGTCATCCGGCAATATGAGAATAAGATCATCAATGTACATCCAGCTTCGATCCCGTCTTTTTGTGGGCCGGGTTATTATGGATTGCATGTCCATGAGGCGGCCTTGGAAAGGGGGTCAAAGTAAGCGGCGCGACGGTCCACTTTGTAAATGAAGTTTGTGATGGAGGGCCGATTATTCTACAGAAAGCAGTGGATGTATTTCCGGATGACACACCGGAAACCTTGCAGCATCGGATTATGGAACAGGCGGAGTGGGAACTTTCGCCGCGAGCGGTGGAACTGTTCTGTGCAGGAAAGATTGCAGTAGAGAATGGTAAGGCCAGCATTATGGAGTAAGGGAAAGGGCGGGGATCGATATGGTAACGAAGAATCTGGCGGAGGAATTGTCCTCCAATTCTTATCCGGGGCGCGGCATTGTTCTGGGCCGCAGTGCAGATGGGAAGAACGCGGTGATTGCTTATTTCATCATGGGTCGTAGCGAGAACAGCCGAAACCGTGTATTCGTCACAGATGGCGCAGGGATCAAAACCAAGGCTTTTGACGAGAGTAACATGGTGGACCCATCCCTCCCATCATTTATTCCCCCGTTCGCGTTTTGGACAAAACGACCGTTGTGACCAACGGCGACCAGACGGATACGATTTATGATTTTTTGCAGAAGGGCAAGAGCTTCGAGGACGCGCTTCGCACGCGCACATTTGAACCAGACGGCCCCAATTTTACCCCGCGTATTTCCGGTGTGGTGGAGTTGGAAAACAACTGCTACAAGCTCTCCATATTAAAGAGCGCGGATGGAGATGAATCCTCGACCCGGCGTTATTTCTTTGATTACGATGCCCCGCGTGCTGGCGAGGGCCATTTCATCCATACTTATGAGGGAGATGGCAATCCGCTTCCGTCGTTTGAAGGAGAACCGACTCAGGTGAAGTTGGATGGGGACATCGACGCCTTTACGGCGTTGGTGTGGAACGCACTCAATGAGGACAATAAGGTATCCCTGTTTACCCGGTATATTGACTTAGAGTCAGGGGAGACAGAAACCCGAATCGTAAACAAAAATCAGGAATAGGGGGAGTATAAAATGGCAAGCGAACTCTTGTTGAAATATGGATGTAATCCAAATCAAAAGCCTTCCCGCATTTTTATGAAGGATGGCGGCGTGTTGCCAATTGAAGTTCTGAACGGGAAGCCCGGTTGATCAACTTTTTGGATGCGTTCAACAGTTGGCAATTGGTTAAAGAGTTAAAAGAGGCGACGGGGCTTCCCGCTGCAGCTTCTTTTAAGCATGTCAGTCCTGCTGGCGCGGCTGGGGCTGCCGCTGAGCGATGTGGAAAAGATCTATTTTGTGGACGATTTGGAGCTCTCTCCGGTCGCTAGCGCTTATGCACGCGCCCGAGGAGCGGACCGCATGTCCTCTTATGGCGATTGGGCGGCACTTTCCTGATGTTTGTGACAAAGAGACGGCAACATTGTTGGCCCGTGAAGTGTCCGACGGCATTATTGCGCCCGGTTACACCGAAGAAGCGCTGGAAATCCTCAAGGCAAAGCGTAAAGGTAGCTATAATGTCGTCAAAATCGATCCGGACTACAAGCCTGCCCCAGTGGAGTGCAAGGATGTATATGGCGTAACTTTTGAGCAGGGACGCAATGAAGTGAAGATCGACGAATCGATGCTCGCCAATGTGGTAACGGACAACAAAGAAATCCCAGAGGATGCAAAGCGGGACCTGTTGATTTCCCTGATTGCGCTGAAATATACACAGTCCAACTCGGTTTGCTATGCAAGGGAGGTCAAGTGATCGGTGTGGGTGCCGGTCAGCAGTCCCGTATCCATTGTACGCGCTTAGCTGGCAACAAGGCGGACATCTGGTTCCTGCGCCAGCATCCGAAGGTGCTCGGATTGAAATTTAAAGAAGGAATCCGGCGTCCTGACCGCGACAATACCATCGATGTCTATATTTCGGATGAGTATATGGATGTATTGGCAGATGGAGTTTGGGAGAATCTTTTTGAGGAGAAGCCCGAGCCATTGACCTGTGAAGAAAAACGTGCTTGGCTGGATACATTGACTGGCGTTTCTCTGGGTTCCGATGCGTTTTTCCCGTTTGGAGATAACATTGAGCGTGCTCATAAGACGGGCGTACAGTATATTGCAGAGCCGGGCGGTTCGATCCGTGACGATCATGTGATTGAAACCTGTAATAAGTATGGCATTGCGATGGCCTTCACCGGACTGCGTTTGTTCCACCATTGATGCAAGCGGGAGGATGACGATGAAAGTATTGGTCATTGGCGGAGGCGGGCGTGAGCACGCGATCATCCGCAAACTAAAGGAAAGTCCAAAAGTGGATAAAATCTATTGTGCTCCCGGCAATGGAGGAATTGCCAAGGACGCGGAATGTGTTGCAATTTCTGCGATGGACTTGGACGGAGCAGTCACTTTTGCAAAAGAAAAACAGATCGATCTGGTCTTTGTTGCGCCGGATGATCCACTTGCAGCAGGAATGGTAGATCGATTTGAGGAAGCTGGAATTCCGGCGTTTGGCCCGAATGCAGCAGCGGCACAGATTGAAAGCAGCAAGGTTTTCTCGAAAAATCTGATGAAGAAATATCGGATTCCCACAGCCAAATATGAGGTGTTCAGCGATCCCAAAGAGGCGGTCGCCTATATTGAAAAGAATAACCAGTTTCCGATTGTTGTAAAAGCGGATGGTCTCGCCCTCGGCAAAGGGGTACTGATTGCGGCCGATTTAACGGAGGCTAAGGATGCTGTCAAGAAGATTATGGAGGACAAGGCATTTGGTGCTTCTGGAAACCAGGTGGTGATCGAAGAGTTCCTGACAGGCCCAGAAGTGTCCGTATTGGCGTTTACAGACGGCAAAAGCGTCAAGCCGATGGTATCCAGCAAAGATCACAAACGCGCCTTAGACAATGACCAGGGCTTAAATACAGGTGGTATGGGGACCATCAGCCCGAATCCACATTATACGGAGGCTATGGCGCAGACGTGTATGGAGACAATTTTTGTTCCAACCATTCGTGCGATGCAAGAAGAGGGCCGTCCTTTTAAAGGGTGCCTTTATTTTGGCTTGATGCTGACACCGGATGGTCCAAAGGTAATTGAGTATAATTCACGTTTTGGTGACCCGGAGGCCCAAGTGGTACTCCCACGGATGAAGACCGATTTGGTGGATGTGATGCAGGCGGTCATTGAAGAACGTTTGGAGGAACAACCCATCGAGTGGTACGATGGAGCGGCAGCCTGTGTAGTTATGGCGTCGGGAGGTTATCCGGCGTCCTATCCCAAGGGGCTGGAAATCACTGGATTGGACGAAAATGGCCAAGTCGCTGATGCGGTAGTCTATCACGCGGGAACGAAGTTGGAGAATGGCAAATTCTACACCAACGGCGGTCGTGTTCTTGGAGTTACTGCAAAGGGCGTTACTCTTGAGGAAGCCTTAAAAAAGGCGTACGCCGCTGTGGATAAAATCCACTTCGACGGTGCGCACTATCGCCATGATATTGGTAAAATCACGAAATAATCCATGAAAAGGAAAGCCCGTTTTGTCTGAGAGAATCGGACAAAACGGGCTTTTTTGAATGCAATTTTCAAAACACTGGAGTTAAAACAAACCTCTCCAAAGATGGCGCCTCTTTCTCTGGAGTGTCTGCCCCGATCGTTTTTTAAAATGACTGTGTATGAGAATCACCACATGATGCTTGCGGTTAACCACAGGCCAGGGATTTAGCAGCAGGGAAATGCAGCATTTTTTCTGGAAATCCTTGTACAAAGCGGACGATCTGTTTTGTAATTGTAGTATGCCCCTTTTCATTGGGATGAATGCCGTCGTCACAAAAACAGGACTGGTAATGACACATTTCCAGAAAATCCGATGTGATGTCGATCACTGGGACCTTTTCAGCACTTGCTACGCGGTATACCGCCATATTATACATCTCATGCCAGCGATAGATGTGTTCCTCATCACCTAAAAAGCGGAGAATCGCATCGGCATCCAATCCTTGAGAAATCCACTGGAAGTACCGTTCTGCGTCGATGGGAGGAAGGGAGAGCATCAGAGGCGTACCGCCATTTTGGCGGATGAGCTGAACCATCCTTTGATACGTATCCACAAAGGTATTCAGCGGGGTTTTACACAATTGGGCGCAGCTGGCGCTTCAGCCACTTTGGCCCAATCAAAATCACAGTCGTTTCCGCCAAATTCCAGAACAATATAGTCGTAGTTGCGAATTTGGTCCAAATGTTTTTCTAATATTGCCAACCCTTTGGTTACCGTGCAACCGAATTTGGCGTAGTTTGTCACGGAAATGGAAAGTATTTCAGCCAATTGGTCAGCAAAATTATTTTTTAATAAGCTATATCGATTTTTTACGTTGTCCAGTACAACCCCTTTAGCGACGGAATCACCGAACACACAGATTTTATCGGTCATTAAAAACACCTCTAAACAACATCTAGTTTTTAATACTATATATCATGTTTATTATAATGTCAATAATAAGATGATAGAATTAGAAGATTGTTTACAAATCTAAAGGTGTTTATATTTTTAACGAGGATACCGGATGGTATACATAAAATCATTATTTTGTGAGAGATTCCATTTTTCCGACCAATGAAGCGTTCCGTGTAGCAGAGACATTGTTCAAGAACAGGACATCCTGAATGTTGTTGGACTTGACAAATTCAGGAATGTTTCCATTCCAATAGCGATAGTCAATCACATGAACGGTCTGATAGTTTGCTGCAAGATATGGGATAAACGCATTGCCAAAGGATTCCTTGATAACCAGACAGGAAGAACCATCCGTCAGATCGGCATTTTGAATGACCGTATAGGGATTGTCTCCACCAATAAAAGTACTGTATTTGGAGGATGCTGCCCAGTTAGAGACATCGGAAATCAGTGGCCAGTCGAAGGTATTGCCTTCTCTGTCGGTATACTGCATTTTAATTGTTCCAGGCGGGACATAGGCTACAACAGTATCTGGATTCTGTGTTAGGGCCGGGTTCTTATTGGTATCCGAATAAAAGGCCCCTAAAAATCCACTGAATTCTTTTCTTTCGCACTGGGAAAGTTCCACTGGGGAAATCCCTTTCAACTCGGCAAACGACCGATAGGCGTAATATGCGCCCAATGCGGTCCAGTGATGATCGGTTCGGAAATAGATGTATTCGTCTGCATGGGCTTTCAATGTGTCATAGATGGGAACCGATTGGATTGAGGGGGAAAGAGAGCCGCTGATATAGGCGATGGCATCTTTCTGAGAAGAGGTATTCAAATTTTGACGGAAGCTCTCCGGTAGGATAATGTCCATACTGGTGGGAACCACCATGTCGTAAACCTGCGCGGACCCTTCTAATTTTTGTGCTGTATGGTTGAGCATACCGATGTATTGATCCGCTACCTCTCTGGAGAAGTTGTAATATTCATACCCACTATCTCCAACAATCAATACGGCTCCAAGGCTTTGTGTCACTTCGCCGGTTACATCTATTTCAGGCGCAGGGGACTCCGAGGAGGTCTGCGAGGAAGAAGCTGTTTCCTCTGGGTGGAAGAAAGCCCGTTATCCGTTTCGGAAGAGGTTGCCTGCGAAGAAACAGGCGGCTGCATAGGCGCGGAAGGAATCGCGTCGCCCTCTTCAACGTCTCCGCTTACCTGCACAGGCTGTATTCCGTACAGTTTTTTCAAGTAGCTATTACCAGTAATCAGTGCATCGCGGAAAGGAAACGTATCCGAGAACCAGAGATCAATATTGTCAAAGTAACTGCCGTCTGAAAGGGCCTGTATACTGAATGTGGGAAATTTGGTCAGCTCCCGTTTTTCAAACTCAGAATAGGTCGGCCGCAACGGTACGATCCAGGAGGCTATCGAGAGCAGTCCCAGAGAAATGGTAAAGAGTAAAATTTTACGCGCATCAAAAGAGTGGTTTTTTTTCATCAAAATGCCTCACTTTAAAACTGGAAGTACAGGAACGGGTTATAACTGTTGCCCACCAACGCTGCTGTAGAGAGCAGTAGCAGCAGGGGAGGCACAAATAGCTGCACAGTATTATAAACATACGCGGTTCGAAGGCCATTGGAACATCTTTCTCCCAGCTTTTTGAGCAAAGGCGTGGTTGCAATTGCCGCGGCAAGAAGAAAGAAGATATGGTTAAGAAAAATCGTGTTAAATTCAAAGCTGGTAAGAGGGTTTCCGTTTGCGCCAAACATTCCCCCAGCACGGTATTCAACAAGACCGGCTGGCGGAAGCGGAAAATCGCCCAACCAAAAAAGACAATGATCAAAAGATAAAGATGGGAGAATACGGCGGGAATCCGTTCCAGAAGTTTTCCCAAGAAGAGGCGTTCAACTGCAATAAAAACAAAGAAATATAAGCCCCACAGGACAAAATTCCAGCTGGCGCCATGCCACAGGCCGGTTAAAAACCAGACGATAAATAGATTTGCAATGGTTCGGGGCAATCCACGCCGGTTACCTCCCAGCGGGATATAAACATAATCGCGGAAGAAGGAACCCAGAGAAATATGCCAACGGCGCCAGAATTCAGATACGGAACGGGAAAGGTACGGATAATTGAAGTTTTCTTTATAATGAAATCCGATCATTAAGCCCATACCGATCGCCATATCGGAGTAAGCGGAAAAATCCAGATAGATCTGAAACATAAAGGCAAGGACGCCCAACCATAGAGAGAGGACTGGACGTGCCTGCAATGTCGCCAGATTTTGAGAAAGGGAAGCAGCATTTGAAGCGACTGCATCGGAGAGAAGAAGCGTGTCTGCTAAGGCTCCACAACTATTGGCGAGCAGTGCCTTCTTGGCAAGACCGGTACAGAACCGGCTAATGCCGCGGCTGATTTCCTCCCGTGAGGCTTTACGGCAGAGAATTTTGCGACTGACATCCTGATAGCGAACAATTGGTCCAGCAATGCATTGGTGGAATAGACTGACATACATGAGCAGAAGCCAAAACTTTTTCTGTGCTTCCACCTCTCCACGATAAACATCGACTACATAAGAGATTAATTGGAAGGTATAAAACGAGATACCAATCGGCAAAGCGATTTGTGGAATGACAGATGGAAATCCAGTCAACTGATGGAATGTTTCAGCAAGAAATCCTGTGTATTTAAAGGTTCCCAGAAGGCCTAAACTGACAATTAGCGCGCCAATTAACCCGACTTTGGAAAGGGACATTTTGCCGTCGTCTCTCCCTTTTTGAATCAAACGGGCGAAGAACCAATCTGCAAGCGCCATTCCAACCAGAAGAAATACATATACTGGTTCTCCCCAGGCATAAAAAAACAGAGAGAACATCAGCATAATGATGTTTCTTGTTCGAATCGTCTTTGCCAGGGAATAACACAACAAGTTGAGCGGGAGAAACACAAACAAGAAGAACAGATTGGAAAAGACCATAAACCACAACTCTTTCTCTTAAATTGGAGGATATATTTTAGATGACTTTGGAATGAAAAAAGACGGAGATTTCCAAATTTTTTCGTTTCTTTGACAGGGGAAATATCTTTTATTATTGTACCATGTTTCCACGGGATGAACAGCCCGTAGATCATCATTTTAAAAAAATCAGGCTGGAAACCATTTTTTGCAATCTTAATATGAAATTTATGTATCTTTTGGCAAATTGTATGTTTAGCGAAAACGGGCTTCCGCAACGGATTATGAAGTACTTTATAAAATATTTAGGGTCAATCCCTATAGGGACCTCATAATAGCAAGCTTCCGCGAGAGATAACAAATATATCGACTTGCCCCACAGCCTATAAAAGGATGTTTCCTATACCAATGCTAACGTCCGTTTGCATTACCGGTAGTAATCTAAACAAATCAGGCCCGTGGATTTATCAAAAAGGGAAAATCATGTTTCATATGACCTTTCCCTATAGTGAAGCGTGTGATTCAGATAAGTATAGCGTTCTCGTTTTCTTGCAATCGAAGCTCTCTGATTCTCCACCACAGAGGAGAAACCCCATTTTGCTAAATCAAACAAAAAAGAAATGCGACAGACAGAAACTTTCTGACTGTCGCTTTATATACGCACGAAATAATCGATTAAATATTTACACCAGCCCTTTGTAAAGCGCTATAAAGCGCTTGCACATCGGATTGGTATTGATAGGCATACATTCCACATTGTCTGGCTGCCTCTACATTTTCTGCGCGATCGTCTATAAAGAAGCATTCTTCCGGTTCTAACTGATACCGCTTACATAGCAGTTGGTAGATTGCCCCGTTAGGTTTGACCAACTTTTCATCGGCGGACACGATATATCCGTTTAATAGTGGAAACAGGGGAATCTTATGAGCGTATTGGTGAAAACTGTATGCTGCGTTCGATAGGATATACAGACTGTACCCTTTTTGTTTTAATCGCTGTCCTAACTCGTTGGTTTCAGGGATGATCGTCAATTGATCGAACCAATGGTGGAATAGCTCTTTTGCACGTTCCTGCAAATTCTTTGGAAGCCGGCCACAGACTTGGGCGAGCGCTACTTCCGGCTCAATTTTTCCTTCATCCAATAACGGCCATTCGGGACCATCAAAGAGTTCCCGACAGACAAGCGTTGCTTCCGCTGGATCGGAGAAAAATCGCTGGGTATATTCCATGGGTCGATAATCCACCAGAACATTTCCCATGTCAAAAACAATGTGATGAATCAATCTTTATTCCTCCTTTGTAATGGCTTTAAACGTTCTGACAACCTTTATAGAATCATTTTGAAGAGTTTATGATAGAGCCTTTTGGGAAGAAGCATTGGAAAATCAAAACGGTCAAAAAGTTAATTTCATTATATCATGCTCTTCTTCGAAAGCGAAGTTTTTCTGGCATTTTTTAGGAATGGATGGAGCGCTCATTTAAGAAGGATGAAATATTGCGAACGGTTCGCTCATCAATAAAATGTTCTATCCGTTCAACTTGCTCAAGTTCATTTTCAGAATGGTTAATATAACAGAGAAATTGGTTCAGTAGATTGTGCCGGTAAAGGAGGTAATCTCCGAGAGCAACCCCTTCCGCAGTGGGACTGATACAACCATATCGTTCCGCTTGAACAAGGCCGGAGTCCTTTAAATGGTCCACCATTTTGGATGCGGATGATGGCTTGACATTGAGGTGCTCTGCCAAGAGGTGGACACGAGTGTATCCATGGTCCCGGCTCAACCGGCAAATCATTTCTAAATAGTCCTCCATAGCGGCTGTCAACTTGCTTTGTGCTGCAAGCTCATATCCTTTTTGAGTATGAAATTTTGATGGCATTTCC